>CAYZOB010000020.1:0-51897 GCA_964480115.1 uncultured Candidatus Peribacteria bacterium
GTGATGGCCGGTGAGTAAACTCCTAGAGCAAAAAAATAAACAGCCTGACGGTAATCATAAGGTTGAAAGAAAAGGCCCTCGTTGCGCACGCTTTATGGCAGTCAGGTTCGGGCCAAAAAATGAAAAAGATAAAATTTAAAAAAAGAATTAAAGATTAAATACTAAGCAGCCCATTCAACCCTTAGCGAGCCGCGCCAAGACCTAAAGTCAGCGTGAAAGAAAGCATCGTACTGACCCACGCTGACGCCAGCGTCGTAACTATAACCATGGAGCGCATAGCCGGTTGACCTAATGTCTAATCGTGTTAATAGCCAACTCCAGGTCTGCATATCAAATTTTCCTTTCTTTTGTAAAACATTCCTGTAAAGATTTGGATCCATTAGGTCAATGCCCATAGCTTTGGCCATGGCTACTGCATTGCCATTGAATCTTTCATTAGGTTGATTAGTTTTCATCCACTCCTCTGCTTCTTCATCAAATACGCAATTTCTGCCACTGGCCGGAGATTCTTGGGAACATGTTCCAATATCAAAACCGCTTCTATCTGAGTTGTATACATCAGGTTCATGACCGGCTTTTTCCATTTCATTGATGCTCCAAAGAGCTTCAGGTTTAGTTTCGAGCGAAGCTTTTACTCTAGTCCATTCGATTCCTTTATGGAGGTATTCATTTGCCTTGAAACGAGCTGCCAAGGTAGCTAGCGTCGACTCTCTTTGTTCGGGTGTGAGTTGGCGGGGGGCTTCTGCAGGGACTTTCGCTGTTTGGATTGCGGTTGCTGCGGTTTCCATGGCTGTTTCTGCCGGATCAGTTTGTTCCACAATAGATGGATTCACAGCACCCTGCTCTTTGGCAATAGCTGCTATCAACTTGCCTATTTGATCATCTTGATAGTCGGTTTTTCGTTGAGCCAAACTGATTGGATCAACCGGTTTTCCACTTAACTGGGACAGCTTTGCGGCCTTAGCTACAAGACCTTGGGCATCGTAGGCCAGCTTTGCCTTTTGAGAAGCTGGATCTTCTGCAAATTCTTGGCGTGAGTGTTCCATAAAATTGAGATTTAAATATTGGTTGCGCATGTTAAAGGGATTTTAGTGTTTTGTCAACTTTAATCTGTGGTCGGCCGTTTTTAGGGCTTTGTAATGGCGAGCTTTTTTTGTAGAATTAGGAGGTGGATAAAATTGCTGTTTTGGATTTTGGCGGGCAATATGCTCATCTCATTGCTAATCGCATTAGAAGATTAGGTGTTTATAGTGAGATTTTGGATGGGACGACGGCGGCGAAGGATTTGGAAGGATTTTCGGGGGTGATTCTGTCCGGTGGGCCGGCGAGCGTGAGTGCGCCAGACAGCGCGAAATGCGATGTGGGAATTTTCGAAATGGGGATTCCCGTTTTGGCGATTTGCTACGGACATCAGTTGGTGGCTTATAGTTTGGGAGGTGAGGTGGAAAAGGGTAGCGTGCGGGAATACGGCTCTGCGGTGGTTCATTTTGAAAAACGCGAAGGTGTTTTTGAAGACGTGGAAGAAGAGGAAAATGTCTGGATGAGTCACTTTGATCAGGTTACTAAAATGCCGGAAGGCTTTGAATTAGTGGCGGCTACGGATGACTGTCCGATTGCGGCGATGGCGAATTTTAAAAAAAATATTTTTTGTCTGCAATTTCATCCGGAAGTGACACACACGCCTTGCGGGATGAAAATTTTGGAGAGTTTTGTGGAGGTGACGGGGGCGAAGCGGGAGTGGAATATCGATAGTTATATTGAAGATATTTTGCGGGAAATTAAGGAGAAGGTGGGGACGAGAAAAGTGTTTCTGATGATTAGTGGCGGCGTGGATAGCACGGTGGCGTTTTTGCTTTTGGATAAGGCTCTAGGCGGAGAAAGAGTATACGGTCTTTTTGTGGATACCGGTTTCATGAGAATGAACGAGCGCAATGAAGTAGAGGCGGCTTTGAAGGCTGTGGGAGTGACGAATTTGCATGTGTATGACGCGAGTCGTGAGTATTTTGAGGCACTGAAGGGGGTTTATGAACCGGAGAAAAAACGTCAAATTATTGGAGATTTATTTTTAGACATTCAGGCTAAGGTGGCGGCGGATTTGAATTTGAATCCGGATGAATGGATGCTCGGCCAGGGTACGATTTATCCCGATACGATTGAAAGTGGCGGCACGAAACATGCCGATAAAATCAAGACGCATCATAATCAGGTAGATAGGATTAAGAAATTGACGGAAGAAGGAAAAGTAATTGAACCATTGATGCAGCTTTACAAAGACGAGGTGCGGCAGGTGGGTAGAAAATTAGGATTGATTGAGAAAATGGTGGCAAGACATCCTTTCCCTGGGCCGGGGTTGGCGGTGAGGACTTTGTGTGCAAGGGGGGCGGATTATCCGGAAGGTGTGGAAGATGTGGAAAAGAGGATCAATGAATTTTTGGCGGGATTTGGTGGTGATGGTGGAACAAGTGGCCTGAAGGCGCGAGTTTTGCCAATAAAAAGTGTGGGGGTGCAGGGTGATGAGCGCACTTATAAACATCCGCTTGTGGTTTATGGCAAGCCACTGGAATGGGGTGACCTATCCAAGTTATCTACTCAGCTGACTAATCAATTTCCGGAAATAAATCGTGTGGTCTGGGGGCTTTTTCCAGATCATTTTGAAAATTTCGTGGTGGCGGATTCGTATTTGACTAGTCAAAGAATTGTGACTATCCAAAAGGCCGATAAGGTCGTTATGGACTACATAATCGAGGCTGGAATTGACAAAGAGATTTGGCAGTTCCCTACCGTGCTGATTCCTGTGGGTGTGAATAGGGGTGGGGATAGCGCAGGTGGTGAGGGTGAGGGTGATAGGGGTGGTGGTGGCGGGGATGGCGAGGGTGGTGGTAGGCGTGCCGGTGCAGGTGAATCCATCGTGCTTCGTCCGGTGTGCAGCGAGGAAGCGATGACGGCTAATTTTTATCAAATGGAGTGGGCGAAGCTGGAAGGATTGGTGAAAAGACTGAAAGCGGTGGAGGGCTCCGACGCTGCGGCCTCCGATGCTTCGATCGGAGCAGGCGGAGCAGGTGTGACAGCAATTTTTTATGATATTACGAATAAACCGCCGGGAACTATTGAGTGGGAGTGAGTTACAAATTTCATCCTGATTTTGCTTCAAATAGCACATGAATGTCTTCAAGTCCGATGGCTGTGATATTTTTGTCCAAGGGAAAATTCTCCAAGCCAGGATAAACATAGTATCCTTTCTCAGCCTTTACGTCTTGCAAAGCTTCCCTAAAGCCGCGTCCAACGGAGGGGCTTAAGCTGCGTTTAATTTCGATTGGTATGGGCTTTCCTTGTGCAGGGACTAAAATCAGATCCACCTCGGATCCAGCTTGAGTTCTGTAATAATAAGCACTCCAATCTTTTGGCTTTTGTTCTAAAATTTGTTGAATAACAAAACCTTCCCATGAAGCGCCCTGAATAGGATTTGAGAAAATCTGGTCCATATTTTGTATGTTTAGCAAAGCCAGGTGAAGTCCACTGTCTACAAAATAAATCTTGGGAGACTTCACCAGTCTTTTTTTGACATTAGCCTTATAAGGAAGAAGTCTTCGAATCAGAAATGTATCCTCCAAAACATCCAAGTAGTGGCTCACCGTTTTGCCGCTCAGCCCCATGGATTGGGCAATGGGGGAGGCGTTCCATACCTGGCCGTGAATATGCGCCAAAAGAGTCCAGAATTGCCCAAGCCGGGAAGAGGGAATGCGAAGCCCCAATTGAGGAATATCTCGTTCCAGGTAGGTTTTGATAAAGCTCATCCGCCAGTCCAGACTATCTGCATCCGTTTCAGCCAAAAAACTCCGAGGATATCCACCCCGGATCCATAATCGATTTATGATGTCTACATCGGTTCCATATAGGCCGTTAAGTTCCGGAAGATTAAGAGGAGACAAGGTAAAGTATTTAACCCTGCCGGCCAAACTTTCGGAAGCCATTCTAATAAGATGTGGAGAAGCCGAACCGGACACAATAAATTGACCATTTATTTTTTTTTCATCCGCAAAAACCCGGATCAGCGGAAAGAGTTCAGGCATACGTTGAATCTCATCGATCACAAAAAGCACTTCTTTCTTGCTGTTAAAATAGAGCTCCGGCTCCTTCAATTTGGCCAAATCGGAAGGTTTTTCGAGATCCAGGTAGACAAGCTCGCCATTTAAGTTTCCTCTTAGTTCCCCAAGCAGGGTAGTTTTGCCAACCTGACGGGAGCCCAAGAGTCCAATAACAGGATAGTGTTTCAGGGCATTTTTAATCTCGTTGCTGAGGGCGCGTGGGATCATGGTGAGGGATTACGGTGATAGATTATGCTTGTATAATAGCACTCCGACTCCTAAAATACAAGGTTAATACCGGCTGGTTTACGTGGTGTTGACTTTAGGTTCGAAATTTAGTATATTTACATAGGTTTTACTAGGTTCTGATAGATTTTGTCATAATTTTCAAGGATGGAAAAAAAAATATTGTCTATAGGGGAAACAGCAAAGTTTATCGGAGTATCTATCTCGAATCTTCGAAATTGGGATAAAAACGGTGTATTACCTTCTTTTCGTCCTTCTCCGACGAGTAAGCGCTACTATCGATGCGAAGATATTGAAAATTTTTTAAAGAAACCAAAAAAAATTGATGAGGAAGATCCTCCAGCAATGGCACGCGCGTGGGTTATTGCCTCTTCACCAATTCCAATTTCGTCATCTTTTTATTGTGAAACAAATGACGTTTTTTCCGCGAGACTTCAAAGCTTCAGCATGCAATTGGAACGACTACCGGAACTGAAAAAAATTTTCCCGCTGATTATCGCTGTAACAGGAGAAATCGGCAACAATTCATATAATCACAATATTGGTAATTGGCCCGATGTTCCGGGAATCTTTTTCGCTTATGATCTTAATAAACGCCAAATATTTCTGGCGGATCGCGGCCGGGGAATATTAAAAACATTGGAACGTGTTGTTCCGAAGTTGAAAACTCATTCAGAAGCTCTGAAAATAGCTTTTACACAATATATTTCTGGACGTGCACCTGAAGATCGCGGTAATGGCTTAAAATTCGTAAAAGATGTTGTGCTGGCAAATCCGTTTCGGTTACAGTTTTATTCTGGGAATGCTGAGCTGGAAATTAAGCACGGTGCGGCTGAATTAAATGTAAAAACAACAAATCTTCAATTTCGCGGATGCGTTGCAATACTTACTTACTAAACAAAAATCTATGAAAATCTATTTGAAAAAATTTGGAACAACCTTGATTTCCAGACCTGCAGGCAAGGAAGCCTATCTCTCACTGCAGCCATTAATGGGTGATGTGGATCCAGGCGAAAAAATAGAAATAGATTTTGAAGGAGTTGCCGTGCTTACACCGTCATGGGCCGATGAATTTGTCACGCCTTTGAGAAATAGTTTTGGTGGCGATGTTGTGCTGTTAAATACTGAAAACCCTTCTGTTAAAGCAACTTTGGAAACGTTGAGAAAGTCCAGGGCTGGTGGGGCTACCCGGGTAGGCGCAGGGCGCGGCAAGGCAAGCCTGCCTGTCCGGTAGGTAGATTCGGGGTGCCCCGAATTTTGTGCCAACCTTACGTGATATCACGAAAATTATGGCAGGTTTACAGATTGGATTTCACAACTTTAAAGCTCCACCTTCTCCGGCATCTTTATTTTCATGCCAAAGTGTTTTTCGGTGAAGGATTTGAATTTGGCGGGGTCGTCGGTGGTGAGGAAGCAGGTGGGTGCGGGGTGAATGCGAGTTGGATTTTTACTTAGTTTACTTTCAATTTCCGGATGACGGGCGAGATAGTCCTTGAGGCTTTTGGCTGTGATCTCACCGGAAGATAGAATTTTTACTTTTGGTCCCATGATGCATTTAATTTCCTTGATCATTAAAGGGTAATGGGTGCAACCGAGAACGAGCGTATCAATGTTGCAAGATTTCAGCGGTTTGAGATATTTTTTCAAAATGGAAATTGCTTCAGGCTTTTTGTGCCAATCCTCTTCGATTAGAGGTACGAGTAAAGGACAAGCTTTGGGGTAAACTTTTATTTTTAGAGATAATTTGCCAATTTCCTTTTCGTAAACTTGAGAATTTATGGTGGCGCGAGTGCCGATCACCCCGATGCGATTATTTCTGGTGATCTTTACTACCTCCTCAGCCATGGGAATTACCACGCCCAGAACCTTTTTATCCTGCTCTTTAGGGCCGTTCAGATACTTTTGCTGCACATGACGCAGTGCGGCACTCGAAGTCGTGTTACAGGCAAAAATAACGAGCTTCGCTCCCCTATTGAACAAATATTCCACCGCCTCTTCGGAAAATTTCCTGATGGTCTCGGGTGAACGATTGCCATAAGGCACACGAGCACTATCACCAAGATAAAGATAATCATATTGTGGCAAAAGTTCCATTATTGGCTTGAGGACGGTCAAGCCCCCATATCCTGAATCAAACAAAGCAATCATGGCGGTAGTCTACAGCGGTTGAGATGCTCAATCAATACGCTGACATTGAGCGCTTCCCTTCAACATCAGCTGTAGACAGACGGAAACAAGATGATTAGTATGCAGAAGCCTTAACATATACTGATGAAAAGACGTTTCGTGGCTACATTTTTGATTTTTGGAATCCTGGCCGGAACACTTTTAACCTGGCAATTTTTGAGTTCAGCTCCTTTGAAGTTGAATTTTCCGAGTGCTGAAATCGAGGCCAGAAACGCCTTGCTGAAGAGCTATTTGGACGAGCAGTCATATTTACAAAGTAAAATAGTTTCTTTGCGCAAAGAAGTGGAAACCACTCAGGAAAAAATACAAAACAGAACTCAGACGGCGAATTTCGCTTTACTGGATAGTCTTAAACAAACAATTGGACTGACTGAAGTAAAGGGTCCCGGACTGGAAATTACCATTGATGACGGACATTTATTAAATAGGGCTGAAGATATTGATGTGTCCAATATTGATTTGGTTCAAGCTTCCGATCTACGCGACATTGTGAACCTTTTGAATGCCGCAAAGGCTGATGCCATTTCCGTTAATGGCCAAAGAATCATTGCCACAAGCCCAATTTTCGCTGTAGGCACAGTGATTTTGGTTAACAACTCTCACGTGTCCTCACCATTTGTAATCAGCGCAGTTGGTGATACCGACCTGATGCTGCAAAGATTATTAAACAAAGTTTTATTGCCGGATATTTATCAACGGAGAGCCAAGGCCAACATTCGTTTTGAAATTACCAAGAAAAATGGCATTAGCATAGGAATTTTCAATGGTGACATAAAAAGTAACCACATAAATATAGTTAAAAAATGATTTTAGACAGAAAAATATCAGTTTTGGCAACTGCGGCAATTTTAGGGTTTTTCACGGTCATACAGATCAATTCCTTGAAAAACGTGAATAATTCCCTATTGCGCGACAGCGAAAGTAATATTTTCCAAGAAATCAAAATACTGAAAGAAAAAAATCAAGATCTAAGAAAAGGAGTTGATGACTTAAGCAATACAATTGATCAGTTAAATGATCAAAGTAAAGCCCTGAGCGTGGTGCAGGAAGAAATCAATGAATATACTAAATTAAGCGGTAAGACGGCTGTATTCGGCTCAGGGATAAGTATTCAGATCAGTGGAAATATTACCACTCCCTGGATCATAGACGTGGTGAATGAAATCTTTGGCACAGGTGCGCAATCCGTATCTGTAAATGGTATAAGAATTGTGAATCAGACCGCCGGCTTTGACACTCTGCCCAAGGGTCAAGTACTTTTGAATGGAAGTATTTTATCTACTCCCTACACTCTGGAAGCGATCGGTGAATCATCCGTCATGGCCAATTCTTTGCAAGCTCCAGGCGGTCTTTTTGATAGACTAAAAAGAGCTTTTCCTAATGCCAAAATAAGCTTGGATACCAAGGAAGTGGTTAAGATGGATTAAAATAGAGCAGCAACCACAACGGCTGAAAAGCCAAAATTATCAGAAGTATTATCAAAAAAATACGCTTGCTGAATTTTTCATATTTAATGCTCAAGGAAAGCCTTTTGACCAGATTGTCGGATTCAGTGAGATGGTTTTTTAACTCATCCTCAGCCTTCTTGGTTTCGTATCTTTCCCGGTGATATTCAAGCATGGGAATACTACTTTTTACTTGTGCCTCCAATTGCCCCACGCGGTAATTGGCAATTTCGAGTCTACCTTGTTTTTCTTCAAGCTCAATCTTGAGCTCATTGTATAATTTTTTGTAGGTATCATTTTGTCCTTGGGGGCGAGATCTTAAAAAGTTTGTAGACACAGTGTCGACATTGTCTGGACAAAAAGTAGCAGAATTGTCTACCGTGTCCACAGTGTTGTCTATAGACATCACCGGTGTAGACATGTCTACAACATCCACCTTAATCACCCTGTTTTTACCGGTCATGAAAGACTCCAATTCCTTTTTACTTAGCCATATTCTACCGTCGATAATACGAGTAGACACTTTTTTTGCGCGAACATATCTGTCTAGTGTCCTAGTAGACACTTTTAATAATCTACCGGCGGATTCACGGCTTAAATTATAGCTTTTTTCGATGTCGACAGTCTCCATAGGCATTGTCTACTAGTGTCTATAGCCAGTGTATAGACAAGTACTAGACACCAACTGGTCAGATACTACTATCATTGTCTACTACTGTCTAGGTTTGTAGTCTTTACATCTTAATTCAGAGAAAGCATAATGAATTAAACTCTCACCTATTCAAATCAATGTTCGCAAAAAAACATTCAAAAAATGGTTTAATTCTGAAATTTATATCTTTCATATTGCTATTTTTGTCTACAGGGGCCGAGGTTTTCGCCTTGAAGCTTGTTTTCGAATCCTATGCTTCTCTTGAAACACAGAAGGCTGAGTTTGTAGGGGATATACCAGGAGAACAGATGGGAGCAGCAATTGCCACAGGCGATTTCGACAATGATGGAATAGAGGATATGGTAAGCGGCTCACCCTTTGCCTCTTCAAATGGCAAACAATGGAACGGATCGGTTAAAATGTTATTTGGATCTACCGATAAAGGTGTTCAAATCAATTATATTGATTTTTCCGGCGATAATTCGGGTGACCAGCTTGGTACATCATTGACCGTAGGCGATTTCAATAATGATTCATATGATGACGTTGCCATGGGCGCATATAATGCTCAAACCAATATTGGTGACAGAGCAGGTAAGGTGTATGTCGTTTATGGTGCGCCAAATCTGCGTAATCAAATGTACAAGCACTTGACTATCCGTCAGCTAAAAAATGGCTCTGCCCTGTCGATGGATGAGCTAAAAGGCGGAATGGATGGGGATCAATTCGGCCTATCATTGTTCTCCATGGATTCAAATAATGACGGAATTAAGGACCTGTTCGTTGGAGCACCTTTGGCTTCCAGCTCAGAGTTTAACAGATCGGGAGCGGTATATCTTTACTACGGATCGAGGTCAGTCATCTCCTCCAATGCAAACCATATTTTTTACGCACAGGAAGATAAGGAAAAATTTGGCTCAGTAATAAGTGGTGGCCACATAATCTCCAGAAATCAAAATGATCTGGTAGTTGGGGCGTATAATGCAAATACTGAGAACAAGCAGCAAGCCGGTAAAGTATATATTTTCAAAAACGACCCCTTTTCTTCATATACCGATAGCTTTAGCCTATTCATAAGCGGATCGAATACAAAAGACTGGTTTGGTTTTGCCTTGGACACAGGAGATGTCAATGGTGACAATTATGATGATTTGGCCATTTCAACCTTTCCTTATAAGGGGGAACGTTCGGATGCCAAAATTTCTATTTTTTATGGAGGTAAAAGTGTGTTTAAAAAAATTGCCGATGTGGTGATTGATGAGCCGGCAGGGGAGACGTTTCCCGGAGCAAGCTTACTGCTTAAAGATGTTAATCTTGATGGCAAGGCGGATGTCGTCATTGGGGCGCCGGGAATTGCCTCAGGCAAAAGCATGGAGGAAGGCAGGGTTTATATAATATATAGTTCTGATAAGCCACTTAGCAATCATTATTCCTTAAGTAATCATGATTATGATGTTGTTATCCATGGAGAACATTATGATGATTGGTTTGGCTCATCTTTGGCGATTCTCGACTTTAATAAAGATGGCAACCTCGATATTGCGGTTGGCTCCAGATATGCCGATGGCGAAAATTCCGTTGATAATGGCAAAGTTTTCTTATTCCATGGGGATGGAAAAGCTTATGGAAAATTGAGGACACTGCTCGAATCCGATGATAAAAAGGTGAGCAGAGGAGAGCTGGTAAATATAATTGTGGACAGGATGGAAATTAAGGAGAAAAATAAGGAATTTATAGATAGTTGCTACAGTCATCGGGAATTCTGCTTTTTCAACTTTCTGGCGATGTCTTCATATAGCAAAATTAAACTTGAACCGAAATTGAGACTGTATCCCGATGTGGCGGCGGGGAGCAGCTATTATGAAAATGTAAATATAGCAACCATGTTGGGGCTTGTTAATGGCTTTATAAATGAAACCAATAGTCCTTTCCGTCCAAAATTACCGATTAAGCGCATTGAGGCTTTGAAAATTATTTTCGGGGCCGGAAATTTAGTGGAATCCAAATACCAATTTGAACTTATAGCGGCGCTTGGTTCTTATGAAGATTTACAGAAACAGCAGACCACTTTCCTTGATGTAAATGCCAAAATCCCTAGTATGTGGTGGTATCCGCGCTATGTGAACTTTGCGGTGGAACATAATATTGTTGATAAGACTGAATATTTTAGGCCGAATGATGATATTACCGAGAAGGAATTAGATGATATAATCAGCAGGACAATGAAATATTTAAAAGCGAGTAGTAATAATGAAAAAATTAAGTCATAAGGAAATTCTTAAAACCAAACCTTCAGCAGCTAAGGTGAAAAATAAAAAACGCAACCCTATATATGTAATTCTTGATAATGTCAGGAGCCTGTATAACGTGGGAGCCATTTTTAGGACCTCAGACGCGGTTTTGGTAAAAAAGCTATACCTGTGTGGCATCACAGGCTGCCCGCCGCGTAAGGAGATAAGTAAAACGGCTTTGGGGGCGGAAGAGCTGGTTCCTTTCGAACATCGTGACAGTGTAGTGGAAGTTATGAAGGAATTGAAAAAGAAGGGAGTGAAAATAGTGGCGGTGGAACTGGCTCATGGAGCCAGGGTTTACCATGAGGCTGAATATAAATTTCCGGTGTGTTTTGTTGTCGGTCACGAAGTGGATGGTATTAATGATGAGGTAATGGAGCATGCAGATATGGCGGTAAAAATTCCGATGTTGGGTAGAGCTAATTCTTTGAATGTGGCAACGGCTTACGGAATAATCGTCTATAATGCTTTAGAAAAATTATTATCATGAATATTAAAGGAAAAATTGGCCGGAGGGGGGTAGTATTTTTGACAATGGTGGGAGTGGTTTTATTTTTGATTTGGTATTATGTAATCGGTATTAGTATCAATCAGAAGGGTTCTTTTTTTAACAAAGGTCACAATGCAGTGTGGCTAAGTCATGAATGGGTGGGGGAGTATAAGGACAGGGAAGAGGTAAATAATCTGGTGGCTAATTTAAGTAGATACCAGATTGATACCGTTTTTGTGCATACCGGTCCGATTAGGCAAGATGGGACTATTGATCCTGCGACATATACCTATGCGATAAATTTCCTAGAGAAGGCCAGGGCAACGAAGGGAAAGATTCATTATCAAGCGTGGCTGGGGCAAATTCGAAGTAAAATAGATCTGGATGAGGAGAAGGTGAGGCGTGAAATTGCCAAGCAGAGTATGATTTTGACTCAGCTCGTGGGCTTTGATGGGATTCATTTTGATATTGAACCGGTCTGGGATGAGGATCTGGCTTTTATCTCTTTACTGAGAGAGACGCGTGGGATTTTGCCAAAAGAAAAGAAGATTTCGGTGGCACTGGCGGAATTTTTTCCAAATTCTTTTGTGTGGCTGGTGAAAAATTTCCGAAAGCTGGAAAATTATAATACTCAAGTAAATTATACAAATGTATCAAAATATGCCGATCAGGTCGTAGTAATGGCTTATGATACCGGTATTAAGAAATCCTGGTTTTATCGCTGGCTGGTAAAGGAACAAACTATATGGCTAACGGATCTTTTGGATGGGCGGGAAGTATTCGTAGGAATTCCGGCGTATGACAAGTTGACGAAAAACTTTGACCCGCAGGTGGAAAATGTGGAAAATGGGTTGCGAGGAATTGTGGCTGGCTTGAATGATATTCGCAGTGAAGAAGAAAATTTCGCCGGAGTGGCGATCTATCCTTATTGGGAAATGAATGTGAAAGAGTGGAGAACGTATGAAGATTTATGGCTTAAAAAATGACTTATCTTTTAAGAAAAACAATATGCTAAAGTTCGGTTTTGACAATGAAACAAAGAGGAGAGTGGCGGGGGAGGCATTTTTCAAAAAATATCTGGAGAGGCTGTATAAGATTATGCGGAAGGAGATAGATAAGAAGCTTTTTAAGAGAGATGGGCAGGTGGATTTGGTGCTGATTGGTGACAGAAGAATGAGGGCGATGAATAAGGAATATCGGGGAAAAGACAGTGCTACGGATGTAATTTCGTTTGCCTATTTGGAGGTGACGGATTACGAGAAGGAGCCGGGGGATATTATCGTGGGAGATATTTTCATTTCAGTGGATACGGCTGGGCGGCAAGCGCCGGAGAAGGGGCATGATTTGAAGCGCGAGCTGGCGATTTTGTTTGTGCATGGTTTATTGCATTGCATGGGCTTTGATCACAATACTGACCAGGAAGAGGCGGAAATGGAGGGGTGGGCGAGGAAAATTTTGGGGTAAGGGCTGGGGGTGATATGAAGGGTCCTGGGGAAGCTATTCTCTCCCATATATTTGTACTGCAATTGTCATGACAAATTCAGGTACTTTAAGGCTTGGGCGGGGGTGAAGCGCTTCAGATCCGTCTTATCAAAATCCTGATCGTAGCTGATGAAAGTGAGATTTTTCTTTTTGGCGAGGTAATAGTGTAGTTTGTCGTCGAAGTCGAGGTTTACGTTTAAGCTAAGGGCTTCGGAAATTTCCGAAGGTCGTGGGTGATATACTGATATATTTTTAGATGAATCAAGGGTTCGCAAAAAATCTTTAATTTCCTCGTGTAAGCCTCTGCCCATAAAAATAATAGTCATTGAGTATAAGGCAAAATCAAGTATTTTAATCTTCAAGGAAAGGTGATCGATTGCATCGAAAAATTTTTCGGTTTCCTTGTAGTCGTTTTGTTTAAGCAATAATGAAAATAAAATATTGCTATCGATCAACATCATTCCAGGCATCTTTTAGCATTTGTTTAATTTGTTTCTGGGTATATTCTTCCTTGATATGTACACCAAGCTTGCTCCACTTACTTTTTGGAATTTCTTGAATATTTTTTGGCTTCAGATTGGTATTCAAGAGACTTACAATATATTGGCTGCGCTGACCATTTGGCACATTTTGAACGAAAGTGTTGTATGTATCATCAGGAATGGAAATCAACATTCTCATATATTTTTTCTTGATCATTGGTGGCGGACTTAGTATATATCGCAATTAGAGTATATACTAAGGTGGTGGATTTTTCAAGGTTTTTGCTTTGCCCCGCTCAAAGTTTTAGGGCATGTTGAGCGGGGCGAATTTTATTTTTTGCGTTTTCCTATGACGCATTTTCTGTTGTACAGACCAAATCTAAAATTTTCTTAAAATTTTCCTAAAATCGGCGCAAATTGATTTGCGGAAATACGAAGATTGTTTCGTAGTCAGAGTTGACCGGGTACCCGGTAGGCGAAGGATGGAGCTATTGACGGCGGCGGCGGCGGTCAATGTGGATTTTTTTTGCCTGGGCCCAGCAGAGCTTGTACATTTTTTTGTGGAAGTCGGCGATTTCCTTAGACTTTATTATAATGGCCATTTTTTCGCGCCAGGAAGCGTAAAGTACCTTGTCGTCGTAGATGTTTATTTCGGGGGAAAAGTTGTAAATTTTGCTTGGGACGATGAGGGATTCCCGGTTTTCGGATTTGTCTTTTCTGTGACGCTCCAGGGAAATTTTATTATCAGGAAAGATCGCTTTGATGTGGATATTTTTTTCTTTGCCGCGTCGTTGATAATATTCAGGGAAAAAGTTGGGAAGGCCCTTGTGCATCTCTTCGACGTTGGCATAAGCGAGAATGGTTTCTTGCGAAGTGAGTGTGTCTTCGTAGGCTTGACGGAGGCCTTTTTCACCTTCGTAAAAAGATACTTTCGGTTTGGTAGATTCGGGATTTTCGAGAGAAATGAGAGCGGGGAGGAGGGCGGAAATTTCCTGCTGTTGTTTTTCTATCTTCTTAGTTTGTTCGACTTTTTCGCGCTCGAGGTAGTTGAGAAGATTTTGTGGGTCGAGGGCTTTGAAGTAGGTAGTAGAGCCTTTTTTGATTGAGCTGATGAGGCCTTTTTTGGTGAGGGTGCCGATGATGTCGTAGGTGGTGGTGCGATTAATTTCGGCTTTTGTGGCGATGGTGGAAACGGGCTGAGGACCGAGGCGAATAAGCTGCATATAGACCTTGGCTTCTTTTTCGGAAAAGCCGATTTTGCGGAGGGTTTCAATAATCATAGGATGCGGAGTTTCGCCTTTGGCGAAACGTTTTATTGGCTAGGAAATTTATGCTGTCCCAAAATTTCTAGTTGTCGGAATGTTATCGACAAGCCGATATTACAGATTGAAAGATATAAAAGCAAGGCCTAGTCGCATGCTATTGCCGATTTGTCGAAAATGACTCAAAATGTATTCTTGTTAATTAACCAAACCTTTACATGGAAACACATGAATACACAGACCCTCGGTCAGCCGAAATCGCAAAAATTTCTCCAAATGGAGCGCGTGAACAGCATATTCAATATTCATTGAGCCAAGGCTGTCGAGACGTTAACGGAGAAATCCTCCAGACGATAGCTTCCGGTAGTGGTTTACGAATCGCGAAACCGCTTCTGGGGAGGAGATATAGACAGGGAGTTTAATTCAAATATAATTAATTCACATGTCATACATCAAAAAAATGGAGGGGGTGCGCATGAAGCAGCCGAGGATTGGGCTGTTGGCGGTGAATTGTGAAAATTGTCCTTACGTGAGCTACACGGGAAATTCAAAAAATTCGTATCTGCTTTTTGGCAGTGAATATGACGAAGGCTGCAATTACGGGTTTTGGCTATATGATTCAACGGATTCTACCGATTGTGATTATTGCCAGAAATGTCAGCTTTGCTATGACTGCGTGGATGTAATTGAGTCCTATAATGTGAATTTTTCCCAGGACTGTGCCAATTGTACGGATTGCGAATATTGCTATGACTGTATTGGTTGTAATAATTGTTTTGGTTGCACGGGGTTGCGCAGAAAAAAATATATGATTGGAAATAAACAGTATGGGCGTGAAGATTATGAGAAAAAAGTGACGGAATTGAAGAAGAATTTGAGTCGGGAAAAGCTCGTAGAGATGCTGGAACAAGTAAAATTAAGCGTGCCACATTTCTACACTCATCAATTAAACAATGAAAATTCGACGGGTGATTACGTCTATAATTCGCGAAATGCTCACGAGTGTTTCGACGTGAAACAATGCGAAGATTCACTATATTGCAATAATAGTGTAGCCCTAAAAGACTGCATGGACATGAGCAATTCTTATTATAATTCGGAGCTAAATTACGAGGTGATGTCGGAGATGAATTTGTATAATTGCAACTTTTGCGTGACTTGTTTTGACAGTCAAAATTTGGATCATTGCGAGAGTTTATACAATTCACACGACTGCTTTGGCTGTTTTTCCATGAAACATGCGGAATATTGCATTTTTAATGAGAAATATTCAAAGGAGGAGTATCTTGAAAAGGTGCAGGAGATAAAGCGCGAGATGCTAGCAAGTGGCGAATACATGAAATTTCCGGCGTCGACTTATCCGTATGAGGATAGTAATGCGACGATGGAAGAATAATTAAATTATTAATCAATATATATGGCGGACACAACAGCAAACAGCGAGAAATTAAAATGTAAGGCGTGCGCAAAAGAATTTCTAGTCATTCCGCAGGAGCAGGCTTTTTATAAGAAAAAAGCTTTGCCAATGCCCGAAAACTGTCCGGATTGTCGTCGCAAGAGGAGGCTGTCTTTAAGAAATGAGCGAAAATTGTACAAACGAAAATGCGACAAATGTAGTAAAGATATTATCAGTACCTATTCAGCCGAAAGTCCGTACAAAATCTATTGCCAGGAGTGCTATTGGGAATATCTTGGGTAAAACTATACTAGAACATATCCTCCAAATCCACCACTTGCCAATCCTGAGTATTGTCAGGCTTGCGACGGAGAGTAAATTTAATGCGGGGAGGGTTGGCCGGTGAAAGATGTTTTTGATGACCTTCTCCTGATATGATTTGCGTTTCCACACGGCGGGAGAGCTTAAAATCGGAACGGGCAAGATTAAACTGAACGATGCGTTCGTAACCGATTTCAAATTCCTGCGTGCCAATTTCGATAAAAAGAGGCATGGTGTTATCTTCAACTATTTCTGCTCCAGCCGCCTTTACACGATTAATTATATTCTCAAAGGCTTCATCGCGACCGGCGCTGCGGGTCTCATCTATTTCTTTCATTGCTGGTTTTTTTCCGCCAACTCCCATAGCAATTTACAATTATCAATTATTAATTTACAGCAGAAGATGCGCGATGTAAATTGAAGATCAAGGATGTGATGGTGTGGGGACGTAATGGTGGAGGGAACCAAGTAACAATAAATATGAGTTACAAAGGAAAATTAAAATCCAGATTGCATGAAGTGGCTGAAGGATATGATCTGTATGCCGCTTCATATGAAAAAGACCATTCCTATTTGGATACTTTTGAAGGAGATGTGATCTTTACGATGCTGGGAAATATCAGGGGTAAAAAAATTTTAGATGTGGGGTGTGGAGCGGGAAGACTGATAAAATTTTTGAAAAATGGAGGAGTTGCGGCGATAAGTGCTGTAGATTTGTCCGATGAAATGTTAAAAATAGTGAGGAAAAAATTTCCAGAGGTGGGAGCGGAAAAAGCGGACATAAGAAGTCTACCATTTGCGGACAAAGAATTCGATATGGTGATAGCAACTTTTGTAATCGTTCATCTGGATACTTTGGACGAAGCTTTTGATGAGGTTTATAGGGTTTTAAAAGATAACGGAGTTTTTATTATGACAAATGTTAATCAAAGAAAACCACCAAAATTAAAAACAAAAAATGGCGAAACGATAGTAATTAAATCGGCATATCATAGACCCAAGGACGTGATCGAATCTTTGGAAAATAATTTATTTAGAATTGAAAAGGAAGAATTTGTGTACGCAGATGGAGCGTGGGTAAATCAAATTATTAAGGCCAGAAAGTGAGGCTGTTTTGTTGACTTTCAAGCTTAATTGAAATAATATTTTGACCTGTAGCATACAATTTAACAAAATCTTTATGAAAGCAGCAGGAAACTTGAAGCTTGGTATTTTGGGATTGGTAACTTTGACAATACTCTCCGGTTGCGGCGGGCCAAAGAATGACCCAAAAGCTCAGGAAGAGCTGCAAAAGGCGATGGTAAATTCTTATAACGTAAAGTCCGGAAGCTATAGTATGAAATTAAGCGGTCAAGTTACTGCGGACAAAAATGCCAAAGCGGAAGCTGAATTTAAAGAATTAAATGGCTCGATTGATTTAAGTGGAGTTGTAGACGTGAGAACCAGTGGTGATACTAAATTCACCCTGAAAATTGACGGTAAAGGCAGTGTGAATGGGGAAAAGGAACAAAGCGTGGGAGGAGAATTGCGTGTGGCTGAAAAAAATGCCTATTTTTCTTTGAACAAATTAGAGGTTGATTCAATGCCGGATTTGTACAAAGCTGCCGTTGCTGCGTTTTTGAATAAATGGTGGTACATTGCTTTGCCGGCAGATGCTATCAAAGGATTTAATGCAGCTGCGATCGACGAGAAGGATATGACTCCGGAACAGAAACAGCTGAAGGAATTAGTGGAAAAAACCAAGTTTTTCAAGAATGTAACGGATATGGGTGAAGATAAAGTTGGCAGTTTAGTGGCCACGAAATATTCCGTAGAATTGGACAAGGAGGCTTTCAATAGCTACTTAGCTGAAGTATCAAAAATTTCAGGTCAGAGTAGGGATCTCGGAGACTTCAATAAATTTATGAAATCGGTTGAATTTAAAGGTAGCGCATGGGTGAGCAAGGAAGATAAAATGTTCAGAAAACTGGAGGGAAAAGCAACTATTGCGCCAAGTGAGGAAACAGCTAACGCGAGCATGAAATTTCAGATTGGCTTCCTGCAAGATGATCTAGAAAAGGATGTTAAGGTTGAGGTGCCTGCGGGTGCCGAGCTTTTTGACCTTGGTAAGATTCTGGGAGTGACTGAAGAGGCGACTAAGTGAGAAAATTAAGTCTTGTGTTTTTTTCCTTTAAAATCGCGGAAATGCGTTAGATCCACGTCCCAAGAGTCCCCTTCGGGAATGGCAACTTTGCCGTAGCCATCGGCAACATCAATGATGAATTTGGCGGTGTCGGCGATGCCGGAAAGGCGAGGACGAAGTTTACCCCAGATTTTGGCGGCGCGCTTGATTGGGACGGTAAAATGTCTGGACCAATAGACAGGGTCGTTATTCAGGAGGTAGTACGGACGAATACCTTCTTTAGTTAGGTCTATGAAAAGTTGGTGAAGGATGTCTTCGGAATCATTTACGCCTTTGAGTAAAACGGTTTGGGCGAGGACTGTGGCGAGGGAGGTCTTGCGGAAAGTGAAGATGGTGGATTTGGTTTCATTGGTGAGCTCCGCTGGATGATTTATATGAAGCATAACGTAGGGATTTTTGATTTCGGCCAGGAGTTTATAGTGCCAGTTTTGCACGGCGTAAGGATTGTGAACGGGGAGGCGGGTGCCGAGGCGGATCAGATCAACGTAGCCTTGTTTTTGGAGCTTTACGAGGCCTTGAATTATTTTTGTGAGATAAGGCTGGGGACAAGTGAGAGGATCGCCACCGGAGAGAATAACTTCGTTTATCTCGGGGTGTAATTTGAGAAGAGAGAACACTTGATTGATTTCGTCGTCGGAGAGGAAAAATTTATTGACGATGGCAGGCCTGGCATGTGCGGCAGGCCCGTCGTATGCCCGGGCAGGCAGGCCGACTTCGCGGCCGCGGGTACAAAAACGGCAGTAGGTAGCACAAAGGCGCGTGACAGTCCAAAGAATACGACCGTATTGTGTCACTTGGCCATTTTTGGCAATTTTTCCGCGATATTTATAAATTACGCCGGGAGCAATTTCGTGGAGGTCTTCGTTAAGAGGATCGAGGATCGTCTGAGGCCCGGGCAGGCCCGTCATGTGCCCGGGCAGGCCCTTTTTTATATAACTGAAGCGTTTTTCTTTTTTCGGCTGGGCGATAAATTGCAGGCCGAGGGGTCCTTTTGCTCCACCGGTTTTGTTTATCAAATCCAGCATGTAAGGGGAAATGACTTCGGGAAGGCCGCCGTGTGGAAGCATTGCTTTGAGGCCGCGCACTTTGTGAGGCTGGAGGGTATTCTTGTTCATAATAGAAATGCAGTTGCGGCCGGAATGTAAAATAAGGCTATTAAAGTGCTTACGGCTACAACCAGTGCCACCTTTTGCGGCTGGGCTTTGAGCTCGGTAGCATAACTGACACAATTGGCAGCAACCGGTACCAGAGACTCAATGAGCAACACGGAATATACAGTTTGATTAAAAACATGAAACTGATTTTTATCCAAGTAAATTAAGACGAGAAAGATTCCCGGCCACAATATAAACTTATTAAAAAGTGCTAATGAAGCAAATTTCCAATCTACATGACTCATGGTAATTTCCGCTAAACCAAGACCAATAACCATCATACCAAGGGGGACGTAGCCACCTTTCAAAATGTTGAAAAAATTGAGGACATCGAGAGCGGGGGTGATGCTTGAAAAGTTCAAAATTATGCCAATAATAAAGGCATAAAGTGAGGGCAGGCATAAAAGTTTTTTGAAAGCTTCGCGAGCGGTGTGGGAAGCGCGAGCCACGGTGTAAAAACCAACGGTATTTTCAAAAAGAATTAAGCCGATGCTAACCATGGCAACAATACTTAGAGCCTCATCACCAACCAAAGCCAGGCAAACAGGCAAGCCAAAATAACCGGTATTGCCAGTGCCAGCAGCGAAGGCGGCAATTTTTTCCGTACCGTCGGACCAGATTTTATTGGCGAAAAAATAAGTCAAAAGACAAAGCAAGGTTCCGATAGTGAAAAATATTATCGGAATCAAGAAAAGTTCATTACTCCCTTTCGCCTGAACTGTTCCCAGAAATACCACGGCCGGTGAAAAAACATAGATCAACATGCGAGCTATTCCCTCTTTGGTTACAAGCAGAAATTTGTTCGCGAGGTAACCAATTCCAATAAGAATGTAGAGAGGAATAATTTTTACCAGAAGAATCAGGGTAATGGACATGGACAAAATATATCAAATATTAACAATATTTGCATTTTGAAAAAATATGAGGGATGGCTGAGGTAATTTGGCGCTTTGGTGGTAGCAAATTTTTCATATTTGGCTAGTATATGTTCAAATCAAATTCCTTGTGCATTTTGGTAGCACGATGCTATACATTTGCACATAGACGTGGAGGGGAACACAAGGAAAAGTACCGGAATAATTTTTAACTTAAAATTATGATCAAACAGAAACAACTTAATATTCGTCTAAATGAAGATTTGTATGAAATGGCTCAAGACAAATGTGCATCACAATTTGGAATAGGATTAAGTTCATTAATAAAAATATTTCTTAAAGCCTTTCTATCTCAAAGAGGTGTTGGTTTTTATGTTGGGGATGACGATGTATGCAAGCTTTTCTCGCGATGGCTAATGAAAAAATCATGGAATAAAGCAGACTTCAAAAAGGATTGGCAAAAGCGAAGAGTTGAGATGCCTCATACAGGTCCATACTTAAAAGATCTTTATGATTTATAAAATGGTCGGGGTGCTGGGACTTGAACCCAGGGCCTCCTGGTCCCAAACCAGGCGCGATAGCCAACTTCGCCACACCCCGATGCTGCGATCGGGGTAAACCCCGACGACCCGATGATTGTAGCCAATATGCGGATGCTTGTTAAGCGAATTTTTTGTATAATGGCGACGTGGAAAGATTTTACACTAAAATAGTAGGAATGCCGGTGGTGGAGGATGACGGTATTAGGGCTTTGACTACGGTGAAAGACATGGTTGTAGATCAGGAAAGTGGTAAGGTTTTGGCTTTTGTCGTTAATGTTGGGCAAAATCTTATTATTACTCCGATGGATGTGCTGTCCTGGCATGATGTACTGCACATCAGAAGCAGGGAGGAGATTATAAGTGGCGATGATGTGTTGAGAGTGCAGATGGTACAAAAGGGCGGCAGCAGAATTTTTCATAATCGCGTGGAAACCAAGGATGGAAAGTATTTAGGCAAAGTAGTGGATTATTCGATAGATAGTAATTTAATGGATTTGAAAAAGCTTTTTGTGGCGAGGGATATTTTGGGACTGATTAGATACGATGGTCGCGTGATTCCGGCAAAAAATATTCTGGAAATTTTACCGGAAAAAATTGTAGTGAAGGATGACCTAGCTATGGTGAAGGAAAAAGTGAAAGAAAAAAGGACTATGGAGGAGATGGCACTGACGTAGGGAGTAAAATAAAAGCCCCCGTGTGGAGGCTTTCAAGTAGTCATTTCCCAATGCCCCGAGCTTCGCTCGGGCTTTCATTCCGTACCTGTACCTGCGCCGAGAACGGCTTTTACAACTACGAATGAAAGAAGAATGATCACAATACCAATCAATGCGTACATAATGATTTTCTTGGCTTTACCAACAGCTTCGTCGTTACCGGCTGAACTTACGTAGGTGACACCTCCGTAGACCACCATTATAACAGCCAAAAGTCCAAGAAAACCAAGGAAGTAATTTATAATCGTGAGAACCAGTCCGCGCAGAGAGGTTTGTCCTCCAGTGGCGTCGGTAATTACCCCCGGAACATCGGTAGAATTTAGAATTGCGGCATGAGCGGCCAGATTAAACATACTAAGCGTACCAACCATAATTGCTAATACTATCAAAGCTTGTGTGATAATTTGTTTTTTTGATTTCATAGGAAAATTTAAATTTTTACTTGTTAGTATTATAGCAAAGACGAGGATTTTTTTGCAAGGAAGTCGATTGACATTTTAGAGTTTTTGCGGAGCTTTAGTGGAGAGAATTTGGACTTCTTCCTCCAGGGCAATGTCAAATTTGCGCTGTATGGTGCGGCGAGCGAAGCGAGCCAGCTTTAGAATATCTGCCGCTTTAGCACCGCCAAGATTTAAAAAGAAATTGGCGTGCTTGGGGGAGATTTGAGCATGATTCATTACTTTACCTTTGAGACCGGCCATTTCAATCAATAGTCCGGCTGACTGGTCGGGAGATGGATTTTTGAAAAATGATCCCGTGCTGGCACCAAAAGGTTGTTTGGAAATACGGGTTTTCTGAAGACTTTTAATCATGTGGTGCTGTTCGGCGGGCGACATTTCACGTTTTTTAAGCTGAAAAGTGGCTGTCAGAACAATTTCTTGAGTCTTTTTTAGTTTACTGTAGCGATAATCAAATTCAAAATAATCGTTGCCAACCCGATGAACTTTGCAGGTTTTAGGATTTAAAAGTTGAGCATGTTTTAGAATCTGTTTCGTTTCCAATCCATTGCAGCCGGCATTCCCGCGAACAGCACCACCAACAGTACCGGGAAGACCAATCCAGGATTCCAAGCCGGACAGATTTTCCTCAATTGTAAACTGAATTAGACTGGCGACTGCCATGCCGGCGTCAGCAGTGACGGTAAGATCATTATTGATTGTGATTTTTCTGGTTTTAATTTTTATAATTAAGCCGCGAAAACCTTTATCGTCAAAAAGAATATTGCTGCCTCCGCCAAAAATAAAATAGGGGAGATGATTTTTTCTACAAAATTTCAGCAGGGGAACAAGTTCATCAGTTTGATTGAGTTCGTAAAAGAAATCGGCCGGTCCACCAATCTGAAAAGTAGAATGTTTGGAAAGTTTTTCGTCAAAAATAATTTTGTTGAAAGCTAATTTTATGATTTTTTTACTGAGCACGGAGTGATAATAGCATTATCCGGTGAGTGATTGAAGGAGGGTGAAGAAAGAAAAATTGACAGGCAGGATCATTTAAAATAGAATTCCGCTGCTTTCTGCGTGAAATGTGCAGTTGGGCCACCTTAGCTCAGTGGTAGAGCTACTGTTTTGTAAACAGTGGGTCGTCGGTTCAAATCCGACAGGTGGCTCCATTCTAGAGGGGATCCGAGCCCGAATTTAGACCAAATTTATTTGAGCACTTATTCTTTACATCCATTCCAGGCAGAACCAGATGATGTTAAAATTAATCTTCTATCTTTTCGTAGTAGACACCGGTTACCGGGATCAGGCTTTCCAATTTTTTCATGACGGTGCGGATGCTTTGACGGGGGGTGGAAATCACCATGTGAATATCGGAAAAAGTTTCTTTTTCATCAATGGGGGCGACATCAAGTGAGCGAATATTTACTTCGAATTTTCGCAGTCTGGTAGCAATTCTGGCCAGCACGCCAACTTCATTGGTAACCCTAAGTGTGACCCTGTA
The DNA here is from genome assembly GCA_964480115.1 of uncultured Candidatus Peribacteria bacterium. Classification (GTDB taxonomy): domain Bacteria; phylum Patescibacteriota; class Gracilibacteria; order UBA1369; family LOWO2-01-FULL-3; genus JACRIB01. The sequence goes on from CAYZOB010000020.1 coordinate 23,747, forward strand.
GTAAGTCATCTTTTTTATATTTATGAGATTTGTCCTTGAGGAGATCTTCGTCGCGCAGAGCCTGATCGCCGAGGGCGGTATTTGGCGGAACCATCGGATAAACGTGCTCGTCCGGATCAACCATAAAAGTAATTAAAGCGGGTCCGTCGACTTTTCTGGCGGCGTGAATTGCCGCTTCGGCTTCCGCATATGTGCGGGCGCGCCAAGCGGGAATATCAAAAGCGTTAGCCAATTTCACAAAGTCCGGATTTTTAAATTCGGAATGGGAAATATTGCCTTTGAAAAGAAGATTTTGCCACTGACGAACCATGCCGAGAGCGCCGTCTTCCATGATGCACATTTTTACCGGGATGTTAAATTCGGCGAGCGTACCCATTTCCTGGACATTCATCATGAAACCGCCATCACCGCTGACAGACCAGACTTCGCGCTGCGGGCAGCCAACTTTCGCACCCATGGCCGCAGGCATGCCGTAGCCCATGGAGCCGAGACCGCCGGAAGAAAGATGAGAATTTGGATATTTGAAACGATAAAAACGACTGAGCCACATTTGATGACGACCGACATCACCGGCAACAATGGCTTCGCCCTGCGTAATATCTGAAAGCATTTTAATGATGCGCGGCTGGCTGAGATAGCCGGGGCGCGCTTCGGGGTTGCAAGTAAAATCGAGAAAACCGTGAATGCTGCGCCATTTATGAATTTGAGCCCACCAGTCCGGATAGTCGTGTGTGGTAAGGAGGGTTGAGGCTCTGGTGAGAACATCTTTTATGTCGCCGGGAAGTGCTAATTCAGTCGGTACGATTTTGCCAATTTCGGAAGGGTCAATTTCAATATGAACGAAAGTTTTGCCTTTGATAAAAGTGTCGAGCTTGCCGGTAATACGATCGTCAAAACGGCAACCGATGCCGATGATAAGATTGGCATTATGCAGCGCATAATTTGCCGAGGCGTCACCGTGCATGCCGATCATGCCGGCCCAAAGTTTATGCCCTTGTGGGAAACTACCAAGGCCGAGAAGAGTGTTAACAATTGGTAGATTATGTTTTTCGGCAAAAGCCACGAGCTGTGGCTGGGAGCGAGAAATTTCCACACCATGACCGGCGATTACAATCGGGCGGATATCGTCGCGGCTGAGAATTTTGTCCAGTTTTTGAATGTCGTGATCGGAGCAAATTTCCGGCATTGGATTATAGCCGGGAAGATTCATTTCCGGATTTTCGTCGTAGGGAGCTTCCTGAAACCAAACATTTTTTACAAGGTCGATATGTACGGGGCCGGGACGGCCGCTGCGAGCCAAGTAGAAAGCTTCCTTCACAATGCGCGGAATTTCTTTGGCTTGATTTACAAGATAGCTATGTTTAACTATCGGCATAGTCATGCCGATAACATCAGTTTCCTGAAAAGCATCCGTGCCGATAAATTCTTCTACAACCTGGCCGGTAATATAAATAGTAGGAATGGAATCCATCATGGAATTGGCAATACAGGTCATGAGATTTGTGGCGCCGGGACCGGAGGTGCCCAGGGCAACACCGACTTTGCCCGTGGCGCGGGCGTAGCCATCGGCAGCGAAACCTCCGCCCTGTTCCTGACGAGGAAGAATGTGGCGGATTTGATGACCGTACTGATTTATTTTGTCATAAAGCGGCAGCACTACACCTCCGGGAATGCCAAACATGGTATCCATGCCTTCTTTCACGAGGGCTTTACAGAAGATGTCGGAGCCGAGATGGAGGGTGGGGGTGGTGCTGGCTGGTGGGCGGGCGGGTGAATTATTTGTATGCATTTGATGGTGAGATTGAATGAGTGGTGGCGGAGTGTGGCAGGTGACTTCCTAAGACATGTCAGGCAATTGTCATGACGAGCTTGGGAGGGATGTCATGGCGGGTCCGCTCTTGCCTGTTTCTGGGCGCAAGCTGCGTACCGCTTTGCCGGCCTGCCAGATTTCCTGGCTGGCCATTTCTGCCAATTCTTTGTTTAATTTTGCTTTATAATCCGGATCGCTGTTAGCCGCGAGGACAATTTTAGTTTCATTGCCGGTGGCGACGCTGTTGTACAATTCTTCAAAAACAGGCTCAGCCGCTTTACGGAATTTGTGACGCCAGTCGAGAGCACCACGCTGTGCGGTGGTGGAACAATTCGCAAACATCCAATCCATACCATTTTCGCCAATAAGCGGATAAAGGCTTTGGGTAGCCTCCTCTACTGTTTCATTGAAAGCTTCCGAGGGGCTATGGCCTTTTTTGCGGAGCAAATTAAATTGCGCTTCCATCAGTCCGGCAATCGCACCCATGAGTACGCCACGTTCACCGGTAAGATCGCTCAAAACTTCTTTTTCAAAAGTGGTTGGAAATAAAAATCCCGAACCAATCGCAATGCCGAGGGCCAGCGCGCGATTCTTGGCCTTGCCGGTAGCATCCTGAAAAATGGCAAAACTGGAATTCAAGCCTTTCTTTTGCAAGAAAAGAGTGCGGAGAGAGCGGCCCGATCCCTTTGGGGCGACGAGAATTACATCAACGTCAGCAGGTGGAATGACATTAGTCTGCTCTTTAAAAACGATGGAAAAACCGTGGGAAAAATAAATGGCTTTACCCTTAGTAAGATGAGGTTTTATTTGGGGCCAAAGCATTTTTTGACCGGCGTCGGATAAAAGATACATGATAATCGTAGCCTTGGCGGCGGCTTCTTCGAGATCAAAAAGAGTTTCGCCGGGAGCGAAACCGTCGGTAACGGCTTTGTCCCAAGAAGGCGTACCTTTGCGTTGGCCGACGATTACTTTTACCCCATTGTCGCGAAGATTTAGGGCTTGACCGGGTCCCTGTACGCCATAACCGAGGATGGCAATAGTTTCACTTGCGAGGGTTTCCCGGGCTTTTGCCAGGGGAAATTCCTCACGGGTTACAATTTCTTCTTCCATGCTGCCAAATTGCATTTTTGCCATATGTGTATAATTTAATAATAGTTATTCATCAAATCTATCCGTTACCGCACCATACATTGGTGAAGAGACTGTTTCAATATATTTTCTAAGAACACCGTGTTTGTATTTTGGTTCAGGCCTTTGCCAAGCGGTGCGGCGCGCAGTCAGTTCTGCATGTGAGAGATCGACGGCGAGTAATTTCTTTTTGGAATCGATGATAATAGTATCGCCATCTTTTAATAGACCGATGGGACCGCCTACATAGGCTTCGGGAGCAACGTGGCCTACTACCAGACCGTGAGTGCCACCGGAGAAACGACCGTCAGTGATTAGAGCAACTGAGTCGCCAAGCCCCTTACCAACAAGAGCAGAAGTGACGGCAAGCATTTCACGCATACCCGGCCCACCTTTTGGACCTTCATTGCGAATTACAATAGTATCGCCAGCTTGGATTTTACCGTCTTCAATAGCTTTGAAAGTTTGTTCTTCACTTTCAAAAACACGAGCCGGACCGCTATGATCAAAAACTTTCAGTCCCTTAACTTTGGCTACAGCACCTTCAGGAGCGAGATTTCCTTTCAAAATTACGACAGGGCCGGTGGCCATAATCGGATCTTTCATGGCGTGAATTACATCCTGATTTTGTGACGGAAGAGAGACGTTTGCTAAATTTTCAGCAACAGTTTTCCCGGTTACAGTAAGGCACTCTCCATGTAGAAGACCAGCCTCAAGCAAAATTTTCATAACCGCCGGAAGACCGCCGACCTGATGCAAATCAACGGTGACATATTTACCGCCTGGTTTCATATCGGTGAGCTGGGGAGTTTTATCGGAAATGCGGCTGAAGTCATCGATAGTGAAATCAACACCGACGGTATAAGCCATGGCAATAAGATGAAGAACGGCGTTAGTAGAACCGCCAAGGGCCAGGGCTACGGTAGCAGCATTTTCAAAAGCTTTTTTGGTCATGATTTGACCGGGTGTGATATCCTTTTTTATCAATTCAAAAATCTGCCTACCGGCAAATCGGCATTCATCAATTTTTTCGCTGGAAATTCCCGGAGCGGTAGAGCCGCCAGGAAGTGACATGCCAAGAGCTTCGATAGCTGAAGACATAGTATTTGCCGTGTACATGCCGCCGCAAGAACCCGGACCGGGGCAAGCGTGACACTCAATATCCCTAAAATCTTCTTTAGAAATTTTGCCGGCCTGATATTGGCCTACGGCTTCAAAAATGCTGACGATATCTATATCTTTATCTTTGTGTTTGCCGGGCATAATTGTGCCGCCGTAAATAAAAATAGCGGGAGCATTTACGCGAGCGATGGCCATAAGAGAGCCTGGCATGTTTTTGTCGCAGCCTCCAATGCAAATCAGGCCGTCGAAACGCTGAGCACCGGCGACAGTTTCGATGGAATCGGCGATAACCTCGCGACTTACGAGTGAATATTTCATGCCCTCATGCCCCATGGAAATGCCGTCGGAAACGGTGATGGTATTGAACATTTCAGCGGCAGCACCGGAAATTTTCGCCGAATCCTTTGCGTGTTTTGCCAGCTTGTCCAGGTGCATATTGCAGGTAGTTATTTCGCTCCAGCAACTGGAAATTCCCACCAGTGGTTTTTCAAAATCTTCGTCGGTGAAACCGGTGCCGCGCAGCATGGCGCGAGCCGGAGCGCGGGCGTCGCCGTCGGTCATCATGGAACTGCGTTTTTTGAGATTGTTGGTCATGGGTTGTTGGTTAGATTTTTGTTAATCGTGAGGTCTGACTTGGAAATAAGATTTTATTTCTGATCTCAGGTAGTCGTCCGTCACGACTGGACTCCATTCGCTCAGAAATAAAATCGTATTTCCAAGTCCGGCGCTTTATTTTCACAAATCAATAAACCGCAGTACACCAATGCTTAAATTCTTTCAGGTCGGAGAGGGCGGCTTTGGTGTATAGGTCGCCAATTTTTCGCGTGAGATGACCTTCTTTGCCGTTGCCAATTAAACGTCTATCTACTGAGCGGACTGAGACAACCTTGGCTGCCGTGCCGGACAAAAACAATTCATCAAATGTGTAAAGCATCGAGCGATCAAAATTTTCTTCCCTCACACGTACATCAATAGATTCAAAAATAGTAAGCAGACTGCGACGGGTAATGCCATTCAAAATATTGCTACCAAGTGGCGGTGTCCAAACTTCTCCATCTTTAATACCAAAAATGTTAGCACCGCTGGCTTCACAGATTTTACCGTCGCGATTCATAAATATCGGCTCATCAAAGCCATTCTTAATTGCTTCAGTCTTTGCCAAAGCGGAGCTGGCGTAGGCTCCGGTCATCTTTGCCTTCACCGAAAAAACATCATCATCAAAACGACGCCAGCTGGAAACGCAGACGTTCAAACCTTCGCCGGCTGCGAAATATTCTTTCAAAGAAATCATATAAATCGCCACGTCGTCCCCTTCATTATCAAAGCGTGGAGTGAGCTGAGTAGAGCCGGAATATAGAGTCGGACGAATGTAGACATCTTCTTTTACTTTATTTTTCTTTAAAAGATCAATTACTACTTCCTCAAATTGGGCACGATTCAAATCCAGCTGCATGCCAAGAATTTTTGCCGATTCGGCGAAACGAATAAAGTGATCCTGTAATCTGAAAAGGTAAAGATTTTCTTTGCTTGAATTCCAAAAACCACGCACTCCTGAAAAACAGCCGAGCCCATACTGAATCGCTTTAGCCTGAATCGGGACAACGGCGTCCTCGATTTTACAAATCTTTTTGCGGATGTAAGCGAAGGGGAAGGTTTTGCTGATGGCCATGGGATGGATTTGTTATTTATATTTTTTCAATTCCCTCGCTTCGCGGGGCTGTTGTAATTCTTCAAATACAGGAAGTTGTAGCATTTCTCAAAAGCCGTAACAGAGGCCACGATTACGTCCGGTGAAGCGGCATGAGCAATGACTTTATTACCATCTTTATCGACAGCGGTCATTGTAACCTTTACGGCCGCTTCCACGCCACCGGTAAAAATTTCCACATTGTAATCAACCAGGCGGATAGCAGATTTGTCGTGACCCTTAATGCTATCTATCAAAGCGGTAATAATGGCATCCACAGCACCCACCCCGCTAGCCTGACCAAGCAGGATTTTGTCGCCGTAGCGAACCTTGATACTGGCGCTGGCCTGTTTATACTTGGAAGTTTTGGCTTCGAAATCAATAATTTCCAGATATTTATCGGTCAAATTATATTCATCGAGCTGTTCCTCAATAATATTTTGTAAATCCTGTTTAGTGATTGTTTTACCTTTGGTTTCGAAAGCTTGGATACTGCCAATAGTTGTTTTCAAAACCGTCGGACTTATTTCTATGCCGAATTCTTCATGAATGATTTTTTTAAGATCTTTTTCGGCCGGAATTTTATTCCACAAAATTTTCGTCTTATTTTTAATTCCCTCAGATTGGATCTGATAAAGCTTGTATTTCAAATAATTGTCCACTTCTCTAATATCAGGATTTATGGTGGGCGGTTCGGGAATCATTTTCACGGCGGATTTTGGATCCTTTAGTCCATTGCCGGTAGCCACACAAACCACTACGTCATCTTTTTTGAAAAATCTCTCCGCGCATAATTTTGCCACCGCGGCCATCGGCAAAGCCCCGGAAGGCTCAACAAAAATTGCTTCTTCCTTAGCCATACTTTGTTCAGTCATCAAAACTTCTTCGTCGCTGACCGCGATCGCGGTACCGTGAGAATCTTTCAAAGCTTTTAAGACTTTAGGTCCGTCAAAAGGCATACTTACGGCCACTGCGCTACAAACGGTATTGGGCTTTTCTATGCAGACAAGTTGTTTACTTTTAGACTTAAAAGCTTTCACCACCACGTCACAATTTTCCGGCTGGACGGCAATTATTTTTGGCAGTTTTTCTATCAGTCCCAGCAGTTTCATTTCCAAAAATCCTTTCCAAATTGCCGAAATATTTGTTCCAACACCAACAGGGCAGAGTACATAATCCGGAGCTTTCCAGCCAAGCTGTTCGGCTATTTCATAAGCTTGTGATTTCTGACCTTCCAAGCGAAAAGCATAATCGCCGGCGAGGTAAAAACCATGTCTTTTAGACATTGTTTCGGCCAGAGATGCGCATTCGGAATAGGTTCCACGAACCTGGATAATGCGTGCGCCGTAAGAAAGGGTCTGGGCGAGTTTACCGATTGGAGTGCCTTCAGGTACGAGAACATAACAAGGAATTTTTGCCAATGTGCAGTACGCGGCAACAGAGGCCGCCATATTACCGGTTGAGGCAAAGCAAACGGCTTTTGCTCCCATTTCCAGGGCCTTAGTGATTTCCACCAGCGTACCTCGATCTTTGAAAACTCCGGTGGGATTAGCACCTTCATTTTTTATATAAAGATTTTTAAGATTAAATTTTTTGGAAAGATTGCGGCAGCGATGCAGAGGAGTGCCGCCCTCATTCAAACTGACGATTTTTTCCAAATTAATAATAGGGTAGAGCGTCAAATATTTCAGCGCGGAGATTGGAGAATTTTTCAAGGCATAGAGATTCAGGCGCTGGCGGATAAAATCATAGTTGTAAATGACATCCAGAGGACCATTGCATTTGAGGCAAATGGTGCAGGTCTGATGCTCATCAAACTCGGTTTTACAATTTATGCAGCGGAGAGTGTAGAAGTTCTGATTTACGGTGACCATGTTTAATTGTTAAAAAAAATATCCCTCCAGTTACCTAGAGAGATTGGGTGGTACGCGGCATTCTCTCCAGGGATTAGAGTGTGATAATCACAATAATTATGAGAGCTTGAGCTGCGGCTGCAAATGCTAGTTTAAATGCGAGTTTTTTCATATTTAAGAAATCGTTATGGGTCGATTATAGCAGGGAAAGGCTGGTTGTAAAGAAAAAGTTGGTACAACTCAAAAAATTAAGTTATTATTTAGTCGGTTAATATTGATATATATGATAAAAAATAAGGTAACAGTTGTGGGGTTGGGATATGTCGGTTTGCCGTTGTTTTGCTGTATTGCCAAAAATCGCGATCTTAAAGTTTGCGGCTTGGATCTTGATGAAGAGAAAATAAATAAAATTGGAAGAAAAATCTGCCCTATTGATGACGTAAATACTGCCAAGTTGCTGAAAAAGGTGCCAATAAAAGTAAGTTCTGAGCCAAAGATTCTTGAAGGCTCTGAGTTTATAATTATCTGTGTTCCCACTCCGGTGAAAAATAACAAAGTTCCCGATCTTAAGCCGGTTATAAGCGCCGCTAAGACTATAAGCAAGTATCTGGAAAAGGGGCAGAAAATAATTCTGGAGTCTACTGTGAACCCCGGTGTTTGCGAGGAAATAATTCTGCCAATACTGGAAAAAACCGGACTTAAAGGTGGTAGTGATTTCGAACTGTCCCATTGTCCGGAGCGCATCAATCCCGGTGATCAGAAATGGAATGTTGGAAATATTCCTCGTAACATCGGCTCATTGACTAAAGTAGGGAATAAGGTGGTCGCGAATTTTTACAGATCGTTCATTAAATCTGAAGTTAATGAAGTCAGCAGCCTAAAAGTAGCCGAATCGTCAAAAATTATCGAAAACACCTTTAGAGATATAAACATCGCCTATGTGAATGAGCTGGCCAAGTCTTTTGACGTAATGGGAATTGATTTGGTTGAAGTCATCAAGGCGGCTTCAAACAAGCCTTTTGCATTTATGCCTCATTATCCGGGATGTGGAGTGGGTGGGCATTGTATTCCGGTTGATCCCTACTATTTGATTAAAAAGGCAAAGGACTTAGGTTTTGATCACGGATTTTTGAGAAAAGCCAGGGAGGTGAATAATTCAATGCCAAAGTATACGGTGGATTTGTTGATTAAAAGGCTGGGAGAAATTGGTAAAAAAGCAAAGGGAACAAAAGTTGGATTATTGGGACTTGCCTATAAGGCAAATGTCGCTGACATAAGAGAAAGTCCAGCTCTTAAAATATTGCAATTACTAAAAAATACTGGTTTTTCAGTGAAAACTTTTGACCCTTTTGTGCCTAAAAAAAGTGACGTAAAAAGCATGGAGGAATTACTAAAGATTTCTGATGTAATAGTCGTAGCGGTGGATCATCGTGAATTTAAAAAAATAGATGCTGAAATGTTAAAAAAACATGGAATTAGGCTGGTGATTGATGGAAAAAATATATTGGACAAGATGGTGATTGAGAAAGCGGGGATTTTGTATAAGGGGATAGGGCATTAATTTCTTCACATTATTCAATAATTAATTAAATCTATGATAAATATTGCCGTAGTAGGCTTAGGGTACTGGGGACCAAATCTTTTAAGAAATTTCTCGCAGCTCGAAGGTTGCACTGTTAAATACGGCTGTGATTTAAATAAATCAAGACTCGAAAAATATAGACTAGAATATTCAAAAACAGCCTTCACTGAGAATTATGAAGAAGTTGTAAATGACGTAGAGGTTAATCTGGTTGCAATCTCAACTCCAGTTTGCAGTCATTATGAACTTGCTAAAAAGGCATTAATTGCAGGTAAAAACGTTTTTATTGAAAAACCAATGGCTTCTACAGTATCAAAATGCCAGGAATTGATAAAAATTGCAGAGGAAAGAAATTTATTCGTTATTGTTGATCATACTTTTCTTTTCACCGGAGCAGTAGAAAAAATTAGAAACTTAATTGACGCTGGAGAACTCGGAGATTTGTATTATTTCGATTCGGAAAGAATAAATCTCGGGTTAATTCAGAAAGATATTAATGTTATTTGGGACTTGGCTCCTCATGATATTTCTATCATGAATTATGTTTTCCACAAGATCAAAGCTGTATCAGTTTTTGCAACAGGAACAAAGCATCTTAATCAGAAAGTACAAGAAATGGCTCATCTAACGATTAATTTTGAAAATGGTCTAGTAGGACATATCCATGTTTCATGGTTATCACCAGTGAAAATTAGAAAAATTTTGATAGGAGGCAATAAAAAAATGCTATACTACAATGATTTAGAACCATCAGAAAAGATAAAAATTTATGATAAGGGTGTTGATTTTGATTTTAAATCTATAACTCCTCAGCAACCTGCCTACAGAAGTGGTGATATTTACATTCCAAAACTGAGTGAATCAGAAGCTTTAAAGAAGGAAGCTATACATGTGATAAATTGTATAGCTGGAAAAGAAAAACCTTTAGTAAGTGGCCAGGATGGCCTAGATGTAGTTAGGATTCTTGAAGCCTGTGATAGAAGTTTAAAAGAAGGAAGATTTGTAGAACTTTATTAATTTAAAAAATCAGGATGAACTATATTTTAGGAGTTGGAAGAACTAAATTTGGCGTATTGAAAGAAAATATTGCAGAAATGGCCTATGAAGCAATTAATAAGGCCTTGAGAGACGCCGATTTATCTATTAACGATATCCGTTTAATTTATGTCTCTAATTTTTGCGCCGGACCACTACAAAACCAATTGCATTTAAATTCACTAGTAGCAAGCCTTTTCCCTAAAAATGAAATTCCAATAATCAGGATAGAAACAGCTTGTGCCTCAGGGGGAAGCGCTTTCTTTCAGGGCGTTATTTCTCTTTCTAAATTTGACAATATTCTAATTGTGGGAGTTGAGAAAATGACGGATATAGACAACACTACTGTTTCTAAAAATATTTCATCGGCTGGAGACAAATTTTTGGATCAAAATGAGGGTCTTATTTTCCCGGCTCAATATGCGTTAATTGCGCAGCAACATATGCTGGAATTTGGAACAACTGAAGAAAACTTGCACATGGTTGCTTGCAAAAATCATCGAAACGGGAATTTAAACGAGCTTGCTCATTTTTATTCCAAAAAAGTAGACCTGGAAATGATTAAAAAATCCCCGCTAATCTGTACCCCATTCAGACTATTTGACTGCAGCCCGATAAGTGACGGTGCCGCTGCCGTAATTATTTCCAGTCATAATAAATCTAAAAGAGATATCAATATTAGGGCCTCCTGTTTATCTACCGACTCTATATCTATTTCACAAAGAAAAAAATTTACCTCTTTTAAAGCAGCAAAAAAAGCCGCTTTCGATGCATATTTGATAGCACAAATCAAACCGCATGATATTGATTTAGCTGAAGTACATGACTGTTTTACAATCGGAGAATTAATTGCCATGGAAGATTTGGGGTTTTGTGAGGAAGGAGAAAGTAGACATCTCGTCATTGAAGGCAAAACAGAAATTGATGGAGACATACCGATAAATACTGATGGAGGATTAAAGGCTGATGGCCATCCAATTGGAGCAACAGGAATTGCACAAATTTATGAGATTGTTACTCAGCTTCGCGGGGAAGCCGGCCAAAGGCAAGTCAAGAAAGCAGATATCGGGCTCACCCATAATATTGGAGGCTCTGGTGGGACTGCAGTTGTAAATATCTTAAGTAAATTTTAATGAAAAAATGTGAACATTGTAACGAGGTTTGGTATTATCCACTTAATAAGTGTATTTATTGTGATGGAAATATGGAGGAAGTTACAAATAATAAGTTAATAATTAAAGGGGTTACTCAGGTCTTCGTTCCATCAAAAGATCATATGGATGTACCCTATTACAATCTTTTACTTGAAAATGAATACAATAATTTTGTTGTAAAAAAAACACTACAAGAATACAAAATAGGAGATATTTATACAAAAAAATCAGGTGATCATCCTGTAAACAAAGAAACAATAGGTATTGTTGGAACAGGTACGCTGGGATTCGGCATTGCAACATCATTTCTGGACGCTGGATTCAAAGTAATTTTAAAAACACGCAGCATTGATACCGTAAAAATGGTTGAATCCAAAATCAACAGAGAACTTTTGAAAAATCTTTCAATCACTACGGATTTTGGTGACCTTAAGGAGGTTGGCATCATAATTGAATCGGTAATTGAAAATTTTGAAGTTAAGAAAAAATTATTTGATCAACTGGAAAAACATGTCAACTCTAATACAATAATCGCAACTAATACATCTTCTTTTTCCATCAACAAACTTTCGTCATCTTTTGTCCATCCTGAAAGATTTGCAGGTATGCATTTTTTCAATCCTGTTGCGAAAATGAGGCTAGTGGAAATAATATTGGGAGAAAAAACGAATTACAAAACCGAAAGGAAAATCTTCGAATTGTCAAAAAAAATCAATAAAACAGCTATCATCACGAAAGACAGCCCTTGTTTTATTGTTAATCGTATTTTAATGGTGTATCTCAATGAAGCAGCTTTTGAATATTTCGAGGGTGTTTCCAGTATTGACAACATAGATACGGCCATTAAACTGGGTTTAAATCATCCTATTGGTCCATTTGCCTTGGCTGATCTGATTGGGATTGATGTTGTTTTTGCCATTTTAACAAGTATCTTTGAAATAACTAACAATTGGAAATACTTTCCCTGTCCAATATTTAAGGAAATGATAGAAAATGATAAATTGGGCAGAAAAACAAAACATGGATTTTATTCCTATAAGTAAACAGCGATGCACATTTATGATATCGTGGACAGATTTCAAATAGAATGTAGAGGTAAAGACAAAATCTTCTCTAATCTTGGTAAGCTTGATTCCGATTTACCAGATTTGCTAAGTTTTGTTGAGGATGAAGTCTATCTGCAAACTGCGGGAGAGAATAAAAATATCCTAGCTCTTGTTACAAAAAAACAATTTGCCAAAGTTAATCCTAATATTACTTTACTATTCTCTAATCAACCAAGGCATACTTTTTATCTGATACATGAATTTTTATCGAAAAATACTGATTTTTATTGTAAAAAAACTAAAAACATAATACATCCTTCGGCTCGTATCCATTTTTCCTCTTTCATCGCTGGAAGCAATATTGAAATCGGTAAAAATGTTGTTATCGGTCCGAATGTTTGCATTTATGAAGGGACAAAAATAGCTGAAAATGTGGAAATTAAGCCTGGGGCGATAATTGGTTCATGTGGCTTTGAATACTATAAAATAAAGGGGGAAATGTTTCCTGTCACACATGCGGGTGGAGTAGAAATCAAAGAAGGGGTTTCAATCGGTGCAAATACCTGCATAGATAGAGCTATTTTTAAGGAAAATACTTATATCGGAGAATACTCCAAAATAGATAATCTGGTACATATTGGCCATGGAGTGAAGATTGGAAAAAGGGTGATGATTCCAGCGGGAGTTGTGATTGCAGGATTCGTTAAGATAGGAAATGATAGCTGGATTGGAGTAGGTTCTGTAATTCTTCAACGCCTAAAAATCGGCAGTAATGTTCTTATTTCAATAGGATCGGTTGTAACAAAAGATGTTTCTGATAATGCTCATGTTACGGGAAATTTTGCTATTGATCACAATAAATTTATTAAATCTCTAAAACAAAAATCAGGAAACTTGTAGAATAATTTAGTTCTTTTCTGTAAAATGTGAGTGTTCTATATTTTTAATCCATGCGTGAAGTTAAATTTTTGGATTTAAAAGCTCAGTATCCATTGATTAAAGATGAAATTCTGTTGAGTTTTGGTGATATTATTGAAAGTACCGGTTTTATTTCAGGCAAGTATGTAGCCAGCTTTGAAAGGGATTTTGCCAACTATTGTGACGTGAAACACTGTGTAGCTGTGAATAATGGCACTTCTGCTTTATACCTAGCCTTGCTAGTTTTAGGTATTGGCTTTGGAGATGAAGTTATATTGCCAGTTAATACTTTTATAGCTACAGCGGAGGCAGTATCAATGGTTGGAGCAAAACCAGTTTTTGTAGATATAGAGGACAAAAGTTACAATATGGATGCTTCAGTATTGGCCAAAAAAATTAATAATCATACTAGGGCAATTATACCTGTGCATCTATATGGTCAATGTGCAAACATGGATGAAATTTCAAAGATCGCTAAAGAGAATAATATATTGGTTCTGGAAGATGCCTGCCAAGCACATGGAGCTTGTTATAAAGGTAAAAGGGCTGGCTCAATGGGGATTTGTGGAGCTTTCAGTTTTTATCCCGGAAAAAATCTGGGGACATGGGGAGAAGGTGGGGCTGTTGTGACAAATGATTTTGATTTGGCAGAAAAGATGAAACTGATTAGGGAGCATGGTTCTAAACAAAAATATCATCATGAAATCATAGGAACAAACTTAAGGATGAACGAATTGCAAGCTGCCGTACTTAAAACGAAAATCAAATATTTAGATCAATGGAATAATTTAAGAAACAAAAATGCAAAATTATACATAAACTTGCTGAAAAACTGTAAAAATATCATCTTGCCTTGTATTGAAGATGAAAATGAGCACGTTTGGCATCTCTTTGTTATAAGGCTTCCAAACAGAGATTTATTTGTGGATTATATGAGGAAAAATCTGGTATCCTGTGTTATTCATTATCCATTTCCACTACATTTAACCGCAGCCTATAAAGGACTGGGCTACACAGAAGGAGCTTTTCCTTTAGCGGAAAAATCAAGCAAAGAAATAGTTTCTTTGCCAATGTATCCCGAACTCACCGAAGAAGATATCAAATATGTATCCGGTTTAATTTTGGATTTTTTTAAATAGTTTATAATTGGCCCAGGGACCAAGGACTACAAGTATAAAAGTTCCGATTACTCTGGATATCAAAGCAACCAATAGACTGATTGTTGGCGAAATACCCAGTATTTTTGCGGATATCAGAAATAGTCCCTCGGTAATACCAAAAGATCCAGGTGTTAAGTTTATAAAGCTACTTAGCACGTTCATTACCGTGAAGTAAATTGCCGCAATAATTCCTATCTCTAAATTAAGACCTTTGAAAATTAAAAACACATTTAAACTATAGACGATTACTCCCAATAAGGTATTTATGATTAATTTTACAATCGTTTTTGGATGAGCCTTTATCAGTTTCCATCCAAGGTTTATTTGATCAATCATTTTATTCTTAAAAGTCAGCTTAGAGCTAATTGCCAGCACGCTTAATATAAAGAGGCCGGAGAATATTGCAGTGACAGCAATATTAAATAATTTATATTCCACGTAGATTATTACCATTAAAATCAAAGCTATAATTGAAGTTACCAAAAGAATGATTACATAATTTCCAAATATCGAAGCTGAAAACAACAAATAATCAAGGTTATATTTTTTTTTCATGTATACGGCTCTTAATCCAACTCCTGCCCTAAAAGGCGCGATAAGATTGACGAATGAAGAGGCAATAGCAAGCAAAAAATGTTCCCGCAGTTGAATATTGAAAGGTTCGCTAATTATCTTTGAAAAAAATCCATTGAGATAAATGTAGGCCATGTTTAATAGAATTATAGGGACGATGTATATCAGCTTTAGTTCACTAATCCTTTTTATGTCATCAAAGTTCTTATAAAAATAAAGAATTATGGCTAAAAGAAAAAACATTGAAACTAAAAAGCTTATTGTTTTTCTGGTTTGAGATGAGATGGCCATGACTAATAATATCTGATTAACTTTAACGTAAGGCCTTTAATAATGCCTAGGAAAAAGGTGATGCTAAATAAGGGGAATAACATAAAAACGATTAGTAAATCTTTCAATTTTCTTGAAATGAAAAAACTTAAAATCACATTTGCAACTAATAAAATCCAGATCACTTCAGTTAAAAACTGGTATTTTATGCCCTGATATAAAAGTAAAATAATAAAACCAATGGTCAAATTGATCAACCAAAAATAAATCGTGAATGGTCTATAATGATAGTCAACGAATTTGGGGCCTCTGGCATAAATGTGTTTGAGATTGGCTTTAAATGTTTTCCGTGTGTGATAGTTACACTTAACTCTATCTGTGCTGAAAATTTTCTTCTTCTGCACTATATTCCATAAAAGTTTCGTGTCGTCGGAACAATGTCTGCTGTCTTTATTACTAACCTGGGATGTTAAAAATAGTTTTTTATCGCATAGAAAAACAGTGGTTCCCTTAAGGACTGTTTCAAAATTAAATTTATCAATAAAAAAATCGCCATCTGTCCTGTTTTTAAAAATTTTAGATCTAACCAAAAACAGAAATCTATCAAAAATGTGCCCATCATGCTGTTTCGCACGTCCCATAATCACCGGATAATTAATCTTCTTGGCATTAATTAGGGCATTCTTATCAAGTGTATTTTTGCATCCCAATAATAGAACATATTTATGTCTAGAGCGTAGCACTGCCTGATGAGTAGCATTTGCCACCCCTGTATTATTCTGAAGATTAACTATCCGCACGTTCAAATCCAGATGTTTTTTTATTTTGCAAAGCTTATCCTTCGTATCGTCCGTTGATCCATCATTGGCAATAACAATTTCAAAATCTTTTTTTGGATAGTTCAAATTCTTCAGAGCTCTAAAATATGAATCTAAACTATTGGAATCATTATATACCGCCGTGATAATGCTTATTTTCATTTGTAGAGTTTGATGTATTTTTTTACTATTACATTCCAGGAAAATCTGCTTTTGATTTTTTCTCTAATGTTTTTTCCGGAATTAAATTTAAGATTTCCGTCAAGAAAATCTTCAAGTTTCCCAGCAAGATCAAGATAGTTCTTATAGATCAGCCCTGTTTTGCCCTGAATTATGGAATCTCTCAATCCCTGAATACCTGAACTTATTACCGGTAAGCCCCAAGAGCCCGCTTCTATGCAAACTATACCAAATCCCTCTACATCCCCGGTGATTTCAATATTTGGCATTAAAAAAAAGTCAGAATATTTATAAAATGATTTTAAGTCCAAAGGCGGTATTTTGCCAACCAATCTGATCTTTTTGCCAAGGCGATGCCTGGTAATGTTTTTTTCAATTTCATTCTTTTCTTTCCCCTCTCCGATGATAAAATATTGATAATTGTCCCTTTTTAACTTCGCAAAACAATTATTTATGACTTCATCAATCCCCTTTCTTCTAATTAATCTGCCTACACTGATTATAATTTTGTTTCGTGGATTTATTGAATATTTTTTCAACCACTCTTGTTTACCCAAGGTTTTCTCATTTCCGGAGGGAATGTTGGTACCATTGTTTATAACAATAATTTTGTTTTTTTTCAGACCTTTTTTCAGGCATATATCTTTTGTGTGATTGCTTACACAAATGATTTTATCTGCTCTTTTCAAGCTGTGACAGATGAGGTTTTGATAAAATTTGTTTGGCCAGGTTATGTCCAAGCCATGTATTGTTACATAGAATTTTTTTCCTGTTAATGCCTTCAGCAATGCTCCAACCGGGGCTAAAACTCCACTACCGAAATGAATTGCTGAATATTTCTTGTTTTCAATAAGTGCTTTCATAAGTGCATACATTGCAAAGAATGGAATAAAATTCCTACTCTTTGAATTGGAAATTTTATCTATTTCCACATATTTCCTTATGTTGTTGTAGAAATCAAAACAATACTGCTCCATTCCTCCAGTCTTGGGAGGATAATTGTTGGTTATGAATAACAGCCTGGATTTTTTCATGCTCTTTTTATTTATCAATCGGTATTTGAATATTGCTGGCTTTACAGTTTCTCAAAGATATAATATTTCTGAAAGAAAAGTTCTAAATCTGACGAATAGTAAGCGTCGTCATTGCCAATGTATGGTATCTTATAATTTTTTCTCAATGTTTTCACGAGTTTAAATTCACTGCTGTTTTCGAGCCTATTTAGGAATTTAATCATTGGCTGATTTTTAATTCTTCTGGCTTCGCGAGAATTAAAACTAGAGATCAATACATATTTAAATGGGATTTCCAAATCCGGGATTTTTTCTATATCTTTTATCGAAATTGTATATGCAGGATAGTTTTTTTTGACGGGATAAGAAAATCCATCTTTGTATCCAATAACATAGGCTATTTCTGCATTTTCCCTACTTAAGGCTACTTCTTGCCCCCATTTTTCGAATTGATCCTGTACAACTGGTTGGTGAATTGCATCGAGAAAATTGTAAAGGAATAGAGTGTTATAAGTGTAAAGTATTATAAAAATACTAATAGTTAGCTTTTTGAATTTACTGTTTTTGTAGATGTTATAGATAAAGAAGCCTATAAAAATTGCAAAAAATGGCATAAGTGGCAGAATATAACGAGTGTTACTAAAACTTGTAATACTAATGGTTAAATAATGCCCAAATATCAGCGGTAATATTATATAAATTTCTTTATTTTTGTATTTTTTTGCAATGTAGTAAATAATACTAACTAAAATTAGAATAGTGAAAACTATTCCCATCCCATTATAAATAACGTTAGTGAAATAGAAGATGAATCTGGGTAATTGATCTACCCCGGTTTCTCCAATGTCTTGATAGTGCTTAATATTTTTTAAACCTGTGACTACATCACTGAATTTAAATAAAATTGCCGGCATTCCTACTATAATTCCCAGGATAAATCCACCAATAATCCTGGGGATCTTGCGTATCGCTATTTTCATTTCTTTTCCTTTAATTTTAAGCTGTTTGAAATTTACTAATAAAAAAGAAATTGCTACCGGGAGAACTGAACTCACTGCCGAATATTTTGTGGCTATCGCCAAACCACTAAATAGTGCAGCAAAAAACAGCTTTTTACTGTCTTGTTCTTTATAAGATATAATACTAAAGTAGAGTGTCATTAAATACATAAAACCCACCAGATTGTCGCCAACTAAAATATGAGAGAATGGAATTTCGTGGGCAAAAATAGCATAACTAAATGCTGCAAGCAGACCGATCGTACCGCTTTTAAACAACAGAATACAAAAATAGTAAATTCCTATTATAATTGCGAGGGAAATCATTATCGTCATAAATCTAAGAAGGACGTAGGTGTAGTAAAATTTGTTGTTAACACTATCTTTGATACCTGGGAACACCAAACTATTTATTCCGGTTATTTCAAGAATTTCATTAAACTCTCCTATTAACTCATAATAGAATGTTCCTTTCATAAGACTCCAATTCCCCGGATCTAGCTCGCCGGAGAGAGGTTTTATCTGAATAGCAGTTAAATACCCATAAGGTTCGTCTGGAATATATGAATTGCCGGGAAGGTTTTTGTCTATTCCCCAAGTGATGTTAAACAACCTTAATCCAAGCGCCAATAATAGTATCAAAAATAAAACTTTATTATTTCTATTCCGGAAAAGGTTTTTCATTTTTGATACGATGGATAATATGCACAGACAATATCATTTATTTTTTATGCACTCAATAAATAAACGTGCCTTAAAGAATTTTCCTATGAATGGGATCTTCGACAAGAAATGAAGGTATGATAGCGATGTCAGGTAATGAGGAATATGTCTAACCCTGATATTGTCAAATTTCATATCGAAAAAAAGTTGTCTGTACTGCTGTTCATTTCTAACGGCTATATGACCATAAACCTGTTTCAGGATACGATATTTTTTCAATATTTCTAAAATAAAGTCCGCATTTGGTGTATGCAAATAGAGTGCACCCCCTGGTTTTAATGAATACATTATGGCAGTAAAAATCTTGAAAAAATCTTCGTCATATATGTGCTCACTGAAATCCATAGCAAAAACTTTATCATAGTAAGACTTTTTTTTTTCACAAAAGTTTATAATATCCTCAGTGTAAAATGTTACATTTTTGACTTGTAGTTTTTCATGTCGTTTTCTTGCTAGCGCTATAAAATCCTCAGAAAAATCAATGCCATCATAGGCAGCAATGCGAGAATGAATCATGTCGGCAAAAATACCGTTTCCACAGCCGAAATCAGCAACAATATCATCTGAATTAAAAGGTATTAAATCAATTAAGCGGTCCAGCCTCTTTCTCTGTCTTATATATACTTTTTTAAACTTTATTTCTTCCAAGGAGTCATCTGACTCTATCTTCATCCAGGTGTAGGCTTTATCAATTCTGTAGAGCTCTAACAATTCTTCTTTTGAATATTTTTTCTCCATACCTAAAACGAAGCTTGATTATTAACGTACAACTTCTTTATACTGGAATAGCTGCCTTTGTCCATCATTTTTTACTTAGTTCTTAATAATGAAAAATATATTAGTAAGATTTGGAGTTTTCCCTTTAATATTATATTTTTCAATTTTTGTTATATTAACCTATCCTCTTATTTTTCAGTTTTCCAGCCATTTCTGGTTTGGAATTCCTGACGGCTTCATGAATACTTGGAATTTATGGTGGATCAATAAGTCCGTAACCGAACTACATCAATCGATTTTTTACACGGAATTTCTTAATTTCCCATTTGGTATTTCGTTGTTGGGGCATACTCTTGCTCCCGCAAATGGATTATTGGGTATTGTTTTTCTTAAATTTTTCTCGTTACTGCAAACTTATAACCTGATTCTAATTCTAGGTTTTGTATTGGGGGGATATACGGCATTTCTTTTGGCCAATGAGATAACAAAATCATATTGGGGAAGTATAATTGCCGGTTTTATTTTCACCTTCTCTAGCTACCACTTTGCTCATACCGATGGGCATCTTGAGCTCATTACAATTCAGTGGATACCACTTTTCGTGCTTTTTTGGTACAAATTAATAATTAGACCAAAGCTTCTGACAGCCCTGTTTTCAGCAGCCACGTTGGTACTTGTATTTTATACTTCTTTTTATTACTTCCTATATTGTGTAATAATTGGCATACTTATGCTCACTTGGTATGCGGTAAAGAAGAGAGATTTTCTCTTTTTTTTCAAAAAAGAATATTTAATTCCAATCCTTACATTTACTATAATTACCCTGATATCGATTAGTATATGGTTGATCCCTCTATTCAAATTACAGCAGGCTGACCCTCTCATGGGAGGACACAATCCAGCATACTATTCAGCAGACTTATTAAGTCCGTTGATACCAGGAAATCACTGGAAATTTGGCGAACTTACTCGTGGTTATTGGTCGAAAATAAAAATGAATCCTCTTGAGCCAAACGTACATCTAGGAATTTCCGTCTTAATAGTCTTGATATATTCTTGGAAGAAAAGAAAAAAATTAAAACTGGAAAATATCTCACTTTGGTATGCAGCCATTATGACATTTATGATTTTAAGTCTAGGTCCCGTACTGCATGTTTGGGGAGAAGATTTGGACATTCCTCTACCTTACGGGTTCCTTGAATCTATTTTTCCTCCCCTTAAATTATCCGGTGTACCTAACAGAATGATGTTGATGGTCACTCTTTCAGCATCAATAATTTTCGCAGCTTTCTTTAAATATTACTTTAAAGAGCCTAAGAAAAAAATAAAAACACTAGTCATATTGCTAATAATTTTGATTTTAGAATATCTACCGGCTCCTCTTCTTGTAACTCAGGTCAATATTCCTGAATATGTAGAAGCGTTGAAGAAAAATCCAGATGCAACTGTGGTGGATTTGGTAAATCCACCAGGCCTATCAATGTATTATCAGACGATTCATGAAAAACCATTAACTTTCTCTTCGCAGTATGGCTACCTGGCAAGAGCATCTGAAAGTGTATTTGAAAACTATAAAAAAATTATCAATATAGTAGATGTTCAAGATTTCCAAAAACTTTACTGTACTTATGGAATAAAATATATGATCGTGGAGATAATTGACCCCAAATCCGGAACAATACTTGCAGATTTATCATCCGGTAACTGTGAAAATGCAAAAAAATAAGAAATTTTCGGTGTTACTTATTCAGGTCATGTTTGGAATTAGCTTATATTTACAAATAATATGAAAAAAATAGCTCTTATCACCGGAATAACCGGACAGGATGGATCATACCTGACGGAATTTTTACTGGAAAAAGGCTATATAGTGCATGGCATCATCAGAAGATCTTCCAGTTTTAATACTGAGAGATTGGCTCATTTATTCCAAGATCCACATCTTGATAATGTCAGGCTATTTCTTCATTATGGCGATCTTGGTGACAGTAGCAATGTTAGTAGATTGATTGAAAAAATCCAACCGGATGAAATCTATAACTTAGGAGCCCAAAGCCATGTCAGAGTCAGTTTCGACATTCCGGAATATACAAGCGATATTGTTGCGCTAGGAACTCTTCGGTTGCTAGATGCTATAAAAGAAATAGGTATAAAAACTAAATTTTACCAGGCATCGTCATCAGAAATGTATGGGAAAATAAAGGAAGATGTACAAAATGAATCAACACCGTTTTACCCACGTTCTCCCTATGCCTGTTCAAAGGTTTTTGGACACTGGGTAACTGTTAATTACAGAGAAAGTTATAATATTTTTGCCTGTAGTGGAATACTTTTTAATCATGAATCTCCGCGTCGTGGAGGAACCTTTGTAACTAGAAAAATTACCCGTGGTTTGGCAAGAATAAAATATGGCCTGGATGAAAAAATCTATCTGGGAAATTTGGAAGCTAAAAGGGATTGGGGATATGCAAAGGATTTCGTAGAAGGCATGTGGTTAATGCTTCAACAAGATAAACCTGACGATTACGTATTGGCAACCGGTGAAACTCATTCTGTTCGTGAATTTCTTGAGGTTGCGCTTAGAGATGCAGGATTTAATGCTGAATGGAAAGGGTCAGGTATTAGTGAAAAAATAATAGATAAAAGTACCGGTAAAACCATAGTTGAAATAGATCCAAGATATTTTCGTCCAGCCGAGGTTGATGTTCTAATAGGAGATTACAGTAAGGCAAAAACAAAGCTTGGATGGGAGCCAAGGGTAAAATTTCAAGAGCTGGTAAAGTTAATGGTTAAAAGTGATTTAGAAGAAACGGAAAAAAATCTAACTCGAAGACATGAGCAATGAAATAAAGAGACCAAGGATGGCATTGGTTACGCCGTTGGCTAATGAAGAAAAAACAATAAATGAATTTTTAGAAAGGGTTCTTAAGCATCTAAATCTAGACGATAGGATCTATTGTGTAATAGATAAAATCTGTACGGATTCTACAAAAGATAAAGTAGCGGCTTGGTCAAAAAAAGATTCCAGGGTAGTTTTAGTTTGGGTGCCGAAAAATTACTCCCTGGTTGATGCTTTTTTTAGAGGATACAGAGAAGCTCTCAACTCGGGGGCGGAATGGATACTTGAAATTGATGGTGGATTAAGTCATTTACCTGAAGAAATTCCCCGTTTTATTCAAGCAATGAAAAAAGGATATGATTTTGTAGCAGGCAGCAGGTTTGTAAAAAGAGGAAAATATGTGGGGTTTAGTAAAAGACATTTATTGAGTAGACTTGGTAGTATCTTAAGTAAGATCATGCTGGGAACAAAGATGAAAGACATAACTGGTGGTTTTGAGTGTTTTACAAGAGAGACACTAAAATATGTTGTGAACAGGGGAGTAAAGAGTAAAGGACATTTTTTCCACACTGAAATTCGTTCATCACTCGAAAAATTTAATTGGACAGAAGTTCCCATTACCTATGCTAATCCAAGTAATAGTGTAAAAAGCTCAACAATTGTCGAGGCATTAAATAATCTCTGGAAATTAAGAAAAGAAAAAAATCATGATTAAACTTATAAAGTCTACGTTTTTCAATGAAAGTGAAACTAAAAGAAAACTTGTAGATTTTATTTTAAAATCAGACGTGTTGAGCATGAGTAAAGAATGTGCAAATTACGAAAAAGCTTTTGCAATTAAACAAAATAGAAAATATGCGGTCTTTGTTAGTAGTGGAAGCACGGCAAATTTAGTTCTAGTGCAGGCACTTCTAAATCTCAATAAATTAAAAAAAGGTCAAATGGTAGGGTTTTCAGCTCTTACCTGGGCTACGAATGTCATGCCTCTAATCCAATTGGGGCTGAGTCCAATACCAATTGATTGCGAAATAAAAACACTTAATGTTTCACCTGATAGTTTAGAACCAATACTGAATAACCTGAAATGTCTGTTCATTACGAATGTACTTGGATTTAGCGACAACATCGAGAAAATAGCAAATCTATGCCATGAAAACAAAATTTTATTACTTGAAGATAATTGTGAATCTCTTGGTTCAAGAGCATATGGCAAGTTACTAGGTAATTTCAGCATGGCTTCAACCTTTTCGTTCTTTGTAGGGCATCATCTTTCAACTATAGAGGGGGGCATGATCTGCACAGATAATGAAGAGTTAAGAGATATGATGATTATGGTAAGAGCTCATGGTTGGGACAGAAACCTTGAAGATGGTAAACAACAAAAACTTAGAAAGTCAAATAAGGTTGATGATTTTTATGCCAGATACAGTTTTTATGATCTTGCATATAACGTGAGGCCTTCTGAAATTAATGGATTTATAGGTAACGACCAGCTTAAATATTGGGATGCAATCGTTGAAAAACGATCTGAAAATTATCATCTTTTTCGCAATACGATGATTAACAATAACGATTTTATTGTTTCAGATACCAGTCATATGGAGGTGGTATCAAATTTTGCAATGCCGGTAGTATGCAAAAACGAAATCATTTTTGCTAAATATAAAAATAAATTTGAAAACAATGGTGTAGAAATCAGGCCGATAGTCGCAGGTGATATAACCCAGCAACCTTTCTATAAAAAATATTCACCTGAGAATCAAATTTGTAAAAATGCGGATTTTATCCATAGAAACGGCTTTTATTTTGGTAATAATCCCGAATTGACAGAAGACGAGATTGAAACATTGCGTACTTTACTTGGAAAGTAAATGCAAAAAAAATCAAAAATATATGTATCTGGACACATGGGCATGGTTGGCAAGACCATGTGCCAATTGCTTCAAAGAGAAGGTTATACCAATGTTATTACCAAAAATTCTTTGGAATTAAATTTGTGTAATCAAAGAGCTGTTGAAGATTTTTTTGAATCAGAAAAACCGGAATATGTTTTTCATTTTGCAGCAAAGGTGGGGGGGATTATGGCTAATATCAAAAATCCGTCAGCCTTTTTATATGATAACATAATGATTTCAGCTAATGTTATTAACTGCAGCTATAAATATAAAGTGACAAAGCTGCTGAATCTTGGCTCAGCATGTATCTATCCACGGGAATGCAATCAACCTATTAAAGAAGAGTATTTGATGGCTGCTCCTCTTGAATCTGCAAATGAAGGTTACTCATTAGCAAAAATTGTAGCTTTAAAACTCTGCGAATATCATAATAGGGAACATAGTACTAATTTTATTTCTTTAATACCCTGTAATATTTATGGAATTAATGATAGGTTTGACACTTTTTCTTCCCACGTAGTTCCTGCTCTCATAATGAAATTCCATATAGCAAAAATGAATAATCAAAAGTCAGTTTCAATCTGGGGCACCGGAAATGCCAAAAAAGAATTCATATATGTTGAGGATTTAGCGCGAGCGAGTCTTTATTTCATGCAAAACTATTCCGCGGTGGATTTAAATAACTCTCATATCAATATTGGTCGTGGTATAGATATCAGTATCGAAGATTTATCAGAACTAATAGCTAAAATCGTAGGATATAATGGTATTATAGAATGGGATTATTCTAAACCTGAAGGTATCCAGAAAAGATTGCTGGATATCTCGAAAATGAAAAAGTTGAATTCTGTTGCTTTAGTTAACATTGAAGAAGGTATTCAAAAAACCTATGATTATTATCTGAAAATTTCTAAAATATGACCATAACTCCTGCCAGACTGATTATTCTTGGTTTAATACTAATTAACGTTGCGTTAGTTTCGTCAGCTCAGTTACTGTTAAAAATTGGTTCAAGTAGGGTCGGATGGATTATTGGAAATAATGATAAAATTGTCGCATTGATTAAAATCGCCCTTGATCCCTACATTTTTTTTGGCACATCATGTTACGTTATTTCTCTAATACTTTGGATTTATATTCTATCCAGGACACAGCTGTCTGTCGCGTATCCTTTGATGAGCTTGAGTTACGTGGTGGTAATGTTGCTTTCTATTGTTGTCATGAAGGAGACAGTAAATTTCCCACAGTCAATTGGTGCATTTTTCATAGTAATTGGAATCTCTATGATTTTTTTATCAAAATAACGTCATGAATCATAAAAGCGTTTTTTCTCATAATATAATATCTTTTCCTCGGTAA
This sequence comes from uncultured Candidatus Peribacteria bacterium, assembly GCA_964480115.1. Taxonomy (GTDB): domain Bacteria; phylum Patescibacteriota; class Gracilibacteria; order UBA1369; family LOWO2-01-FULL-3; genus JACRIB01. Next base: position 49,627 of record CAYZOB010000020.1, read on the forward strand.
GTCTGATTTTGTCTATCAAATCAGCTAAAATTCCCAGGAACATTACCAGGATTCCAATGGCATTTAAAAACCCCCCGGCAAAAGCAAATATCTTATAGGGTGAAAATGTTCCAACTCTAAAAAAGTGAGTAATTACAAAGGCATCAAGTCCTAGGCCTGTCAAAAATATCCAAAATCCAAACCAGCCGAAAAATTTCAAAGGTTTATAGTTTTTCACAGTTAAAATCATGATGTTTGCAGATTTAATGGCGTAATTCATGATACTGCCGGCTATTTTTGATTTACGATCAGCAAAATACTTTACCGTCACAGGAACCTCGACAATATGTAAGCCCTTATTGGCCAAATCCAGAAAAGTCTCCTGTGTATAGGTAAATTTCCCGAAAAGATTCATTCTTAACATAGCCTCTTTATTGTAGGCTCTAAAGCCACAACTGACATCGTGAAATTTCTGTCCCGTAGTCCAAGAAATAATATTCGCCACCCTATGATTGCCCCATTTTTTAATCCAAGGAATACCATCCGGTAAACAATTTTTATTTAAAAAACGGCTTCCCGTAACCAGGTCGGCTTCCTGCTTCAGTATGGGTTCGATGAGTTTATCAATCTCACCGGGATCAAATTGTCCATCAGCGTCGATTGTGAGCAGAATATCCGCCTTCATTTCAATGGCTTTTTCCAGGCCGTCCTGGAATGATCGTCCCAAGCCAAGATTCTTCTTATGCTTGAGCAGAATGGCATTTTTCGACAGGGTTATTTCCCCTGTTTTATCAGTACTGCCGTCATCAACCACTAAAATTCCGATATCTCCAACACCGGTCAACTGTTTAGGAATTGATTCAATAACCTGTCCAATTTTTTCTTCTTCGTTAAAAGCGGGAATAAGTACGATAAGTTTCATTTTGAAACAGGTAAATCTGTCAAAATTGTATAGTTTTAATGGCCTTTTTGAAAGCCTTACTTTACCGTTAGCTCTTTTTCGTGCTATAATACCAGGATTATTCGCAGACATATATGCCTTTTGTGAGTTTGAAAAAAATAGGATCAGCTATCTTGGCAAGTTTTGTAATTTTTACGATGTTTTTTGGTACAATATTCAAGGGGAATAGTAATCTTCCCGGTTATTTACAGGTCAATCTGATTGGCAACCAGGGCACAGAGTTAGCGAATTTGAATATTATTTTATCTCATGCAGCAAATGGCAATGTTATAACACTGGGCTTTGATTATAGTATGGGTGCAAGCCTGGGAGGTAAGACAATTGACGGTATATCTTTTAATCTACTTTTCGATTCTTCCTTGCAGCTTCAATCACCTCAAGTAATCAACAAAAGTGCGGGGACCCTCTTTGACGCACCTTCTTTTGTGAGTTTAAAAGGTGGTCAAAATACCAATATAACTTTTTACGACTTAGGAATTTTGAAAGATAAAAACGGCAGAATTTTCGATTTTTCATACACCGTGAATGGTTTGGCGGAGCACAAGATAAATATTTCCGCGCAGGTGCTTACTTCGAACGGTCAAGTGTACGATTTGAACCCAATAAATTATACTGTTTCTTTAATAACAGGAAGCCAATCAGTTCAACCGGCTCCGACAGTCACTCCGAGTGGGGGTGGGGGTGGGGGCGGTATCGTAGGAGCGGCCGTTCCTGCTCCTGCCGCGCCCATTATTACAGAAACAAAAAAAATAGCTGCTCAAATTGCAAAAAATTCGTGCAATTCAATGTTCAACAATACTAAATTAGGATTAACTCCATCTTCCTCAGAATTACCCGTTTCGGTTTTACCAACAGTGGATAAAACCAAGTCAAAGCCTATTTCTTTTAATAAAGATATTTTTTCTTTTTCTTATGGTCTCCATGCTGATGTTTTCAATTACAATGAGACTGGAACTATGAATACCACTTATCCGGCTCCTTACACCGGTACAGTTACCAATCCTCCTCCAACTACCACTTATCCGGCTCCTTACACCGGTACAGTTACCAATCCTCCTCCAACTACCACTTATCCGGCTCCTTACACCGGTACAATGACTCAGCCTTACAATGGCACTACCATGCCTCCAAATTACGTCGATCCTAACAAAATGACTCTGCCTTATAATGGCACCACTATGCCTCCAAATTACGTCGATCCTAACAAAATGATGCTGCCTTACAATGGCACTACCAATCCTCCTCCAACTACCACTTATCCGGCTCCTTACACCGGTACAATGACTCAGCCTTACAATGGCACTACCATGCCTCCAAATTACGTCGATCCT
>CAYZOB010000021.1:0-10159 GCA_964480115.1 uncultured Candidatus Peribacteria bacterium
TGATCATCATCGCCTACAGCTAAAACATTCGGTCGTCCCTCATTCACCTCTGCATCTAGTAATTGATCGAGAAATCTCATCTGAATACCATTCGTATCCTGAAATTCATCTACAAGAACGTACAAATATTGCTCCTGTAAATTGTAGCGCAGCTCAGGATATTTCCCGAAAGCATCCACGGTATCGAGCAACATATCGGCCCAATCAAAAAATCCCTCTTTATGCAATTGCTTCTGGTATCTCCCATAAACCTCGCAGAGCTCAAATTGTATTTTACTTTTTTCCAAATCCTTGAAGACATCCTTCTTGTCATTATTCTTTTTTGTGTATTCCTTTTTCCAAGCGGTAATTGGCTTAGTGTCGGCCTTAGTTTCGGCTGTGGCCAGAGAATAGGCTTCTTCCAAGGCACTTATCAGAATTTCCTTTACATTCAAATAGGGGAGTTTCTTAGTTCTTGCTTTGAAATTCACAGCTTTGAGATTCTCAATCAGTTCCGGAATCAATCCCATAGTTTTTTTCGATACTCTATCCGCAAAAACAGGCTCTAGTAAACCATTAGCCTGCTGCAGAAAGTCTTTATTTTCATCTAATAATAGTTCGAAATTTTCGGGACTAAGTCCACCTTTTTTTAATTCATCAATTCTGTTGAGAATATCTTTTATATAAGTAAATCCCTGATGAGGATGACATGAGCCAATGGAGTAATTATGCTTCAATCCCTCCAAAATCTTCTCCAGAATCGCATACTGCGTCAGCTGATCCGCCGGATTGTATCTACCACCATGATAAAAATATTCCGGATTTTTATTAATAATCTCCGTGCCAAAACCATGAAAAGTATGGATCGCGACCTTGTACGCATCCATGCCGATCAGACCGGCGAGCCTTTTCCGCATATTCACCGCCGCTGCCTCCGTGTAAGTCAGACACAAAATCGAAGAGGGAAGTGTATCGGTGAGCTGCAAAATATTGGCCACCCTCAGACTCAAAAGCCCAGTTTTTCCAGAACCCGGACCGGCAATGACCATCACCGGACCCTCGATAGTATCTACCGCATCCTTTTGCTCGGCATTCAACGCCTCGTACCTTTTCCTGAAATTATCCTTCAAATCCATATGCCCCAATTTTATAACAAAAAGGCCACGCTTCCTAACTGGAAACATGGCCCAATGAAAATCACATTTTTACGCCTCCACCGCTTCTTTTTCCTCCTCTTTTTTTTCGCCATCTTCAGCCTTCGTCTTCTTACCTTTCTTTCGTCCCTCCGAACCCTCCTCTTTCAAAGCATTGATAGAAAGACCTACTCTGTGCTCATCGGCATCAATAGCAATAATTTTTGCCTTTATTTTGTCGCCAACCTTCAAAACCGCCGTAGCATCAGCAACATCTTTCTCGGCAATTTCACTTACATGAATCAAGCCATTAATCTCATTATCCAGTTTAACAAAAGCTCCAAACGGAGTGATTCTATTAACTTCGCCTTCAATTACCGTACCAACCTTATACTTTTTTGTGGCCTCAATCCAAGGATCGGGAGTGAGTCGCTTCATCGAAAGACTTATCTTGTCAGAATCTTTACCAATTACTAAAACCTCAACTTCATTTCCCAATTTTCCAAAATCATTAGGATCCTTTACATGACCCCAGGCAATTTCAGAAATATGCACCAATCCTTCCAGTCCTCCAAAAGTAACAAAAATACCGAAATTAACAATTCCACTAATACTACCCTGAACCTTTTGACCTACCTCAAGCTTACCCATTGCTTTTTTGCGATGTTCCTCTTCAGCCGCTCTTTCTGAAAGAATCAATTTGCCACCCTCCTTATCAAGATTGATAATCTTAACCAAAAGTGGAATACCAATAAGTTTTTGCAATCTCGCCAAAATTCTGGCGCTATCGGCGCCATTTACGCGTGGGTAGTGCAGGGGAGCTAATTGTGATACCGGGATGAAACCCTTGATACCGTCAATATTTAGCAACAAACCACCTTTATTGGCCTCATTGGCCATAACCGTGATTGCCTCACCGACCTTAAATGCTTTATCAAATTTGTCCCAAGTTTTTTGTTGGCTGGCCTTTCTCAGCGAAAGAACCACCAAACCGTCATCATTTTCTTCTTCAAGTACGTAAGCCGAAATAGAATCGCCAATACTTAGCGAGTCCAAAGTTCCCGTACTGTCCTTGGTTTCCTGGCCGGCTACTATACCCGTGGCTACACCTCCCAAATCAACCAATATCTTATTTTTCCAGATTGCCGTCACCACACCCTCAACTAGTACTCCCGGAGCCGGTAAAACGAAATCACCGGTACTATTCAAAAGTTCCTCCATTATTTCGCTCTGCACCTGCCTGCCGTTAGTCATGACACCATTAGAACTACCTTTAACATTTTTCTTTTTCATGAACACCGTTTAGCAAGACTTTTTAAATATTATTGGCCCAATCGATATTTGGCTGTCCTGCTAATAAAAACGCCCTAACTCAGATTGAGCAGGGCGATTATATTGATGTGATAACAAAAAGTCAATGATTAAGGTGGGTAAGCGCTTGAGCGTCATTCTGCTCAGACCTTCTGTTTTTCCACTTTAACCCCGTCCTCCTTTTTCTTAATTTTTTCCGCAACCCTTGCTTCACCTTTTACCAAATCTACCGATTCACCCTTTTTTACAATTTTTACCACATCGCCATCCTTGAAATATCCCTCTAAATATTTACCGGTCAATGGATCCTCAATCAATTCCTGCACAGCCCTTCTTACCGGTCTGGCACCATACTTTGGATCATAACCCACCTTGGCCAAGACATCCAGAGCTGTCGGAGTGGTCTCTAAAGTCAAATTCTTCTGCTTCAACCGCTCTTGCAGATAACCCAGATGCAGTTTCACGATTTCCCTGATATTTTCATTGGTCAAAGCATGAAAAACTACCGTCTTATCTATTCTATTTAGAAACTCCGGACGGAAATGATCTTTCAAGTCTTTTAGAATTTCCACTTTCATGGCCTCAAAATCTTCCGTCGCCCGTTCCAATTCATCAGATCTTGTTGAAAATCCGATTGGCGCAGCTTTTTCGGTCAATTTTTTGGCACCAATATTTGAGGTCAAAACTATAATGGTATTTTTAAAATCAACCTTGCGTCCTTTGGCATCAGTCAATTCACCATCCTCCAGAATTTGAAGCAGTAAATTAAATACGTCAGGATGAGCTTTTTCGATCTCGTCAAATAAAATCACTGCGTACGGTTTACGTCTGACCGCCTCTGTCAATTGACCACCGTCCTCATAACCGACGTAACCTGCCGTGGCACCAACCAATCTTGAAGTATTGTGTCTCTCCATAAACTCACTCATATCTATTTTTATCAAAGCATTTCGATCATGGAAAATCTCTTCAGCCAAAGCCTTTACCAGCTCTGTCTTACCCACACCAGTAGGCCCCATGAAAATAAAAGAACCAATCGGACGTTTTTCATCGGCAAATCCGGCCCTTGAGCGTCTAATAGCCATTGATACTGCTGTCACGGCCTCTTCCTGACCGATAATTCTCTTGCGCAAAGTCTCCTCCAAAGCTTGAAGTTTCGAAATGTCATTACTTACTAGTTTTGTGACAGGTACACCGGTCATTACCGAAACCACCGCCGCAATATCATCTTCGTAAAGTTTTTCTCTTTGGGCTCGAGGAATTTTCACCACCTTCTGCTCATCAATTTTCTTGGAAATTTCCAATTCCTCATTACGCAATTCCGCCGCCTTTTCATAATTCTGCTGGGAAACGGCATCCTCCTTTTTCTTAATCGTAGCCGTCAATTTTCGCTGTAATTTTTTTATTTTGTCATTATCAATTCTTGCAGTTATGCGCTTTTTAGCAGCAGCCTCGTCCACCAAATCAATTGCTTTATCCGGTAAAAAACGATCATTGATATATCTTTTAGATAATTTCACCGCCGCCTCCAAAGCCTCGGAAGTTATCAGTAAATTATGATGATCCTCAAAAGATTCTCGGATGCCATTAAGAATTTGCAAAGTCTCCTCGGGCGAAGTTTCCTGCACCAATACAGGCTGAAATCTACGATCCAAGGCCGCATCTTTTTCCACATTTTTTCTATATTCGGCAGTTGTGGTTGCCCCTAGAACCTGAACCTTTCCCCTGGATAAAGCAGGCTTCAAAATATTAGCTGCATCCAAACTGCCTTCGGCGCTACCTGCACCCACTACCGTATGAAATTCATCTATAAACAAAATGACATTGTCCTGCGAAGCCGCTTCCTCAAGAATTTGTTTTATTCTCTCCTCAAATTCACCCCTGTACTTGGTTCCGGCAACTACCGAAGCCATTGAAATCGAAAGCATTTTTTTATCCAACATATTTTCCGGTACTTCCTCCCTGCATATAGCCTGAGCCAAGCCCTCCGCTACGGCTGTTTTACCAACTCCCGATTCACCAATTAAAATCGGATTATTCTTGGTTTTCCTGGAAAGAATACTTATTACGCGCTCAATCTCTTTTTTTCTGCCAATAATCGGATCAATTTTGCCTTTTCTGACTTCCTCCACCAAGTCCGTAGAGAAGTAATCCAGAGCCGGAGTCTCGGTTTTCTTGGTGTCGTCTTTTTTCTTATGTTTATATGCGTCCTTGTAACTTTCTTTCTGCTGTTGACCGGTCAAAACTCCCTGTAACCCCGTCAAGAAAAATTCAATTGGATTCATCATTTGGCCATTTTTTGGCATTGGCCCTCCAGCCTGTCCATTAGGCAAGGCTCCGGACACAGCATCCTTCGATCCCATGTTTTTAGCGCGCTCAAAAATTTCCAATATCTGTTCTCTAACATCATTTGGTGAGACTTTCATGTTTTCCAAAATCACCGTCGCCGCTGTATTATTTTGGGAGACCAACGAATACAACAAATGTTCTGTCCCCACAAAGGAATGACCGAATTCAGCAGCGACTTTCACCGCATCCTCAATAATTTCTTTTGCAAAACCACTCAAGCCTCCGGGCTCATTAGCCTTGGAAGGAGCACTGTTTCTCCCAACCGTTTTCAAAACAAGATACACATTCTCCAGTGAAACTCCAAAATTAAGCAATATCGAAGCTCCCAAAGAGCTTTCCTGCGAAAGAATTCCAATCAAAATATGCTCGGTGCCGACATAGCTCAGCTTCGACTCCCGGGCTTTCTCCTGGGCTACGATTAACGCCCTTTTCGCTTCTTTAGTAAACCTATTGAATTGGTTGAAATCGTTCATATTTTTTTATTTAATTTTTATCAAACAATTCTACCATAAATTTCAGACATCAAGAACCTTAATTACCGATTTATTCTTTACGAGAGTAAGGAAAATGGTTTAATCCGAATTAGCACTCGACATTATAGAGCGCCAGAAGCATATTGTCAATTAATTTGAGCTATTCTTCAGTAGTGGGACTCAATGAAACAGCCATCAAAAACATTATCTCCTTATAATCAGCAGATCCTACAAATCTGAAATTTCTATCGCCCGCCGAAGTATAAACCTTATAATAACCCTCCCCCTCAAGCACCATCAGTTTTTTACCTGCAAAGGAAATAGAGTTTCCACCAGTCGGAAGGGCTCCAGACAAAACATCAAGACCAATCAGTTCATTGTCTTTAGTAATAACTTTGTCACTAAATCCATAATGATGAAGAATATCACCATCCGATGTAGTCTTAACGCCGGCATAATACCATTTTGACGGATACTTACCGCTGAATTTATAAGGCAAGCTTTCAAATGCGGTCATATCAATATCCGATTTGGCCGGATCTACTTTATTTTGATCACCAGCATCCGGTTTTGTGATTAATTCATCACTTACAACTTCCATTTCAATAAATTGGAAGTCCGAGACCATTTTGTTGAAAACATCTTCATCCGCAGCATTTTCCGGTACACCTGCCACAAAACCCAAATCATAAATTAAACCTGTTCTATACAGGGTATACTGAATTTTTCCCTTACTCACAGTCTTTATTGCCGGCATTTGATCCACACCTATTTTGCTAAGGGTATTTAAATCCAATGATTTCCCTTCATTTAGTCCTTCATAATATTCCTCCAATGCCATTTTTGTACTACCGTCTTCAAGCGGCTTCTGCTCATACCTAAAAGGTTTTTGCTCAATTTTTACCACGGCTGGAATTGTAGTTTTAGCGTTTACATCCATTGGAGCCGTAAAAACGACCGCATTATCAACACCGGAAGAAATTTTCCAGTCATCAAAATATGTGAGTCTAAAGCCAGCTTCCGAATCCTTATATTCCAATTGCTGAACTTGCCTGGTATCCTTTGACAATATTTCCACCACCGATATTCCGGTAACTTCCAGTACATTATCCGTTTGATTCAAAATACCGCTAACCTTTACCTTATTATTCAAATATTCAGTACCTGACAGATTAATTGTAAGACTTCTGGAAGAAGTTTTTTTCTCATTTTCACCTATGATAAAATGTGTACCACCTTCCTTATCCTTGGCCGTCTGCTCAATCAGTATACCGGACACGCTGAGCTGCGAAGGTTCAGCCTGAAATTCTTCCTGGAGACCGCAACCGGCAACTGCTACAAGGGCAAAAGCCAGACCTGCTACTATAAATATAGTTTTCATTTTATAAATTTAAATCTCAAAGACTATACAATTCCTATGAAAAAAACTCAACTCCAAGGTGTTTATAAGCTCTTTTTGTTACCATCCTACCCCGTGGAGTTCGTTCGAGAAATCCCAATTGAATCAAAAATGGCTCATATATATCCTCAATGGTATTTTCTTCTTCGGAAACAGCTGCAGCTAAAGTATTCAATCCCACCGGCCCACCACGGAATTTATCAATTATGACCCCCAGAATTTCCCGATCGGTATTGTCCAGACCAAAATCATCCACTCCCAAAGCTTGCAAAGTCTGCTTCAAAATAGGTACATCAATTACTGAATTATTCTTGATATCCGCAAAATCTCTTAGTCTCTTGAGTAACCTATTCGCAATACGCGGTGTCTTCCTGCAAGATTTAGCCAATAGGTCGGCAATCTTCAAATCAATTTTACAATGCAAAATTGCCGCCGATCTCAAGATTATCTCTCTGATCTCCTCATCGGAATAGAATTGCAACTTGAAAACATTACCAAAACGCGCACGCAGTGGAGAGGAAATCATGCTCAGTTTCGTAGTGGCTCCAACAAGAGTAAATTTTGGCAAATTAATGCGCATGTTTCTGGCTGATGGACCCTTGCCAATAATTATATCAATGCCGAAATCCTCCATTGCAGTATAAAGCACTTCCTCCACAACCGGCTTCAATCTGTGAATTTCATCGATAAATAAAACATCATTTTCCTGTAAATTAGAAATAATTGAAGCTACATCTCCCTGCTTTTCCAGTGCCGGACCGGAAGTGATTTTCAAACTGGCTCCGGCCTCATTTGCTATGATATGCGCCAAGGTCGTTTTCCCCAAACCCGGAGAACCATGCAACAAAATATGATCCAGAGGTTCCTGCCTTTTCTTAGCGGCCTTTATGGAAACAATTAGATTATTTCTGATTTCATTTTGACCGATATAATTATTCAAATCATGCGGCCTCAGCTCGTTTTCAAACTGCACCACCTCGGCGCTGGGTACATTTACCAGGGTTTCCAGATTTTCGGCCTCACTTTGAATCATTTGAAGCTGTTCTTATTTGATAAATGTGGCGCCTGATACTTTCCGGATCCGGAGCATCAAGAAACTCCATCACAATATGAGATGAAGCAGTTTCAAGGGCAATTGAACCATAGTCAAAAGCTTTAAAATAAGACCAGAATCCTTGTTCCTGAGTCTGGATTTCCTGAATCTCATGATAATTAACTTCAGACTCATCTCTTCTGCTTAGCGATTTCCAGTCAACCATTATAGCCCTGTGATTTGTGAGTACCAATTTATCCAACCAATAAATTAAGGATAAGTACGCTACAATTAAAGCAAAAACTGCGAAAATAACAACATGAGCAATAAAAAAACCACCGGAACTAAAACTCTCCTTGAAAAGGAATAGTACCAAAATAAAGGGCAAAGTTCCCAACAAAGTAAAAAAAACTTGAAAAATAAAAGGTGTGGGATGATGCCTGTAAATCTGCACTATTTTCTCACCTTCATGTAGATGCATAAGCTCATTCTACCCTATGAGAAAGTATTATCAAGCTTTACAATTTCTCTGTTATAAGTATAAATACTTGGTAAACAAACAAGCACCACATAAAAACATGCGCCCGTAGCTCAGCTGGATAGAGCAGTGCCCTTCTAAGGCAAAGGTCACAGGTTCAAATCCTGTCGGGCGCACCAGAGAGTATAAATCTATCGCAGTTTGGATGAAGATCCGCCCTTCATTGTCTTAATGTCGCTTCCACACAGCTAAGAAGACCCCGATTTTACCGTTTTTAGACAAGACATAAGTTCGACAAAAAGTCAAAAATAGCGTAGAATATAGTTGAAAAAAAGAACAAAAAAATCAAAACCTAAGCATTCATGTCATCCGACTCAAACAAAAAGGAGCAAATTGGAAAACTAAAAAAAGCTGTTAAATTGGAACAAAGAAGACTCGTGGTATTGAAAGCTGTTTTAAGTGAAGTTAGAAGCATTAAACAGAAAAAATCCCTCAGGCTGGATGAAAAGAGACTTAATGAATTAGATTCCATATTAAATCAAAATGAGTGACAATGGTATGGAACATCAAGAAAAGGTTCATGCTTTCAAAAAGGAGATAGAACGCTCTCTGGATATGCAAGTGGAATATTGGGAAGAGGAATTTAATGGAGTTAGGGAAGAGGTAAAAGAGATCATGGCTAGATTAATGAAAGAAATTAGTGATGATAGTTTAGATGATTTGAGTTTAAGCAATGAGGAAATTGGTGGTATCTATACAACTCTAAAAACAAAAATACCTAAAGATTTCAAGCGATTTGGAATAGCAAATCTCCAAGATTTCATTGAATTTATTGATTTTGGAATGATTTCACTGGAAAAATACGAAAAGGGAGATAATGGCTTAATTGATACAATGGTTGCGGTCCATGGGGTTACGAGCAATAAATTGGCAAGAACAATGAGAACCGTTGGTTCTGACAAAGCCGGCTTTTCTTCCGAAAAAACTGTTTTAAAAGATGGTAAGCCTGTTAAGACGATAAAAATGAAAAATACACCCGGTGAAGCAAAGAGTTATCTTACCTGGATGTATGATTCTCAGGGAAAGCCCTTCAGTACTTTAGCAGACAGAAGAGAGGCCAATCCTGGTATGACCCCTGATCAATACTTGGATTTCTTGGCAAGGGAACTAAATACTCCAGGTAAGCTACATGAATTTTTTATGCACGTAGGAATGAAGTATGCCAATGATAAGGAAAATGCAGCTAATGGTGGTTTTCAAAGTGCTAAAGAAACTGTTGTGCACGTTGAGAATGGTAAAATGCGTGGTGATTGTGAGGATTATGCTTTTTTAGCCAAAGATATTCTTGAGAGGCAAGGCAAAAAGCCCTCGGCTATAGCACTGGGAAATCATGCAATTTGCGTTTGGATGGAAAAAAAAGGGAATGGCTATGATCTAAACTCTCTTGATAATAATTTTGGTGTTTATACTGTAAGTGGCATTGTTAAGGGGCCAAAATCATTGCGCAATGGCATAAGACGGTTAATGCAAAAATTTCCAATGTATAAAGAAAACATAGATCAGGATGGTCTATTTGAGAAAATTGGAGTTCTACAATATGGAATACTCGGAGTTGATGATTCGGGAAAAGAGGTTAGCGCCCTACAGACTATTTCTGCCCCCTGGGAAACAGTTTTTGATCCTATAGCAAAAGAGCTATGGAAAAATGCGAATGATCTAAATTTGGCTCATGTACATCGCATTGAGGCCATGGTTGAACTTTGCCATAGATATCCGGAAAATGATGAATATGCAAGCATATTGTCTGATGTTTTTGAAGTTAGTGACAATAAAAATCAACAAAGTATCACTTTAATATGGATAGACAAAGTTCTTCTAAGCAGCGATTTTATGACAAAGGGTATTTTTGACAGATTGTTGGAAGTTTATGATGGAACGTCTCTCAAATATTTAAATAGTCATGAAGTATTTAAAAGAAGCACTTTAAACGGCAAACTTGCTATT
>CAYZOB010000022.1:0-5718 GCA_964480115.1 uncultured Candidatus Peribacteria bacterium
GGTATATTGCCATGAAGGCTTTTTCTCGGAATGAAGCCGACGTAATCTTTTGTTTTGCCTGCAAATTTTTTTCTGAAACGGCCGAGATCGTGAGTAATGCTAGCAAGCACGTGAGGTTCGCCGTTGATTATTATCGGTTCAAGATCCATAAGTTTAACATTTTCATTGCGAAAAACCACTCCCAGAACTTTGCCATTTATTGTGAATATATTTGTATCTTCGCTGAGGGTTGCTTGGCCTGCATGAATGTCAAGTTTGTTGCTGGAAAATTCTGTGAAGTCAATAAGAGCCATGAGGTCTTCAACTGTTTTCAAGTCGTTGTTTTCCAACAGCTCTTTTATTCCCGGCTCTTGTGACAGCAGGTCAAAGACTTGTCCCATTTCCGTCTTATCCAGCCGCAGATCATCCAGGGTCTGAAGTCCAGGTGTAGAGATTTTTTCGATAATTCTGGATTTTAGCTTTTGCAGGACTTCTCCTTTTTGCTTGTCAGTAATTGCAAGATCACGGATGCGGTCATCCAAAGACTTCTCAATTTGTTGTGAAAATTCTTCTTTTCTTTCTTGATTTTCAGGCGTGTCGCTCATTTTTCAGGTTTGATTTATCTGATTTTCGAGATTTGTCAGTTCCCGTTCATCTGTCTTGCTGCTTTTTTGTTCCTGGAATTTGGAAATTTGCTTAAGGACGTTTTTCAGAATAGTAATTTCATCGTCTTTTTTGGCGATCATTGTTGCTAGTTGTTCCAGAAGTTTTTGTTGATCCATCGTTTTATTATAGCAGAAAAAGTAGATTTTTTAAAGGGTTTTGGGAGAGATTTAGCTCAGTCATTATTGGGAGTACTAATGAACCTGGGTGTGGACATGTCGACGTGTCAGGCAATGTCTATTGTGGGTAACTGTTCCAAAAATTGGTTGCCTGCTGGCGGGAGGGCGGGCAGAATAAATTGCAGTTTGGGAAAATGGGCCAGTAGCTGGAAAGCTCGTATCATTTTAGCAAGAAGTTTTTTAAAATTAAAATGGCTTGTTTGAGCCGTGAATGTGATGTAAAAGTGTGCGCCTGTCTACCGCCAGGCAGGCACGCACACTTTTGTGCAATACTTTGTATGCATCGTCAAGTGCGTGGCGTCTAAGAAGGCCCCAGTTTTTGTGAAAATGCGCGACTTGACAAAATATATCGCGTGAAAAGCACAAACAGGTTTCAACCTGTAATTTCCGGGATATCCCGCCGACGTAATCTGTTGAATTACACCATGAGCTTGACAGTAAATTTTGAGTGGTGTGTATTTTAAGCAGTAGAATTAACAGATCAGTGTAAAAACAGGGGTCTTTTTAGCGTAGCGTGGCACGCGCTGGCAGAGACTGTTAGCCTACTTTAGCTAGAAGTTGTTTTCATTTTGTTTCCAGGTCTGCTCCTTTGTCCCAAATTTGTGGTTGAATTGATGAACCGGTATGAATGACAACACGAGGGACGCCGGCAGCTAGTGCTGCTTGAGCAATTTTGTGGCCTTCTTTTCCTACTGATCCGGTTAAACTATAATCGGTGATAAGGGCTTTTAAGCGAATGCCTTCTTCGGCAATTGCCATTAGAGCAGCTTCTTTTGTGCTTTCGCGTCTTATTCTAATTTCTGGGGCTACTTCAGAAGCGGCAAATTCAATATCGTCTAGGTGCATTGACTCATCGTCTACAGCGAGGATGGTGTTCCTGCAATCATCCCAAGTTTTCATGTATATTTCTACTGCGCCTGAATATGGGAACCAGTTACCATCCCCGCGCCTGTATTCCGATATTACTTTTATGTCGTCGTCTTCGATAGCTTTTATAAGGCGAGGCAGGTGGAATGACATGGGTTTATCTTGTGTAGGATAAACTGCATCATTTTGAGGTTTTTGACGTAAATCTTCTAAAAGATTTTTCTTTGTGTCTTCTAATAGTTCTTTTCCAGGAAATGGTTCCATATTTTTTGCTAGGGTTACTATTGCGGTGGTTAAGGTTCTATTATTGTTTCGTTTGAGCCAATTGTCAACAATTTTTCTTGGTGTATCCTTATGGCTTGTTTTAGCCGTTATTCAAAGGCGAAAGTCTGCATGCGCAGACTTTTACAAAATTCCAAAAAATTTTAACCCATCTTTTATGTACATTGCGGCGAAGATGAAAAGGGCGGTGGCTAATAGCCTGAGAAGCCAGATGTAGACTTTATTTTTCAGGAATGCTCGTGATCGGTCGACGAGTAATGCTACGGCAATTTTTGAGCCGACTAGGGAAAAATAAAACGTGGCAATGAAGATGATTGCCGTTGTGAGACTAATTTGGTAAGCCTTGAAAGTCGTGGGCGCTCCGATTGTTATCCAAAAAATGTAAGGTGGCGGATTTAGAAGATTTACGATGATTCCTTTTTTAATTGATTGTGGTTTAACTTTTTGGATATCAATTTCCAGCCCCTTGCTTGTCAGGCTTTCGTAGCCCAAATAGCCGATGAAAATTCCTCCGAGAATGGCGATAATTCCCAGAATAGAATTGAGATTAGTCAGCCTTAAAAATATAAAAAGCGAAATGATGATGATAGGGAAATCTGTAAGCAGGGGAGCGATTGCCACTTTTATTCCTTCATTCGGTTTCCAGGACGCATTTTGTAAATACTTCTGCAAAAGTTCATGCTTAAATTTTTGGTAGATCACAATGTGCTCAGCGGCTAGGGAGAAGGTGCCTCAGTTTTCAGCGGCAGCTTTGGAGGTACTTGTTCAAAATTACAGAAGAAAAAGTGTTCATATGAACCAACTAGAAAGTAAAACTCTGTTTAGTCAAGACTATACGGAAGACGACTTGAGCTGGTGGTAGAAAGCGCAATGGCTTGTGGAAGTGCAATGGCTCGTGAAAGTGCAATGGCTTGTGGAAGTGCCCGCCAGGCGGGTGGATAGGGCAAAGCATCCCTGTTTTGCATCTATCCGGTTGTGGACATTTTTTGATTGAATTTTTGGCTTGAGGGAGCGGATTGGATTCTGGTCGTAAACGATCAACTCATAAAATTTTATCCAAAGCTTCAATCGCCAACTTCTCCACTTCTGCGATGCCGGCTTCACCGTTAATTTTGATCAGATTGTCTTGGTAAAGTTCGAGGGCTGGAAGAGTTTCATCGCGGAAGGCTTTTAGTCTGGTTTGAATGGCTTCCGGATTATCGTCGGAGCGGGTGATTAGTTCGCCGCCACAAGTTGAGTCGTTTGGCAGAGTGGCAGTGCATTTTTCACCGGTGAAATCTACCGGGTAAACTGTTTTGCAGGCTTTGCAGATGCGGCGAGTAGTTAAGCGTTTCAGGGCGGTGGTTTCGTTGATATCCAGAAGAAGTCCTTTGTAGATGCGGCCGTTTTTATCCAAAAGTGCATTGAGAGAGTTGGCTTGTTCCACTTTTCTGGGAATGCCGTCGAAAAGGACGTTGGTATTTGGTGGAAGTTTGTTAAGAAAATTTTCGACAATTTCCATGACCACTTCATTTGGTACCAGATGTCCGGCTTCGATGATGGCTTTTACTTTGCGAGCCAGTTCACTGTCTTCTTGAGAAAGAGTCCGGAGAGCGCCGCCGGTTTCAAAAATTTGGAGATTGTAGCGGGTGGCGATGGCTTTGCCGATGGTTCCTTTACCCGCGCCTTGCATTCCAAATAAAATCAGATCCATGGTGGGGAAATAATTAGTAGGTTGTTCGCGAACGTCCGCTTCGCTTCGTGCTCAGTAGAATTTTTTGTAATCATGCATTACCAGCTGCGCATTGACCTGACGGATGAGCTCCAAAACTACACCAACGATAATAATTATTCCCGCGCCGGAGATCAAAAGAGGTACTGAACCCAGACCGGCTGAGCTGAATACCAATTGAATTAATACCGGCAAGCCGGCTATTAGACCAAGAAATAAAGCACCAAAGAAAGTGAGTCTGTTGGAGACATGACCCAGGTATTCGGCAGTCTGGGTTCCGGGGCGAATTCCGGGAATGTAGCCGCCACGTTTCTGGATATTTTCTGCTACTTTTTCCGGATTGAAAGTGATTGAAACGTAGAAGAAAGTGAAGGCGATAACCAAAAGGAAATATATCAGCATATAGGTAATGGTATTTGGTTGGAATAAGGTAGTCATAGAGCGGCCGAGCTGGCTTAACCACGCAGTTTTAGCATTCAATAAAAATTGACCGATAATGCCAGGAAAGCTAACCAAAGCTACAGCGAAGATAATAGGAATCATGCCCGCTTGATTGATACGCAGAGGAAAGAAGGCCTGATCACTCTTACTGCGAATGCCCTGACCGGCATAGGTAATTGGAATTTTTCTTTGCGCTTCAGTCACAAGAATAACCACCGTTACAAGCACGATTGTCAAAATTGTCACGATGACAAAAGGTACCAGTTTACTTTCATCACTTTGGGCAAGAAATAAGCCTTGACCAACAAGTGCGGGTATACCCGATACGATGCTGGTAAAAATTAAAATAGAAATGCCGTTGCCAATTCCTTTTTCGCTGATTTGTTCACCTAACCATACCAGAAGCAAAGTACCTGCTGAAATAGTAAGCATGATTGGAAGAATAATTTTCGGGTCTGTCGTACTTGGGATTAGGGGGATCTTTGATTGGCTGTTTAAAAGGACGATCATGCCATATGACTGCAGGAAAGCGAGAGGAAGAGTGAGCCAACGCGTGTAGGTATTGATTTTTTTCTGACCGGCTTCGCCTTCTTTTGATAAATTTTCGAGTTTAGGAACAATCACCGTCAAAAGCTGAATAATAACTGAAGCATTAATATAGGGAGAAATACCCATTAAAACTATAGAGAAATTTTCGGTACTGCCTCCGGTTAATAAGCTGAAAAGTTCCAGCAATTCATTACGATTGGAAATGGCTTTCAGTGCCTGAATATCTACTCCAGGCACTGTTATGTGTGCCAGAAAGCGGTAGAGAATCACGATACAAAAAGTAAAAAGGATTTTCTTGCGAAGATCGGGAGAATTCCATATTTGACTGAGGTATTTAAGCATTTTGAGTTACTATTTTTAAATAGGTGATTTTTTTTGTTTAGCCGTAAGCATGACTTTGCCTTTATTTGCTTCCACGGCCGCTATCGCGCTGGCGGAAGCTTTTGCCACTGAAATCGTCAAGGTTTTTTCAAGTTCGCCATTGCCCAATAGTTTAACAGGTTGATTCTTTTTTGAAATTAAATTTTTTGCAAAAAGAACTTCGAGATTTACTTCCGTATTATTATCAAAAATATTCAAATCTCCAATATTTACAACTTGATAAGCTTGATAATTCGGATTTTTGAATCCTCTTAGTTTTGGCATGCGGCGAAGCATTGGAGTTTGTCCACCTTCGAAACCGGGACGGATATTACCACCACTGCGGGCGGATTGGCCTTTACCACCTTTAGTACAAAATGTGCCACGGCCGGAGCCATTGCCACGACCTAATAATTTTCGGCGTTTCTTGCCTAATTTGCTGCGTAAGTTTAGTAAATCCATGTTGCTGATTATTTAATTGGTTCGGGAGTTGGGGTAGTTGCGGCCGGAACAATTGCTGCCGCAACATTTGCGGCGTGCGCAGGATCTTTCTCAGGAGCCGTAACTGCGGTTGGCGCTGCGGTTTGCGCTACTGTTGGCGCTGCGGTTTGCGCTACTGTTGGCGCTGCGGTTTGCGCTACTGTCGGCGCTGCGGTTTGCGCTACTGTTTGCGCTGCGGTTTGCGCT
>CAYZOB010000023.1:0-13824 GCA_964480115.1 uncultured Candidatus Peribacteria bacterium
CTGAAGGAGTGATAAAGCTTTGTGAAAAAGCCATAAAAGCCATGCCAAAATACAAAAAGCCTTATGAAGTACTGGCTGCTTTATATGAGGCGACGAGTGACAAAGAGAAGAGTGCTGGGGTTTTGAGAGACATGAAAGCAGCCGCAATTTAGTTTAATAAGATCCATACCACACCAGCCTCGCAGGCGGAGTTCAGTTAGGAACGGTTAAAATAACTACCTCTCCATCGTCATCAACTTATACATGGCTTCCGCAACCTCCCCGCGTGTCATACCCTTGCCGGGAGAAACTGTTTTAGCTTCCGGATCAATAATTTTGAGCTCTTTCGCATAAGCAATATACGGTGCAAACCAGGCGGATTCTGGCACATCGCTATATGGAGCGCCGGCAACCACCGGATCAATATCTACGCTCAAGCCATTGAACAAAATTTTGAAAAATTCCGCTTTATTTACAGTAGAACCTGGCTTGAAAGTACCGTCAGGGTTTCCCGTAACAATATTTCTTTGTAATGCAGTATATAAATAATTAGCATACCATGATCTGTCCTCTACGTCGGAAAACGGCAAATGCCCACGATCAAGATCGGCATTAATACTGGCTAAAATAAATTTTAAGGATTCGGCTCGATTTACATATCTATTAGGTTTAAAATTACCGCTCACATAGCCATTTACTATACCTTTTTCACTTAAATATTTTGTCGCATCATAGTACTTACTGCCAACTTCTATATCCAGAAAGATCTTTTTTTGAGTTGCTAAAGGTTCAGTTACCACAGGTTCAGGCACAGGAGCCTCAACCGCCGGAACCTCAGCGGGGGGAATCTGTACAGGCTCAGGTTGAGTAACAACCGGAGCTATGACAGTATCATCGGTTGTTGCTACAATCTCGGTTTTAGCCACATCGGCAATTGGCTTCTCGGGTGGAGTCTCGGGTAAAATATCAGGTTTTATCTCGGGAACAATTTCCGGCTTTACCTCCGGCACAATCACCGGCTGCGGCATAGGAGGCAGCGTTCCCATATATTTCTGTACATATACCACCGGATTTATAGTTGTAGCCTTAGCCAAGTCCTGTCCTAAACCGGCATTGATAGCAGAGAAAAAATCAAGACCAGCCGCTGAAGCTTGCTGCCAGGTAAATGGCCAGAATGGATGATAAGTTGGCTGATCATTATCTATTTGAAAATGTAGATGGGGAGTTGTTGAAGTTCCAGAATGACCGGAAAGGCCAATTTGCTGTCCCTTTGTCACGACATCGGCGACAGACATAAAACTCTTACTAAGATGAGCATAATTGGAATATATAACAATTTTTTTACTTGGATCATCCAAGCTTGGGAAATTATTATGTTTTAATACGATATGAACGCCAAAACCACTCGATTGATCAGATGACTTCATTACTACGCCATTGGCCATTGCGTATACGGGAGTACCATCCGGCACTTTTATATCTACCGCTAAGTGTGAACCACTATATTCTTTGCCATCCAGCTTATAATTTCCCATGTAAGGAGTAGAATAGGTAATTTTTGCATTGCGAATGGAATCGTCCACCGGATTACCCCATTTCAAAGTATCCGTCTTCGTAGTCAATTGGCCAGGATCATAGTAGGGAATATCTGTTAAATCGGAATCATTAAGCTGATTAAAAGTTAAATCGCGCTGTTCATTGGTTAATCGAGACCAATTTGGTGTTCTCTTAATAGGATAAGTTGTACCATCAAACGGCGCATGTTCGGGTAAATTTAAAACACTGGTACTGTACAGTAAGCTACTTACATCATTAAAAGCCACCACCATCGTTACCAGAAAAGTCGAAACAACTAGCAGAGCTGCATTTTTGTTAAATCGGCCTTTGTTTTCATCATTTACCGCATTATTCATTTTGTTTTTGTTTTATTTATCTTAATATTATATCAAAATTTTTGTTAAAAATCAAACCCGTGATTGCAAAAAGCCTGGCCGATACAACAAAATTTGCCCATAAAATCAGTCAGCAAGTACTCAATGGGGGACTGATTTGTTTATATGGTGATTTAGGCAGTGGTAAGACCACCTTTACCAAAGCCTTGATGGAAAAATTTGGCATTCATAACTTTTCTGTAAAAAGCCCCACTTATACTTATATTCGAGAATATAGCAAAGGAAAACAGAAAATTTATCATATGGATCTCTACCGACTGGAGAGCATGGATGCACTACTGCTCGAGGAAATCAGTGAGATTCTGGAGAACAAAAAAAGCCTCATAGTAATAGAATGGGCCGATAAGCTGAACAAATCACTACCTCGCAAGAGAATCGATGTGCATTTTGAATATATCGATAAAAATTCCCGTAAAATTACCTTAAGCTCCTAGGAAAGAGTATTGATTAACTCTAAAGTAGCCGGACCGACATAGCCGGCGGCCATATCGCCGGTTGAGCTGATTAAATTATTGGCCTTCTGGAAATTGGCCACGGCCTTTTGCGTCACTGAACCATAATATTGAGTAATCAGGTTTCCCTCAAAGAAACCTTGCGTTTTTAAAAATTTCTGCAGCTCGGCGACTTCCGGACCCCTCATCCCCAATTTCAACTGCAATGAAATGAGTGTTCTTTTAGGTCTATTTGCCTCTACATTGGCAAGATAAACACGCTCGTATGTATCTGTAGCTTGCGCGATCCTTTTCTGATTATAATCGTTTGCAGCCGTTATGTTATTTAAATTGCGACGTGTTTTAGATCCTAACACACCGGCAAAGGGCGATGTCTCTTCTATCACCAAGCCCTGAATTTGTTGAAATTTAAATACCGCGTGTTTAGTAAGTTCATCATAATTGCCATTTACCTCGGCACGATATAAATTTATTTTCTTGAGCTGAATCTGTAACTCCTTTACACGGTCACCGGAATTGCCCGGCTGAAGGTCATCATTTAACACATTTATAACCACCACCGGCTTTACCATCTCTTGAGGGGGCATAGGTGTAACCGTTGCCTCATTTTCACGCACCACTGCCACCACATTACCGCAATTGCTTTCGACGGCCTCATCGGCGGAATAGCCGGCCAAATTTGCCTGTTCCGCAATTGCATCATTAACACCATATACGACAGCATCCAATGTTCTCTTGCCCCATCTCAAAGCTCTTTCCAAACCCTTATCACCATAGCCCATCCATATGTCCAAACGATCATAAGCATTTGCTCGCACTCCCTCTGTAACAATTGCACCTCCTCGATCATGAACAGCTACGATACCCACGCCCGGTATATCAAGCTTTGTTCCAAAAGCATAAGACTTGGGAGCGGCAACCATGCCAGGATAAACCACGCTACCATCAGCTCCCCGCACTCCTGAACCATTCAGCCTTATATCACCGTCATAACTGCCGGTGTAATAGTAACTCTGGCAAGGTAAAGGTGAATAATAAGCCGAAACAATAAAGGTTTTGGGATACGGTGCACCATTCAATTCATCAGCAAAAGCCCTATCCTCAGCTGCCACAGTGAAAGGCTTGAAAACCAAAGACAAGCCGAAGAACAACACAAAATCCAAAATCAGCATTAACTTTAAATTTATTTTTCTTTTGTTTTTTTTCATTTTGTTTTTTATTTTTTCGCTTTCAGAACTTTCAAATCCCAACAGTATACCACAAAAAAAGCCCTACTTCCCAGTAGGACTTGCCAAACAGCACAAATGATTATCTAATTAAGCCACCCCGATTCTCCTCAAAATTTCTCTATCCACGAAATCCCTATCTCTTCCATATTTCAATCTTGATAGCTGCTTATAAGCCTCGGCTGCCTCCTTATCGCCTTCGTCAGTATATGGATTGCAGGGAATAATACTGAACGGACGACTTGGCTGTGTATCAATAGAGAGTTTCATGACCGCTTTATACTTATCAATATTGATCAAATCCTGATCACTAAAGACCGGCTTCATTTCCTTCGCCATATGCTCGGCATCTTGAGCGCCTATCTTATAACACATCATTGTACCGACGTTACCAAATACGGCGTCTTTCAAATTAGCTTTCTTCTTGGCGGAACCACCTCCACCCTCTTCCAGCTGCGCCAGGTATTGATGGGCAATATTCAAACTCAAGCGATATTTTCTCGCCTCGGAAAGAATAGACTCGATACTTTCGGTAACGTAGTTCTGGAACTCATCGATATAGAGGAAGAAATCTCTGCGGTCGGCTTTTGCCACTTTCTGACGTTTCAGTGCCGCCATTTGAATTTTTTGTACAATAATCAAGCCCAACAGTTTGGAATTAATTTCACCAACTGAACCCTTCGAAAGATTCATCAGCAAGATTTTACCTTCCTGCATTACCTTGCTGAAATCAAAAGCCGATTTTGCCTGACCGATAATATTTCTCATCATGGTATTAGTCACAAACTGACCAAATTTAGCGGCAAAATAGGGGATCATCTCTTGTTTTTCACGCGCACCCGTTTTGGCCATCTGGTGATCCCAGAATGAGGCTACGATGGGATTCGTAATGTGTTGACGCTTAACCTTGGCAAAATCATCATCTGTAAATAGACGCACAATATCAGTCAATGCTCCACCTGCCGGATCGGACATCAGTGTCAGACAGCCATTACGGAAATAATCCTGAATACGTGGACCAAAAGTTTCCTCATCAAAAAGCTTGATCATAATATTCATCGCATCCAGAGCGACTAATTCCTTTTCTTCCCAGCTGTCTGATTCCAGAATGTTCAGACCCAAAGGCCTCTCCATATCGGAAGGATCGAAATAAATCACATCATCAGCTCTATGACGTGGCACAAAAGGCAAAATATCCTCAATTAGCGAGCCATGAGGATCAATAACACATAATCCCTCACCATTTTTCAAGTCCTGACGAATCATAACCTGTAAAATTGAAGATTTACCTGTACCTGTTTGACCAATTACATAAAAGTGACGGAACCTGTCCTCAGTTTTCATGCGAATTTCCTTCTTCTCTCCACGGAAAATATTGTGTCCGAGTAAAATACCTTCGGTAGGAATATTTGGTGGAGGTGGGGCAATCTTGAAATTTTGCCAGGCAATCGAAGGATATTTATTGAAACGAATGTTAGGCACATGAAAAATACTGGCCAATTCCTCGGAGGAAAAAATTATTTTAGTTGCCGTAATCCATTGATTAAAACCCCGCCAAAAGTTACGAAAAATAAAATTTGTTATCAACGGCTTCGTCCTATGCCAATGGGTGTAAGCCAACTCATTGCCATGTTTCGTGCCATACTGATTAAAAGCACCCCTCATCGCGACTAGATTCACATGAGCCTGACGCTTGGTCTTTGCTGCTGAAACCAGACGAATAATGGTCTCAAACCCTGATCTGGAGTTTTTTTCTTCCATCGCCTTAACTTCTTCATCGGTTATGGGGGTCGTACGAGTGGAAACACCATCTTTATCCATATTTAGAACACCCTTTTCCCCATGGAAAAGCAGCTCAAACAAGGTGGCAAACCAGGAAATCGGATTAAACCATTTGAAATGATTAGCCTTTTTATTCTGGAATATTTGACTGGCCAATTCACGTCCTTCTTCCTGCCAGCCATCCTTTTTTGGACGCACCATTATCTGTATCGCCGCACCCTCATCGGGAGTAATTTTGGAAAGAGAATTAATAATGCCATTCATCGGATCGGCATTCATCCTGGTATAGGTTCTGATCGGATACCAAAAATCTTTATGCGGCACTATATAGCAGGCGGCGACTTCACTATCAGGTTGAAAGATATTATAATCCTCTACCTGCTCCACATAGGCCTCCGGATAAATAGATGTCAATTGCTTTTCCACAATAGGTAAAAGATCACGAGGACAAACAATAAAAAAGTGCACCTCGGCATCCAGCACGGCAAATTCAAAAGAAAGGAAATCTTGAGCGGTGAAAATCTTATACCACTCTTTGATATATATACTGTGCAAAGACTCAAAAAACTGCGTCATGATTCCACATCCAACTTCCTTGAAGTCTTTTTGAGTTGAATATTGCTCGCTCTCAACTTCACGATCCTCTTTCGACTCTTTTTTCGGAACACGAATATCTAAAAAAACCATATTAAATGACCTCTCCACGTTGCGTCTGTAGCGAACATAAGCCAAAACTATCATCGTAAGTCCGACAATTACAATCACTAACAAAACTGTTAATAACCAACCAGGCATTTTTTTGTTTTAAATCATGCAATTATAACACTATTTCTTCTTAAGATCAATTCTGACATGCAATTCCGCCAATTGTTCCTGAGGCATCTCTGATGGAGCACCAAGCATAAGATCCTTAGCCTTGGAATCTTTTGGAAAAGCAATAACCTCACGAATATTGGGCTCATCTGCAAAAATCATTACCAAACGATCAAGTCCCCAAGCTATACCGCCATGTGGAGGCGCGCCAAATTGAAATGCCTCCAACAAATGACCGAAACGTCTTTCCGCATCATCATCTGAAATTCCCAAAATATCAAAAATCTGTTTTTGTACCTTTCTATCATGAATTCTAATGGAGCCGCCACCAACTTCAGAGCCGTTTAAAACAATATCATAAGCCTTGGCCAAAGCTTTTTTGGGAGCATTATCAAGATCCTCAAAATTCTTTGGTGAAGTGAAAGGATGATGTACCGCATCCAATTTTCCTGTCTCCTCATTAATCTCAAACATCGGAAAATCTACAACCCAACAAAAAGCAAACAAATTTGGATCCATCAAGCCAAGTTTAGCGGCAACAGCCAATCTGACATGTCCCAAAGATTCACAAGCAACCTTAAATTTATCAGCGGCAAAGAAAATAATATCTCCGACCTTCGCATCGGAAAACTCCAAAATTGCCTTGAGTTCATGCTCTTTAAAATATTTAACAATAGGGGATTTCAAATTACCCTCTTCTACGACAATATAAGCCAGGCCCTTAGCTTTATATATTTTCGCAATTTCCGTGAACTCATCAATTTCCTTACGTGTAAATTTTGCCCCACCGCTGATTTTCAAAGCCTTCACACAACCACCATTCTCAACTGCCGACCTGAAAACCGAAAATTCAGACTTTCCTGCAATATCACTCACATCTACAATCGACAGCTCAAAACGCAAATCAGGTTTATCGCTACCATATTTATTCATAGCCTCATCATAGGTCAGCACAGGAAAAGGCAAAGTTTTCACCTTTTTATTGCCGGCGAATTTCTTCACCACCTCAACCATCAAACTTTCATTGACCTTCATAATGTCATCCATTTCAATAAAAGACATTTCCATATCCAGCTGAGTAAATTCCGGCTGCCTATCGCCACGCTGATCTTCATCTCTAAAACATCTGGCAATCTGAAAATAACGATCAAAACCGGCTACCATCAAAAGCTGCTTCAATTGTTGTGGCGATTGAGGTAAAACATAAAAATTCCCCGGATATAAACGTGATGGCACTAAATATTCACGGCTTCCCTCGGGAGTCCCCTTAATCAAGATAGGAGTCTCCACCTCTACAAAATTTTCACCATCCAAATAATCACGAATATATTTTATGATTTTATATCGCAAAATTATATTTGATTTCATTTTTGGCCTCCGCAAATCCAAATATCTATACTTCAATCTCAAATCTTCACCAATTTCCTTATTTTGATCAATTTCAAAAGGAGGAGTTTTTGAGGTATTCAAAATCTTCACTTCCTCAACCACAAGTTCCACTTCACCCGTGGCCAAATTCTTGTTCTCCTGACCTTCAGGACGCGCCCGAACCTTACCTGATATCTGCAAAACAAATTCCGGTCGCACTTCATTCATTAACTCATGAGCGGATCTAAAATTTTCCGGATCGGAAATAATCTGACTGATACCATATCTATCGCGCAAATCTATAAAAATAACTCCCCCATGATCCCTGCGGCGATTTACCCAGCCGCATAACGTTACCAATTTGCCAATATCCTTTTTTGAAACATCATTACAGGTACAAGTTCGGTGCATAAATTATTGAAATTAAAGAAATTGTATTTTTCAGACCAAAATCGCATTTACTCCCTCCCTCAA
Source organism: uncultured Candidatus Peribacteria bacterium (assembly GCA_964480115.1). Lineage (GTDB taxonomy): Bacteria > Patescibacteriota > Gracilibacteria > UBA1369 > LOWO2-01-FULL-3 > JACRIB01. Next base: position 8,047 of record CAYZOB010000023.1, read on the forward strand.
AGTATCCGACAAAGCAACACCAAAAGGCAACTTGATTTTTTTATTGGCCTCCACCAACATAATTTCAACAGGAGTGTCACCTTTATTACTTTGCAATAACTCCTTGAGGCTTTTCATCCTATCGGACGAAAGCTGCCTTTTTATCTGAATAATAAAAGAATCACTACCACTTTTTTTCATCGCCTCCGCTTCATCGGCATCCGCAAGAATATCATCAAGCAGACGAATGACTATATCCGATTTATCATTGGCATCATACACTTCTTGTTCCTTGGCATTATTCACCATCGTCTCAATAGATAAAAGTTTTGCCGTATCACAAATTATCTGAAATTGGCTGCGTTTATTATCCAATTTCCCATTAATCCCCACCACTTGATCTTCCACTAATTGAGATCCGCAATTTACCATATTCTTGGGAAAAATAATCGCATTTACCTTGCCGGAAGGATCTTCCAACATGAAAGTCGCCATATAGCCACCGGCTTTCGTCATTATTTTTTTTAAATTAGTTAGCAAACCGATAACTTTTACCGGCTTTTCCAGATTCTTTTTCGTTAAATTGCCAATCAGGTGTGCTTTTTTAGAAATATATTTTTTAAGTCCTCGCAAAGGATGTCCGGAAACATACATTCCCAAAAGTTGCTTCTCCCATTTCAGACATTCCATACCCGTAGACTTGGGGAAATTTCGCATGTCCAGCTTACATTCATGGCTGGTTGCATCCTCCATCATGGCAAAAATATCAGTTTGACCGTTACTTGCTATTGTTTGTGAATACTTAGAGAATTTGGAAATCTCTTCGTAATTCTGGGCAATCTGATTTCTGTCTCCAAATCCTTCAAAAGCTCCACTAAAAGCCAAGGCCTGTAACAGTTTTTTATTTAATACATGAGCGGGAACTCTTTTTCCAAAGTCCTCAAGCGATTTGAATTTTCCCAATTTTTCACGCGCCTGAATTATTTCATTAATTGCACCGGCGCCGATACCCTTAATGGCCAAAAGACCGAATCTTATAGTTTTTTCATTAACAATCGAAAAATTGGTGAAAGATTCATTAACACTTGGCGGTAAAACATCAATGCCCATTTCATTACATTCCTTGATTTCCAGCACCACACGATCGGTATTAGTGGCATCGCTGCACAAGAGTGCGGTCATAAACTCAATAGGATAGTGTGCCTTCAAATACGCTGTTTGATAGGCGATTAAGCCATAACAAGCCGCATGAGCCTTATTAAAGCCATATCCGGCAAACGGCTCAATAACTTTTTCAAAAACCTCTTCCGCAAATTTTTTCTTATGTCCATTATTAACCGAACCGTTAACAAATTTTTCTCTCTGTTTTTCCAAAAGTGAGGGTATTTTTTTACCCACAGCCTTACGCAAAATATCCGCCTCACCCAGACTAAAACCTGCAAAATCTCTGGCAATTTGTAAAATTTGTTCCTGATATACGGCGACACCATAGGTTGGCTCAAGGATGGATTTAAAAGATGGATGTAAATACTCCACCGAATCAGGATCGTGTTTACCCCTAATATAAGTTGGAATCCACTCCATTGGCCCCGGCCTGTACAAAGCTCCCATAGCTACTATATCTTCAAATTTTGTAGGTTTCAGTTCCTTCAAATACCGCTTCATTCCTCCTGATTCCAGCTGAAAAACACCGGTAGTATCAGCCCTTTGCAGTAATTCAAACGTTTTACCATCCTCCATGGAAATTTTATTGATATCCACAATTTCCGATTTGGTCATCTTTATAATTTCCTCGGATTTTTCAATTACGGTAAGATTTCGTAGACCCAAGAAGTCCATTTTCAGCAGCCCCAATTCCTCAATTGGCTTCATCGAATACTGCGTGACAATTTCAGTACCTCCGCTTGCGCCAAACTGTAGCGGTGTGTATTCGTTCAAAGGATGATCGGAAATTACTACAGCGCAGGCGTGAGTACCAGCATGTCTAACCGTTCCCTCCAGGCGCGCCGCATAATCCAGCAACATTTTTGCTCTTGCATCCTTGGCATAAACATCCTTCATCGCAGGGTCCTCCACTATTGAAGTCTTTAGAGGCACATATTTTCCTAAAATCGGCATTGGCACCGCCTTTGCCAGCTTGTCAACTTCAGCATAGGGATAACCCAACGCCCTCCCAACATCTCTTACCGCAGCCTTTGGCGCCATAGTACCAAAAGTGATTATCTGCGCCACATTATCACGCCCATATTTGTTAATGACATAATTCAAAACCTCGTCTCGTCGCGCATCGGCAAAATCAATATCTATATCTGGCATGCTGACACGTTCAGGATTCAAAAAACGTTCAAAGAAAAGACCATGCTTGATTGGATCCAAATCAGTGATTTTCAAAGACCAGGCTAGAATGGAACCTGCTGCGGAACCACGACCCGGGCCTACTACTATCTTCTGTTTTCTCGCATAATCAACAAAATCATGCACAATCAAAAAATAAGTATCAAATCCCATCTTATGCACAGTGTCCAGCTCAAATTCCAAACGCTCCCAATAACCATCAGGAACTTTTTCGCCTTCAAACCTCAACTTCAAGCCCTCCTTGCATAATTCTCGCAAGAAATCATCTGTTCCTTCACCATTCGGCGTTTTAAAAGAAGGCAGCAAGTTAGTCCCAAACTTGAAATCCACATTGCATCTTTCCGCAATTTTCAACGTATTTTCAATAGCCTCCGGACAATCACTGAAAACCTCTCTTAATTCCTGCACATCGCGTATGGAATAATCTCCCGGATAACGCATCCTATTCTCATCATTTAACGTAGTTTGGGTCTGAATACACAACAAAATATCATGCACGTCACTATCTTCCGGCCTGGCATAATGCGAATCGCAAGTCACCACCAAACCAAGGCCATAATGCTTAGACAATTCCTTCAATTTCTTATTAACAATGCCCTGGTTCTCCAGCAGAGGATGATCTTGCATCTCCAAAAAGAAATTATCCTTACCAAAAATCTCCACGTAAGACTGCAGCACTCGATGAATTTCTTCTTCATTACCTGACAAAATTGTTCGTGGCAAATGCGCCGCCAGACATCCGCTCAAAATTATCAAGCCTTTATAATATGCCTTTAGTAAACCATAATCAACCAGCGGCTTATAATAAAAACCCTCCAGGTGAGCCTTTGTTATCAAGGTCAAAAGATTTCTGTAACCATCATTATTTTCAGCCAGAGTCGTCAGATGATAAGGTTTCACGTCCACTTTCGCTTCTTTATCAAAGCGCGTTCTGTTTGCTACATATAATTCTGAACCCAAAACAGGTTTGACACCGGCAGCCTTTGCCGCCTTATAGAATTCAATTAAACCATAGCCCACGCCATGATCTGTCAAGGCGGCAGCCGGATAACCAAGTTCCTTGGCTCTTTTTACGATTTCCGCAGGACTGCCAAAACCGTCTAGTAAACTGTAATGGGAGTGTGCATGAAGATTAACAAAAGACATATCAGCCGAATTTAGACATTAAATGTACATGCAGATGAAAAACTTCCTGACCCCCATCTTTTCCAACATTAATTTGCAATTGATAACCTGATAACCCAAGATCATTTCCTATCTTTTTGGCCACTCTAAACAAATGACCGACAATTTTCTCATCACCGATTTCCATCTCGGCAATCGAATGAATATGTTTTTTTGGCACAACCAACAAATGAGTCTTGGCTTTGGGATGAAGATCACTAAAAACCACCGCTTCCTCATCTTCATGCAAAAACTGACAAGGAATTTGCTTACCAATTATCTTACAAAAAATACAATCATCCATGGTATAATATTACAATTACCAACGGATTATCGCTTAGATTTCAACTATTTTCTAGTGGAAGTTTTAACCTTCTTTTTTTCGTCCAATTTATACACCGCGCGACCCACACGCACGAACTGAGGATTTTTTTGTAAATTCAAGGATATTGTCCCTTTTTTCACATGTCTTTGCTTCAAAACTCCATCGATAATCTCCTGCTTAGTCATGGTGGATTTTTTGGTAAGCAAGTCCTCTATAACCTCGGCCACCGTACCTCGCTTGTAACCGGCCTCCTTCAAAGCATAAAGCCCACGACCAACCAGGACAAATTGTTCATATCTTATTAATTCATTATGAACCGCCTGAACTGTAACTACTTTTTTATCAAAACCGGCCGCGGAAATTTTATTTGCTATTTCAACAAAGTGCAAAGGCTTATTTTCACGCTTAAGAATAATATAAGACTTATCACGAATACTGCGAGGATTGATATGCCTCCATACCATAAGTCCAAAAGCACCTTCCAATCTCTTGACGCGCTTGTCTACTTCCATAATGGAAACAATCATTGTATCCGGATAACTGCTCAATTTTTCACCAAGCACCTGTCTAACCTGTATAACAAACTTAGCATCGCTCAAAACATCTCCTTTCTTTTTCAAAATTTTAATACCTGCGTTAATAACTCCATTAACCAGAGCCAAATCAATCGTTTTCTGTCTCCAAAATGGATTGTAAACATTGGTTTTTTCCAATAACTCAAGATTGGCATTAACATTCAAAGCCAAAGCAATTATGCTGGCATCCACATGCTCTGTAGATTTAATAAAATTCAGAATTTCACTAATCAACATGGTTTCAGCCAAAACACCACCATGCTCAGAAATAATTTTGTCAGCCACCTCATTCACCAAATTAAGCTTGGTAGTTTGAACAGTGCGTCTCAACTTTGCCAACGCAATTTTCTCAATCTGTCGAATTCTTTCCCTGGTCACTGAAAAATGCTGACCAATGCTCTCCAGAGTTCTTCTGGGCTTATTATCCAAGCTGAAGCGCTGAACAATAACATCCTTCTCCTTGTTGGTAAGAACCAAAAACATGTCTTCAATTACTTCACCAAGATTGATTTGTAGAGCAGATTGATCAAGTGTCATACTGGTTTTAGTTTAATTCTAAACGATTTTTATGTCAGTACCTTATTATTTATCAATTTACTTGTCAAGCAAGAAATTTGCCCTTCACGCAATATTATTATATAGATTAATTAAACAAGGGCTTAAACTACGCCATAAACCCAAATAAGTCAAATAGATTTGTTGTGGGGGGAAGCATGGTAGTTGAATTTAGAGCATTTTCAACTTAACGCCAGATCGGCAGCGTCATCAAGTCAGATCAGCAGCGTCATCACGCCAGATCAACCCGTCATTAACCGTACCAGACCACCTGCAGTAGATTAGCAAGTCAGCATCTGTCCTCTCGCACCGATTATTCACTTTTGATGCTATGGGGATGTGCCTGAAAGTACGTTCCCGGGAACGGAATTTTGCATTTTTGACGGGGTGAGATTCGTGGGGGGGGGTACATGTAGTGGCACTCCATGTACGACCGCCTCTGCTTTCTCATTTTGACTTGATGAGAAATTCTTGTGAAACTCAGCTTGTAAATGCATTGCTGTGTGCGGATTTTGCGTTTGTTTTGAGTGGGAATTTGCGTAGGGATGTGTTTGGAAGTACGTTCCCGGGAATGGGAATTTGCGCTTTTGATGCTGGTGGGATTCGAGTGGGTGGTCCATGTATGATCGCTCCATGTACGACCGCCCTGATTTTTCACTTCGACTTGACGGGCAATTTTGTGCAAAAAGCGAACCTGATTTTCGGCTTATTCGAGAGACAAATTTAGGGTAATAATTTTTCCGATAAAAATGTGTTGAAATAGCATTTGTCAGCCACTTTTGGATTGTTTATGTCATTGATTTTGCTATGATTAAAATTCAATAA
>CAYZOB010000024.1:0-6018 GCA_964480115.1 uncultured Candidatus Peribacteria bacterium
AACTAAAAATTCTGAAACTGGTGACGTGGAAATACCTCAATTTTGTCAGGCTGTTCCAAGCAAAATGCAGATCGAACTCGATGCCGAAATGCAGATTTTATTTCTAAAATTCAAGCAAAAATACGCCAGAAATCTTTCCAACAAAGAGGCTTTGAGGGTGATGCTGAAAAGAGTGGAGGAGGTGGAGGCGGCTGATATGGCATTGCTGAATGGCGAAATTGAGAGGAAGCAGGTTGGTGTAGAGGCGGCACTGGAGTTTGCGGCGGGAGTAAAAGGTGAGATTAGCGAAATACAAGGGAAGTGCAAGACAAATAAGAGTGAGGATGCAGAGAAAATGGAAATTTCAGATCAAAAACCCGTTCCCGGGAACGGAAATACCAAAAACGAACCGGCCGATATCCAAGATTATCTGCTTCAGGAAAATAAAAACATCACTTTTCCTTCGCGTCACATTCGAAAGAAAAAAGATCAAGAACTTTGCACGAAATATCACCACAAATGCGCCTATCCCGGCTGTGTAAAACCCGTTGAAACCATGCACCACCGCATTCCATTCGCCTTTGAAATAAGCCACGAAAGCGTGATTCCGCTGTGCAACATCCACCATGAATTTTCGCACAATGGTCTGATAACTCATGAGCTAAAAGAACCGGAAAATTGGCAATTGCAAGCCACGGGCAGCACAAGCATTTTCGACCAATTTAATCTGGTAAAAAGAAAAAGCTGTTGAGAAACGCATGGAATCTGTGGGTGGCACAAGAGTTTTGGAACAGATCTATTTGGCAAAAAAAACGGCGTCCTAAAAAACGCACGGCAGTTGTTTTCACAAATTAAATCAATTTTCTTTACAAGGGCGGATTGGCGGGCTTTTTGTTAAAAGGTTGTAGTACTTTCAAACATTTAGGACACTGTAGTTGAGTTTTTGTTTGTGCAATTGGTATTTCAGGATTCCAAATTTCAGCGGAGGGAGAAAATGTTTGGTCTTTTGTGGACGCTTTTCGTTGAAATATTTCAGTGAAATTAAGTTGATTTTAGCGAGTTCTGTTAGCGAATGAAACTCTTTTCCGTTGTAAACCTCTTCTTTGTCGATTCTGTGTGTTCGTTCAACGTGCGAATTGGCTCTAGGATAAGCCGGAGGAATCAAACAGTGCTCGTAGCCATATAGACGACACTGGGTCGTAAACTTGTGCTCAACTTGAATGTTTGGATGAAGTCGATATGTGAATTCAAGTCCATTGTCTGTCTGAATAATTTTGATTGGAAACGGATAGAATATCCTCACCTTCGAAAGAAAATCCATACTCGAATCAGGTCCAATATTTTCGTAAATCAGTTTGCACTTGATCCCTGTCGCTACATCAATCGCCGTGTACTGATACACCCATCTATATGCCTTTTGAAGCCTTCTGCAAACCTCATCAACCAGCTTCACGTACTTCACATCTATTTGTATCTTTTCTCCTGGCAGATACTTCGGAGCTTCGTAATGAATGAAAGGCTTTTTCAGTCCTTTTCTTTCTTTGATCAACCCTTCACGTTTCAAAACTTTGTAGATTCCCGTAACAGACACGTATATCGCATATCTATCTCTCAACAGAAACCAGATGCTATCCGCTCCTCCTTTTGTCCTCTTCCTGATCTTCACGATCAAATCAACCACTTCTTGAGAATATGATTTTGGATTAGTGTTAGGCCTTCTGGAATACGCAATCAGCCTCTGTGATCTTGAATACCCTTTTCCTTTTCCACTGACCCTTAGATCAATTCTCTTTTTCCAATAATAGAATCTGCTCCGATGTATCCCAAATTTCCGGCATACTTTCTTCACATTCTTCAGTTCTTTGCACTCTCTAAACCACTGATTCCTCATCTTTCCCAATTCTCTCTCTTTCACTTCCTGTTTGATCTTGTATAATTCTGCTTTGGACATGGTGTTTTGGTTAGGTGTAAGCTATTTAATCTTACCACCGTGTCCTATTTGTTTGTCTACTCTATATTTTTGTTAAAAGGTCATATTTACATCTGTAACGTTTTGTTTTACATTATGTGTAATGAAATTTTTTCAACAGCACATTTTGTCTACAAAGCAGTTTGACAGGAAAAGCTTGTTGGCGCTTTTTGCTGAGGCCAAAAAAATGGAAAAAATTTTGGGAGGTGGCCGCTCCGGAGTGGGATCTGCGGGGAAATTTGCTCGGGACTTGGAGGGAAAAATTATGGCGACACTTTTTTATGAACCTTCTACGCGGACGAGATTTAGTTTTGAGGCGGCGATGCTGCGGCTTGGCGGTCGCGTGTTGAGTAACGCTGATATGATGCAAACTTCGTCTGTGACAAAACTGGAGACTTTGAAAGATACAGGGAAAGTGGTTTCGCAGATGGTGGATGTGATCGTAATGAGACATCCGGAGCCGGGAGTAGTGAATATTTTGGCTGAGACAAGCGATGTGCCGGTGATCAATGCCGGTGACGGTCCCAACGAACATCCGACTCAAGGTTTGCTGGATCTTTATACGATCTGGAAAGAATTTGGAAAAATTGACGGGCTGACTATTGGCATGATTGGAGATTTGAAAAATAGTCGCGTGCAACATTCACAAGTTGGCTTATTAAAGCATTTCAAGGTGAAATTTGTGCTGGTGTCGCCGCGTGGATTGGAGATGCCAAGTGCGATTTTGGAGGAGATGGCAGGCGACTCCCGCCGGCACTCCGTCTTGGCTGCGGCCGCGCACCCCACGCGGCACGGAGCCTTAGCATCGGCCGCGCACCCCGCGCGGCACGGAGCCTTAGCATCGGGTGAAAGTGCGAAAGTCGTTTTGACGCCGGAAGATGCGGTTGAAAAAGCCGATGTGATTAGCGTGAGCAGGATTCAAAAAGAGAGATTTGTGAGCGAGAGCGAGTATAGAAAATATGCGGGGAGCCTGGTAGTGGACGCGGAGTTGATGAAAAAGGCAAAAAAGGGGGCGATTGTTATTCATCCATTGCCAAGAGTTGATGAAATCGCGGTGGAAGTAGATGATGATCCGCGTGCCAGGTATTTTAATCAAGTGAGGAATGGTGTGGCGGTGAGGATGGCGCTGCTGAAGATGATTTTCAATGGATAAAAAATTGGACTTGTTTAATTTTACAGATTGCGAAGTGTTCATATGAACGTATTATGTTTTAAAAGCAAAATATGTCAAAGCGTGTACTTTTAAAAAATGGTCAGGTCGGATGCGCGCTGGGCGTGTATGATGCGGATGTGCTAATAGAAAGCGGCCCGTCAGGTGCCCGGGCAGGCTCGTCAGATGGCCATGCAGGCCCGTCAAGCCTGGCAGGCAAAATTGTGAATACTTTTGATTGGGGCGGGAAACATGAGGCGGATGAGATAATTGACTGTAAGGGCAAGCTGATTTTGCCGGGATTGATTGACGTGCATGTGCATTTTCGTGAGCCGGGGCAAAAATATAAAGAGGATTGGATAACCGGGACGAAAGCGGCGGTGGCAGGCGGAGTAACGACTATTTGTGACATGCCGAATAATGTGCCGCCGATTCTGACGGTGGCGGATTTGGAGGCGAAGAGGGCTTTGGTGAAGGGTCGGGCATATTGTAATTATGGCTTGTATATTGGTTTTGATGGTAAAAATATTAGTGAAATAAATAAGGCGGAAAATATTCCGGCGGTGAAAATTTATGTGGCAAATTCTACCGGCAATATGGGGGTGGGAGAAGAGACGATTCGCGAACTTTTTAAAAAATGCAATAAGATGATTATGGCGCACGCGGAGGACGAAAAAATGATTCAGGAAAATGCGCTGCAATATTTGAGTGAATATGGTGCGACGATTGGTGAAGATGATAAATTGGTAGTGTCAAAAGATGCGAAAATTGATCCTGCAGTGCATTCCAAAATAAGATCGGCGGAATGTGCGGCCAGCGCGGTGAAGTTTTTATGCGAACTTGCGCGGGAAAATGGGAAGAAATTGCATATCGCCCATGTTTCCAGCGATCAGGAATTGACGGCTTTGTTGGAATTTCAGGATGTTGTTTTGCCTGGCGGTCAACAGGCCATTACCTGTGAAGTGGCGCCGCACCATTTGCTGCTTTCCGATGATGATTATGTGAGTTTTGGCAATCTGATCAAGGTGAATCCGCCGGTACGCAGTAAAACGGATTTGTTTACCATGTGGAAGGCTTTGAAGTTCGGCGAAGTGCAGATTATTGCGACCGATCACGCGCCGCATACGCTACTTGAAAAGAAGCTTGACTATATGGAATGTCCGGCGGGAATTCCGGAGCTGGATACTTTGTTGCCGATTTTGTTGAATGCCGTGAATGACGGGGGCCTCGAAATTAAAGAAGTGGTGAAATTGTGTTGCGAAGGACCGGCAAAATTGTTTGGCATGAAAGGAAAAGGGCAGATAGAACCGGGTTTTGACGCAGATTTGGTGGTGGTGGATATGGAAAAAGAATTTACGGTTAAAAATGAAAAATTATTTACGAAGTGCAAGTGGTCGCCGTATGCCGGCAGCACTTTCAAAGGCTGTCCGGTGATGACTTTCGTAAATGGAGAGCTGGTTTACAAAAACGGGAAAATCGTGGGCAAGAAAGCGGGTAGGGAAGTGGAGTTTGGGGGGTAGGGAAAATTTACTTTGTATCCCATGGTAGGGCGTAGGAAGTGGCAGAAAGCTGAAGAAATTGATTTGTTGGAGCTATAACCAGACCGGGTTTAATTTTTAATTTTGGGTAAGATTTCCTGAAAATATCCATGTTAGAGGTATCTGAGCGGCTTGGTTGGTGACCAGCTTTGATTTCTATCGGATAGTAGAATCCGTCTCTTTCAAGAATAAGGTCAACTTCGGCTCCGCTGTTTAAGCGCCAATGATAGATATTTGGGCGTGATGAAAGAACCGCTGACAGTTTTCTGATTTCCGACACTACGGCGGTTTCAAACATTGCGCCCCAAAGCGGATGACCCGAAAGAGCCTGTGGAGAAGAAATAGCCTGAGCAAAACAGGCAATTCCCGTATCCATAAAATAGCCTTTCGCTCTTTTACTTAGTCTTTTTATCAAATTTCCCGAATAAGCCGGAATGGTTGACCATTGAAAAGTTGATTGTAGCATGCTTAGCCAGCGTCCTGACGTTTGAGGAGTAATCCCCAATTCACGGCCAAATTGACTAAAATTGATTTCCTGGGCGGTGAGTGCGGCCGCAAGCCTTATGAATCTGCCGAAGAGTTCTACGTTCTGCACTTCGGCAAAAACTCTCAGGTCCCTTTCAATATAGGCTCGGATGTAAGACATAAAATAATCGGCCAGGTAGGGTTCGTCTATGTATTGAGCCTCGGGTAATCCACCTCTCCAAATTTGCTCAAAAACGGATAAAGGGGATTGATGTCTTTGTTTTGGTTGTAAGATGAATTTTTCGGGATTTTCGAGCCATTTTTCAAGCCATGATTTTACCGGAATGTCTTCCGTGTTTTCGGAAATACTAAAGCCTTCCATGTCAATGAAAACTGCTCTGCCAGCGAGGCTTTCGGCCAGATTCTTCATAACTTCCCACTGTTGAGAGCCGGTTAAAATATATTGGCCCGGAGTCCTCTTCTCGTCGATCAAACGCTTGATTACCGGAACAAGCTGGGGGGCATACTGAATTTCGTCCAAGATAAGCGGCGTTTTATGATTGCGAAGAAAGAGTTCCGGATCACGACGAGCATTCTGTAGGTCTATAATTGGATCAAATACAACAATTTCAACATTTTTGCCAAATTCGTGCTTCAGTAATGTACTTTTTCCCACCTGTCGAGCTCCGGAAACTACCACTACCGGGAAGCGTTTAAATAACTGTTGAAGACGATTTTTAATAAGACGATCTTTGTACATATGCTTGTATTTTAATGATGCTATCATTAAAAAGCAAGCTTGAATTGCTTGCTGAAGTGCTAGATTTTCCGGATTGTATCTGATAACCTGGTTTCATGCCAAACCTTGAAGTAAATTTTTGTGGAGTGAAGTTCGGGAATCCGACGGTGTTGGCTTC
>CAYZOB010000025.1:0-18753 GCA_964480115.1 uncultured Candidatus Peribacteria bacterium
TGAGCGATCATACATGGACCTCCCACTTGAATCTCACCAGCATCAAAAGCGCAAATTCCCGTTCCCGGGAACGAACTTCCAAACACATCCCTACGCAAATTCCCACTCGAAACAAGCGCAAATCCCGTTACCGGGAACGCATTTATCAGATCATACCTCTACAAAAGTAGAAAGAATGTTCCACTAGCTGCGCCACTAATAAAGATGGTGGAAATCCTCGCTTTTTGATCTCCGAGCCGGGCCGGAATCCACGGAATCTCCGGAATCCCCATAATCCCCATAATCCCCATAATCCCCATAATCTCCGGAATGAATGATGAATGTAAGGGCTCACAAGGCTGAGCGGCGATTTTTGACTTTTTAATAAATAGGCAAAACGCAAATGGGCAATAATTTTTGCCTTTAGTTATTTACATTTTGAAAAAGAGCTGGAAAAAGTAGACAGATTACCCAAGGAAAAAAGGGGGGAGCTCCACAGAAAGTCGCCTAAACCACTCCACCCCATCGCCAACCCATCCCCCGCCCAAGCATCTACCACCACCTATCATCACCATCCCCCGCCCACGACCCACCACCCCCGCCCACATCACTCCACCACATCCCGCCCACCAATCACCACCTCCACACCTTCCCATAGCCAAACCCTCACTGTTTCTATATAATACCTCCCGCTTAAGCCATTTTAGCCCACCCACGATCGCCCACGATCGCCCACGATCGTCCACGATCGCCCGCGATCGTCCACCCGCCCAGCATCTCCCCCCGTCCACATCCCGCCCACGCCCGCGACAATCAACCACGACCTACCACCCCCGCCCAGCATCTCTCCCCACCCCCCCACCACCTACCCACCCACCACATGCATCGTCCCAAAATTTGTCTATTATTCGCCGGAGGAACTATCGGAATGGTAAAAAATCCCAAAACCGGAGCCATGCAGCCGGCTGCTAATGTTTCCGAAATTATTCAAATTTTTCCGGAAATTCAGAAGCATGTGCAGCTGGATTTTAAGATGGTGGTGAATATTGATAGCTCCAACATGTCCCCGGAAATCTGGACGAACCTCGCCCGCACGATTTACAGTCTCTATGATAAATATGATGGTTTTGTCGTGGCGCAAGGTACCGACACCATGGCCTATACCGCCAGCGCTCTTTCATATACTTTGCAGAATCTCAGTAAGCCAATAGTGTTTACGGGCTCACTTATTCCTTTGAATGAGATTGGCTCCGACGGTCGCAATAATTTGACCTATGCTTGCCTTACCGCCATTCAGGATGTCGCCGAGGTATGTATTGTAATTGGCAATCGTATTATTCGCGGCAATCGTGCCAAGAAATATCATGAGTCTATCGTCGCGGTTTTCCATTCACCGAATTTTCCTTATCTTGGAGAATTGGGTCGTCCGATTATTCTTCAAAAATGGCGCAAAAAACGTCGCAAAAGAGTGCTGAAATTTTATGCCAATTTTGACACCAACATTTCTGTTTTGAAACTTTTTCCTGGCTTCGATCCTTATATCATTGATAATGTTTTAAATCGTAAAGCTCATGGGATCGTGCTGGAAGCTTTCGGCCCCGGCAACGTCCCTACACTCGAAAATTCCCTCATCCCTAAAATCGAAAAAGCAGTCAAACTTGGCGTTCCCTTCGTCATTGCCAATCAAATGGAAAAAGGAGTGACCAACCTGCACGCTTACAGCGGCGGTTACGAGGCCTTTAAGGCTGGAGCCATTTCCTCCGGCGATATGACTATCGAGGCTACAGTCACCAAACTCATGTGGGCACTGGCCAAAACCGCAAAAACTCCCCCATTAGGCAAAATTGCCGAAATTCGCAAGATTTTCAATCGCAATCTTGCCGGTGAACTCTCCAATCCCGACTTCAGCAACATGCAGTAAATAGTTGCAATAAGCCGTCAAATGAATGCCTGCAGACTTCGCGGTCAATTCTTTTTGTCAGAATTTCATCTTCACCCTATCATGCAGGCCTTTTCACGCACCAAGGCGACGCACCACGCATCACTCAACGAAGCATCCCACCCCGCACCCACTCACCACTCACATCCACCACCACGCCGCCCCCCAAACCCTACACTAAACATATGACCAAATCCGACCAGCTCCTGGCCTACACTCAAGAAATAGTCCAAGAAAAACTGGAAAAACTTGCATATCTTACCGAACTCGAAAAACTGGGTTTTCTCATCTCCGTTTATTCAATTTTTGAACGCAACGCCACTGTGGAAGAATCGTATTACGAACTTCTTGATTATCTTGAAGAGCAAACCGAACTAGCCAGCCTCACCACCAAAATAGAGATGTTTTATTCCACCTCATTTAGCAATTAACAAAAAACAATATGTCTGCTGCAGCCGGCCTTGAAGGACATTCCGAACATTCGGATCTCTTAAGAGAAATTTTGGAACTGAGACAGTTTGGAGAATCTTTAAAGCAAGAAGTTATCGTCGAACCTCTCCTCGACATTGTAAGCCAAGTACTTGATCTACCAAAAGATTTAAGCGCATTCGCAACTGATGAAATTGATGCAATTCGGCAAAAAGTTGATAATTACAAAAAAACTCTGGATGATTTTGGCTACAGTTATATAAAACGCATCATCACCAAACCTGAGCAATCCGACGTTTTCAAAATTGTGAATCAGGCCGACCGCTTTGCCAAAGAGTTAAGAAAAATGATTGGCAAAGAGATAACCATGGAAGATGGGTCAAAAACAGTAATGACTGAAAGACTTTGCGCCGCTTTAACCCGTTTTAATTTCTCAATCGGTACGCCGCCGATCACGCCAAAGGCGATTCAGGCGATCGAACAAATGATGTTTGGAGATGGACTGCATAACATTTATCAGTTCCGCGATCTTTTGGGCGGAGGGTCAAAAGTGAAATATCTTTTCGATGGTTTTGTGGCAAATGTGGATAAAATGGTCAACCAAAGTACCCACTACACAAAAGCTGATGAAAAACGCGAGTACGAAAAAAGAGTCGTCGATACCAACAATTTTGAAGGACTCAGGGGACTAAAAAAAACTGTTGTCAGCGGCACCGCCAAAACAGCCATTAGGCTGATTAAAGAAGAATTATTCAGCCGGCACAGCAAAGAGGCTCATCCGGTGGAAGAGCTTGCCGAAGTTGATTCTTTAAATGATGCACTTATTGCGAGAATGAAAGAAGAAAAAGAAACTATTTTCGTAGTGCGTGTTTCCGAGGTTCCTCACCATTTGCTCACCACGGATAAACTTGATTCGAAATGGCATGGGATTTTGGGACGTTTGATCATAGTCCAGGATTCTCAAAATTCACGACGTTCAAGCACCACGATGGTTTATTCATTGTTTCCGGAAATTACCGATACTTTGAATGTTTTACATGTCAAAGACATGGGAACTCCGGCAAATACCCAGATGAACTTAAGAAACATTATTGAAAATTTTTCCGACGACGCCATTTCTACGCTTGAAGAAAAAGTGAAAAATAAAATGGAAGAGTATGAGCAAAGGGGAGTTAACGCGGAAACTCCCGAACAGGTACGCAAACCGGAATGGAAAGTAACCGCTCAGCGGGACTACCTCGGCTTGAAAAAATTTCTGCAATTTATTCGATTCATTAAAAAAATACAGAACGCCGACGATACCCAGCTTGCGGCCATTCAGGCTGAGCTGATAGCCAAAAATGAAAAGTTAGCCATGGATTATTTTTACAAGGATTTAAAGGACAAAGGATATGAAATAGTTTCCGTTCCTCAGGGTGGTGGCCGTAAAGAGCTCGGACATGTTGGCAAATTTTTTTCCGGAAAATTTGATAAAAAATTGGCGGAGTTTAATGAAAATGCTTGTAGAGAAAGACTGCAGGCATTGCAGGCGGGAAAAGGTATAGACATAAGCTCTGCCGAAACTTATGCTCTTGAAACGGCAAGATTGCAAAATAGAAGTCCAAACGACGCTATCCGTGTAGATGATCAAAAAACTCGTCCGATTATTGATAATCTTAGAGAAAGACTTAGATTTTTGAGCAAAAAGGGAGTGACTCGGGCCACGGAAGTTTTGGCAAAACTTGATCAGGAAATCGAACACGCCACCGCTTCAAATATTGGAGGAAAAGTTCGTGCCGGAATTTCCAGAATCTTGAGCGACAAAGGTATTGGCTCCGCCGCCAAAATGATGGAGAGGGGACTACCTAAAGCCCTGGGCCAGGCCTTGAGAGACGCTTTGGGCATTGTAAAAAAGAATGTCGGTGATGCCATAGATGGTTTGGAAGAAATTGTGAAAGGAATGGAAGCACAGGTTGATTTTCAGGATCTTTCTCTCGCCGAAGAACTTTTAAATGAAATTGAACAGGGTTCGCTCAGGCCAAATCTCGCCCTAAGCGAGGTAGGTTGGACTTTTGATGATGTGTTGGATGAAGACGATTTTCCGGCTTCAAATTATTTGAAAATAACGCTTGGTGAGAACGGCGAATTGGACACTAAATCTCTTGAAGATCAGCTTGAAAGTACTCAAAGAAAACTTATCAGCTTTCCTGAACTCTTCGAACTTTTCTGTGCTTCAACCGTTCTCGTTATCAATGATCCGCACAATCCAACTTCCCGCGTAATGAGAAACGCAACAAAACTTCAATTGCTGCAGATTGCCTCAAAATACGGCCTCACCATCCTGTCCGATGACGCTTATCACAAGCAGGTGTCGAAAACGGTAAAGGAAGAAGAGCTTGATCTCACTCTCGCTGAATTTTATGAGAGACACAAAGTTCGTTTCCCCAGAACCATTACAATTTATTCCACTATTCCGACTACAAAATGGGCTGCGGGAGCAGGTGAAAGAACCGGAACCGTGGTCAGCAACGACAAAGAAAAAGTTAACGGTCAAAATTTTGTTGAATATATTCGTGCCCATACCGATGCCGTAAATACCATGTCTCTTTACATGGATGCGGAAAAATACGCCATTGGCTTAAAGACAAAAGCAATTTGTAAAGAATTGGAACCGGAGACCTTGGGACTCAAAGATCCGGCAAAAGTCATTGATGAAATTCTTGATGACGATTTTGGCGATCTCTCTGCCGACGGATTTTCCGCTCCGTTGTATTTTGCTCTGCTGGAAGCCAGAAACGATCTTGAACGTTTGGACATCCGTGCCGCCACGCCATTAGAAATAGCACAATACGTCAGTGATTTGATATCCAAATTGAAAGACTTCCGTCTGGATAAACAAACTCAAAGAGACTCCGGCGCCAGAAGCAAAGTGGTAAGCGCTGCTATCAAAAATGTGTCCGCAGATTATCCTTTTCTCCGGGAAGTTGCCATTGAGCCTGAAGGACCTTTTTATGCCTGTGTTAAACTGGATGATGATCTACAGGACATTGCCTTAAAACCATTTTTGAAAGCTATCGCCGGAGCGCGTAATATTGCGGTCGTACCGGCAAAAAACGGTTATGTTCGTTTTGCTTTCGGCGCAGAATTGGACGGCACAAATGATGACTACGAAACTCTTGGAGTAGCCATAGAAACAGATTTGCGCATTTTGATTGACTATTGGCAACAATTCAAAGAATTACGCTCAATCGAAGGCCAAGTGGGAGCTTTGAAAAAACTTTTCCCTGGCGGGGAAATTGATCTTGCTAAAACAATCAAAGAAAGAGAAGCCCTTATTTCCAGGTTATATGTAAAACCCGGCAAAAAACGCAAAAAACTGGTTTTTGATCGTCCGGCAAACGTCGCGGAAATGACAACCGGTATTGAGCCGGATTCCGCCGCCAGCATCATCACTCTCAGTGAAATTTCCTGTAAAACTTTGAGAGAGATGATGGGTAAAAAACAATTTAAAGATTTGTTTAATTTTTTCCTCTTAAAGGTTAAGTCACGAGTGCCGGACTTGCAGCATCTTGATGATAGGGATGTGCTTGCGTTCTATGGAGCCAGATCATTTGCTGAGAAAGAAAAATCACGTATGTTCAAGGATCAGGAAAGAAAAACATTTTCTGAAATTGCCTGTGAAATAGCAAAAATCTGGTTTAAAGACAGTACCATAAAAATTTTAGCCTGCACCACGGAAGATTCCAGCGCTTTGGCGCTCATGGGAGCCGAAAAACAACTCGGACATCTCATTAGAGATTTTATTGATGTTTTTATTTTACCGGATCAACAAAAGGAATTATTACAATCTTTCAGGAATGTCGCCCCTGAAGCGCAAGAATATTTACCGATAGAAGTCACCTATCCTGCGACTTTGCAGGCCGGATACAAAGCGGTCAAGGGAGTAAAAGCCGACAAAAGCCTTCCTTCCTGGTGCCAAGGAGTAATTGGCAAAGGCGAATTTGCCGCAAATTCCACGGCTACCGACAGATCACCAACCATGAGTACTCCGGGTAAAGCTCGTGTCCCGGGCGTGGACCGCGCTATTTTGCAACGTGACGGAGATGGTAAAAAAGCGCCAAAAAAACAATTTTTCCAGGAACGTCTTCAGAAATTTTCCGAAGTGATGGATCCGAAAGATTATGTCATGAAAATGGTGCAAGTCGGTGGCACGAAAGTCTTGCTTGTCATGAATCGGTCCTACAGCCATTACATGGTTGAAGAATTGCGACTTTTTCCGCAAACCGATCTCACCCTAGAAGATATGGCCAATTGCAAACCGGACTGCGTGAGTTTTCTCGGTCTTCCCACCAAAGTTTTTGGTGAAGATTACCGCATCGGTTATTTCATGGACGAAGACAGCGAGGGAAACACCGTTCCTGTTTCTTGGGTCGATGCTGAAAGCATTACCGACTACATGGGTTATTTAAAAAAACCCATTCTCACAGTTGCCAACGAAAAAGTTCGCGAGAAAGAAATGATGCCGGTTCATGGTTCGGCTTTTTCAATAGTCTTTAAAAACGGCTTAAGAAAGACCATAGTAATGGCAGGTGATAGTGGTACGGGAAAATCCGAAACCATCATCGCTATGATAGAACAAATCATCAAAAATGAAGGACTCGCTGCGCAAGTGGAAGGCATCGAATTTTTGTCCGGCGACATGCTTTCATTTTTTGAAGGCAACGATGGCGAAATGTACATGCTCGGTACCGAACAAGGTGATTTTATGCGCATGACCGACATTCCGGCCGACTGGAAGGAACGTGTGCGCGATCGCATTAACAACGGCAGCAAAACCAATTTATCCGATTCCAAAAATCCACGCATAACCATTGGCAATCTTTGCAATCCCGGCGAATTTCAAAAACCGGTTTGCGTAAATGGTTTTTTCAATATCAATAATTTTCTGAAACCTGCAGGATTGGCGGTTAAAGAAGCTAAAAGCGCCAAAAATCTGGTGCTCGACGAATACGTCAGAGGCTATCGCGGCGAAAAAGGCACTAGTGGTGACCAGCCTAATTTGTACGCCAGTATCAGTGGTGGCAACGACAAGAGTAGAAATCCTGTCATCAAAGAGTTCGGCAAAGAACTGGACATTTTGCTTGGTTGGGACGTTCTCACCGGTCCGAGTGGCAAAGCCGAAAACGCCTTCCTGCAGTTTAACGATATTCATGGAGGTGTAGACAAAGCCAAAAGCATGGTTGATAAAATTTTCCTCGGAAAGATGATTGATGACAGGAAAATTGTCGGGACCCGCTACGACTGCCGCAAAAATCATTTCTATGTCACTTTAAAAAACAAAGAAAATATTGAAGAGGAAGTAGTCCTCGACCGCAACGGCATATTCAACGAAATTTATGAGCCTATCGCCTCGACCTACTGCGGAGATCCTTTCGTCAGCGCGGAAAAGATGGGTCCAACCATCAAGCGTTTTGCGGAAATTATGAAAAAGGCGGGCGTCATTACCGGTACGATCTTTACCCAGCTGAAGGTGCCAGGTATGGAGTTTGATGGTCCGACCCAGGCCTCTCAGGACCTGCTGAAATTCTTACTTGAAGACGAACGAGTTAATAGAAGGTTTCAGAATCATATTCGTAAAGTTGATAAAAATCTTCGCGAAAAATACGGCCCGATAACCCTGAATTCTTCTACCATACCTGACGAAGTTATGGCTTATAATCTTTTTCTTTTGGAACGCCACAAAAGCGACAATGTTTATGCCGTCGATGCCAAAGGCAAAATGATAGACCTCGAAACACCTCATTACAAATATGATCCGGACCGTGCAAAGAAGCCATTCAATCCATCTTTGATTACCCCGGACATTGCGGAAGTTATTGCAGATGTCTGTGGCAATGAGGATTATGAAAAGATCAGTTTAAAATCTTTCAAATATCTGATGTCGGAATACGCTCATATTCAATCCTGGGACTCCAAAGAAGAGCTTATTTACCAGATTTTAATCAAAAACGGTCTCGCAAAATTAAACTATTCGGACACCAATATCGCCCAAATTCCCCCACATGAAATAAAGAAAGCCGAGAAAATTGCCGAAGCAATTATGAAATCCAGAACCTCAGGCGCCAGCACCACTCAAGCCCGCGCCGCTTAGTCAAGCCACCTTCAGCCAACTGACGAACTCATTTCCACACTTTTTTATAAAAACAGCTTGAACACCGAGCTCACCAGGAATATAAAAAACTAAACATTTCACAATATTTTCTTAACCAATTAACTTATGACAGAATCACCACCGGGCCACGAAACAATTCACATTAGAACCGATAGACCTAACGACCCCTTGATTCTGGGCGCTTTAGCCGCCCTTGAAGCTGAAGGTTGCACCGTTGAAAAAACAGACATGACGGCTGCTCTGCCCGGCCACATAAGCCTGGCTGAACAGTTCGATATCACCGGGCCTGAAGGTATTGTCGCGGGCGTTATGGCTAGATTGGCAGGTTCGTCGGTAACAAAATCATCACAAAAGCCAGTAGTGCCAAGCTCGGAAAATTCAGGCTCGGCAATGCCAGAAGATCCGGATGCATATTCACACGGGAACTTATAGTCCGCCAAAATTGGTGGGGTGGGCGGGAATCGAACCCGCGACCATCAGCTTAAAGGGCTTCTACACGCCAATTTTCCAGACATTTTTTTCTAAAAACGCTTCAATGGTTTGTCGACCGGCTTTATTGATAAGATTCGAATGAGAAAGCTTATTTTTTTTACCATAATCGGCAAGAGTTATAATTTTTTTACCTTCCAGATAGGCTAATCGTTTATGATAACTGTTAGTTAGCGCTCTTCCTACTATTTCTTCCATAATCGTAGTTGCGCCTTTTGAATCAAATTCCCTGAATGCTTCGTAATATTTTTTTCTATCAATGAATTTTATATTTATTGTCACAAATCCTTCTCTGATCAGTAAATAATTATTAATCACACGCCCAATACGGCCATTGCCATCAACAAATGGATGAGTATGCTCAAAAGTAAGATGTAGTTTTGCTATACGCTTAATAATATTTGCATGACTTGAAGCATTGTAATCTGCCAGCATTTTTTCAAGCCTGTCTGTCACTTCCTTTGGAGCGGGTGCGATATGACTTCCAACGCGAACATATTCGTTGTCATTACGAAATCTTCCGGCAATATCATCTCTGATATTAGAGATGAGCATTTTATGCAGTGACAAAATCACAGAAAGATCCAGCTCTTGCTCCTTAGCTTTTTTATTAATGTACGTCACCACCCGCGCAAGATTTTTCGCTTCAAAGAGTTCGCGCTCAGTTATAAACCTTTCCAAATCAATCTGAAGAAGTATTTTTTCCGTTTCTTCCAGAGTAAGCGTGCTATTTTCAATAGCGTTGGAGTTGTAGACCTGCTCGGCAACTTCAGCTTCTGCAATTAAAGTAATAAGTGAATCCTTGCCGGTGGATGATTTATAGTATCTTTCGCGGAGCGCACTGATCTTATTGAAAACATTGAGGACTTTTGTCATATGCATCCACTATATTCTTTTTCACCATTTTGTCAACATAATCGTGAAAAACCAGCTGGAATCTTCATATTTTCACGATTTTGGTGGGGTGGGCGGGAATCGAACCCGCGACCATCAGCTTAAAAGGCTGTTGCTCTACCGACTGAGCTACCACCCCACGTCAAAATTGCCACCACATTCTATTCATGGACCCCCTTAAAAGCAAGGCAAATTCCTTTGCCTTTCATTCACGCTACACCCCCGGTTTCTTCGTATACATACTCTGAATTAGAAACGCCAAAGCCGGCATGGAAAACCAGAAATAACTATTACTGACAATCATTTTCACCATTTGCGATTGGCTGTAAATCGGCCACAGAGCGGAGCCGGTAGTTTGAACATTTCCGCCACCGATAAAGGACACGCCACTGACAAACACCATAATCACACTCACTATCAACCCGGCACTCATAAGTGCGTACATTAAGCTGATCGCAAATCTTATCGGAGCTGAACGATCGGTGGTAGTTTGCACAAAGAAGGATCCCTTCACTGAAAAGAGGATTACCAGAGCCACAAAAACTAAAACCTTTATAAATACCACCGCCGCAGCCTCTGTCCCCAGCGAGGCAAATTTTAAAAGTTTCAAAAACATTGTTGATCCGCTGAAATACTTGCCAATCACACCACCTCCGGCATCCGCCGCCAAGGCCGCCACGTAAGTTCCAAGAATCACTTTTAACGTGTTGTCTCTGCCAATAATCAGGCTGTATGCTCCAATCACCACCAAAAAGACGATGATAAACAGATCCCACGAAAGTTTAATGTCCATAAGTTGAATTTAATACGAAGACGCAAATTTTGCAATGCTTACCACCACCCGCCCTTTTTCACATCCACCCCGCTCTCTTTTGCCAACTCAATATATAGTTCCTTTTCTCTTTTAGACAATTTTTCCGGAATTTTCACGCAAATTTTCACCAGATGATTTCCGCGCGCGCTTCCCCCAATTCTCACCACGCCTTTTTCGCTTAATTTAAACACTTTTCCATCCTGAGTCCCTGCCGGAATTCTGATCACTTCCGGTCCATTCAAGGTGTCTACGGAGACCTCTCCACCCAGCACCGCCTGCACCGCCGGAATTTCCACTTCACTGTGAATATCGATGCCGGCTCTCACAAATTTTCCGCTCGCTTCAACATTCAAATTAATATAAAGATCACCATGTCCACCGCCTCTTGCCCCGCCCTCACCTTTGCCTGTTACACGGATCGTAGAGCCATTATCCACGCCTGCCGGAATTTTCACTTTCACACGTTCTTTTGTACGCATCCTTGTCGTGCCATGACACACCGTACATTTTTTCTCCGCCACTCTTCCGGAACCGTTGCAGTCTTCACACACATGAGCCGTACTCATTTGCCCCAAAATCGTATTTCTTATCATGCGAATCTCACCGCTGCCGCCACATTGTTTACAAGTCACAATCGAACTTCCCGGCTCCGCTCCATTCCCTTTGCAATGTCCGCATTGATCCTGTTTATTGATTTCCAATTCTTTTTCACAACCGAAAACCGCATCTTCAAAAGTAATTCTAATATTTGCTTCAATGTCATTTCCTCTCATCGCTCGATCGGATTTACGACTGCTACGGCTTTTCCCTCCGCCAGCCCCACTCCCGAAAAAAGTTTCAAAAATATCCGCAAAACCGCTCGCCCCATCGCCAAAATCGAAACCACCAAATCCTTGTCCGCCACCACCGCCCGCTCCCGCGCCTCCGGTCGAGCCAAAAGTATCATATTGTTGGCGCTTGGATTTGTCAGATAATACTTCGTAGGCCTGATTAATTTCTTTAAATTTTTCTTCGGAGTCTTTGTCGCCTTTGTGTTTATCGGGGTGGTATTTCAAAGCCAATTTTCTATAAGCATTTTTCACCTCCTGATCATTGGCACTCTTAGCCACTCCGAGTATTTCATATAAGTCCTTCGCCATAATTTTTTGTTAATCTATCTAACTCATTATAATTCCCGCACTCCGCCTTGTCTAGCACTCATTCCAGGCGAGTGCAAAAATCAAAATCTTGCTTACGCCCACTTACTCCGCTAAAATCTCCCCGTTCATGGCGCCATCGTCTAATGGTTAGGACAGCGGCTTCTCAAGCCGTCAATAGGGGTTCGATTCCCCTTGGCGCTACCATGATCTGTACCCCAAAAAGTGGACACAGGTCGGTTTTCTTTTGTTGAAATCAAGAACAAAAGGAAAATCCATGTGTTGCCGGCTGCATTCCCGGCCCACATTTCATGTCCATTTGTACGTCTTTTTGACATACATTTGGACATGAAAAATTATTTACAAACATAACCCATGAACAAGCAAAAGAAACAAAAGCAAAAGCGCTTCACCATTCGTCTTGACGAGAATTTGTATGACATAGCTAAAGACAAATGCTATTCCAGATTTGGCATAGGCCTGACACCTTTGATCAAAATTTTTTTTTGGATTTTACGTAGGCGATGATGATCTGTGCGGACTATTTACAAGATGGCTAATAAAAAAGCAGCTGATTTGTGGACCATATCTGAAAGATTTATATCACCTGGGTAATACCGGCAAATTGCGCCCATGAATTTTGCCTCCAAAAACTAAGAATTTGCTTTTTCCGCCACCATCTGACACAATACAAATTAATACAGGCGCTCCTCGCGCCCACCCCGCCACCAAGGCGGACATATATTCTAACCCCTTTCCTATGCAGTATGTTGAAACCTGGAGACAGGCCATGACCGTTTCATTGCAGAATCTTCTGCTGAAGGTCACAGATTTTCTCCCCGATTTTCTTATGGCCATGTTAGTGCTGATTATCGGCATTATTGTGGCTGCCAGTCTCGGCCAGCTTATAAAGAAACTTGTCGAGCTCACTCACGTGGACAAGCTTATTGAAAAACTTGGAGTGAATAGTACTTTCAAAGCTTTCGGTAGAATCAGTATCGGTGGAATTATTGGCTGGCTGGTTAAATGGTTCTTGATAGTTGTTGTACTTATGGCTGTTGCCGAAATTTTACAAATGACTCAAATCAATGATTTCTTGCAACAGGTAGCCGCTTTCTTGCCAAACGTAATTATCGCCGTGGTGGTAATGATGATTGGTTTTCTTGGTGGAAATTTTGTCTATGAAATTGTCTACCGTTCTGTGAAAGTCACCAAGATGCATTCACCAAGATTTTTGGCTAATATTGCCAAGTGGTCAATCATTATTTTTGCTTTAATGGCCAGCTTGATTCAGCTTAATATAGCCGCTGCGCTTGTTCAGACTCTTTTCACCGGTTTAATTGCCATGCTGGCTATCGCCGGCGGCATCGCCTTCGGTTTGGGTGGAAAAGAAAAAGCCTCCGAATGGCTTGATAGCCTTGAGAAAAAATTATAATAAAACGAACTTCATTTTCCTTTTAAAAGCGTCCCGACATTTCGTTGGGGCGCTTTTTCATCTCTTGATTTTTTGTAAAAATTTCCGGAAAGATTTTTTAAAACCGTTCTCACGCAAATAACGGCAAAACATGCGCATTTTAATAACTCCACGTTTAGCAAAGCCGGTCCCTCCCGCATCGCCAAATCCCACATTCACATTCCTATCCGGCGCCGGCCGCGGATTTTCCAGCCAATCCAGCAGGGGAGCCAATGTCACATCATAATTGCACCGCTCAGCCACGTATTTCCGGCCATTCTTGGCATATGCCCTAAATTCCGCATTCTCTCTGCCTCCTCCACCCCTCCACGCTTCATACATAGAGGTAATTGCTCCGGCCAACCCTGCATGATCCCCGCCAACCACACCCAAGCCGGCACCGGCCGCCACCACCTCGCCGGCAATTTCACTACCAAGAGTTGTTATTACCGGTAAGCCAAATTTCATCATTTCATTTATTCTATTTCGTGCGCCCGTCATGGTCTCAACGCACCTGCGATCCACGTTTATACCGGCCTCCGCCTGCGCGTACATTGACGGCATGCGGCTCGTTTCCACCCAGCCCGGAAATATAAAGCGCGATTTCAGCTCCGATTTTTCTATCATTTTTTTGAATTTTTCGAATGTTTTATTATCCAGTCCTCCCAGCGCGCCCCCCGTCGAAACGAAAAAGAGCTGTGAGCATTTTCGCATTGCCTCACTAACACCTTTAAATAAAGTAAATTCATCCACCCAGGTGTTATACCCGCCAACCCATAGGAGGACGAAAGAATTTTTCGGAATTTGCTGATCTGCGTTCCCGGGAACGTGCGTGTCACTATCACTGCTGATGTTTTTTTCACCCTCAAACCACTCCGTCCCATTCGGCACATGTTCTACGAATTTATATCCAAAGCTCTCTTTATTTAGTCGTCCCGCCCAAGCCAGTTCGCCATACAGCGCGGAGCATTCTGCTTTCGATACCGCCGAAAATTTATCCGCCGCCCCTATCACCTTTTTTTCCATTTCAAAATAGTGACCAATATAGTCATTGGAATCCATTTTGTATGCTTGCGCCTGAGCTTCCGCCATAATCCAGCCATTGAGATCGGCCCATAAGGGAGCCAACGAGCCTACCCGATGCCGTGAGGCATGGCGCAGTCCTGCGGCCAGATAGGAAGGATAAGTATTTACACTTATTATTACATCGGGATGAAATTCATCGTGCAGATTTTGAAGTTTGGGAATCAAATCCGGATCATCTTTAGAAATTGTGAAATTGTCACGGGCATTTGTCGCGTCCGTATCCGTATCCGTATATGCGTCCCCCCCACGATTTGTCATGCAATTGTCCTGACGGCTTTCCAATTTTCCATAGCCCTCCCTACACTCCGGCATATCTATCGTTACCAGTCTTATTTGGAAAGTGCGCCCGGGCGCACTTCCCAATCTGTTATTTTGCCCATTCACCCCCCCCGCTCTCTCCAGCCCTTTCAAAAACTGCCAGGTTCTTAATCCGGCCGCCGGCCTTACGGCCGCATTCTCCTCGGGTAGTGGTGAATTTCCGATAAGTAAAATTCTTTTCATGCGCTTATTCTAGCACAAAACAAAAACCAGTCACTAGTTCGCACCCCTTTTCCCACAACATAAATCTTCCCATTCCGTCAAACCGACTATCCAAACGGCCTTCTTCAAGCTGCTTGAAGAAGGCCTCATTCAGCAAAAATCACCACAAACATACAAAAGAGCAAGCGCATCCTTTCGGAAACCACAAAACAACCCCAAACCAGTCAACACCCCTCGGCAAAATATAATTACGAAACAAAATCGCCCCACGTCATCCAAATTTGGGAAACAAAAAACGGCCAACTTAGTTATATTAATCGAATGTTGAAACTGACAGGAAAGGCTTAAATAAAGGAAAAAGCAGTCCACGACTGCACACGGCTCATCATTGTTAACAGGAGAAAAGTCACAAAATAGAATTGACGATGATTAGTCACTCTGATAAATTCCCTTTTGACCAGAAAGTTAAATCAAAAGATATAGAAATGCGAATTTAGTCAGTATTTAAGCCAAAAAAACCGAATGGAGCCTTGCTCCGCGGTTTAAAATAAATACTGTTGCAACCCCAAGATTTTTTCGACTACTTGCGATTACTCGGCGGACTAAGCGGCTCCGGACGAGCCACCGCACGACGCCACCACTCTCACTGACACCTTTATATACGCTTGGATCTTTGAAAACTGGGAAAAACATGCGCGAAGCGCATAGCTAATAAAAATTTTATTACTGCAAAAATTGTTTTTTGTTCCGCCACTGCGGGGTATAAGACTTTATTATATATAAGCAAACTTTTTATCGTTTCAATTTATCTGTTTCAAATTTTATATTTTTTAACCCTAAAAAAACATGGGTAATCTACGAAAAGTGATTGCTTCCATCTCATTGGTGGCGATCCTTTCTACATTTGCTGTGACAAACGCGGCATTTGCAAAGAGTCCCTTCACGGACGTACCGGATAATTCCTGGTTTACGACTGAAGGTTGGGACGTAAAAGCTAAGGATGCCGGCATTTTCTCAAATGCTACGGCAATGCCTTATGAAAACATAAAGCGTGACGCGCTCGTAAAGATGGTCGTCGCCGCTGCCGATTTACTTCCTGAAGATCTGGCCGACTTGGAGGATATTCCATCCGGAGTATTCACCGACGTAAAGGCTGATAACTTTTTAATTAAGGATGGTTGGCTTCAGGCCGCTTTCCAGAATGGAATTATTTCCGAAAATGTAACTTTCAATCCTGCCGGTCTTTCCAATAGGGCTCAGGCTGCGAAAGTAATCGTTGAAGCTTTTAGTTTAACAGCGGCAGCTCCCGCTACCGCCCTTTATTCCGATGTTAAATTGGGCTACACCGATAAGGAAGCATGGTTAAATAATGTTTACACCGCTTACTGCTACGGCATTGTAAAGAAAGATAGCAAATTCCGTGCGGCAGACCCTGTACTGAGAGCAGAATTCGCCAAGATGTTGGTAGTTGCCATGGACGCTCCGGAACTGGATTCTTCTTGTGAAGAAACGGCCGCTGCCTCCGCCGACGACACTGCAAATGACGACACGGCTGCTGATGATACCGCAAAAGGCGACACGGCTGCTGATACCGCTGATACTGTTGACACTTCCGGTAGCGGTAACATTACTGCGTCTGTAAGTGATGATTCTCCAAATGGTACTACTTTGGCTGATGGAACAGCTTTCAACACATTATTAAAAGTTGATTTCACTGCCGCTGCCAAGGAAAGCACTGCTATTAAATCTATTACCTTGAAGAGAAGCGGACTTTCTTCTGATTCTGCAATCAAGGTGAGTGTTTGGGATAGTAAGGGGATGAGACATGGAAGTGTAGTTACTTTCTCTGAGGGTATGGGTCAGGTAAGTTTTGAAAGCAATCCTATTAAGATTGAAGCCGGCAAGACGGAGGCTGTTACTTTCAAAGTGAACCTTAGTATTGCCGTAGATACTTCCACTCTTGCTATTTCTATCGACAAAGCCGCCGATGTGGTGGCTAACGGTGAGGTGTCCGGAACTTTCCCTCTAAAGGGACAGACTTTTGGTACTGTTGATGGTACGAATTCTGTAGCTATCGGTAAGGTTGACATTGTCAGTCTTTCCACCACTACAAGAAGCGTAGACATTGGTCAGAAAGATTATGAATTAACAAAATTCAAGGTATCTGAGACCGGTTCTAAGGAAGATATGAAATTTCAAGGTTTAGTAATTTTCAATAACGGTACTTCCGCCGACGGCGATCTCGCCAACTACGTTTTGAAAGATCAGAACGGTAAAGCTGTAGCTACTGCTGCCAGTCAGGTAAGTAAGATAGTAACCTTTAAATTCGCTAATGAATACGCTACTGGTTATCCGATTCCAAAGGGAACTAGTCGATACTTTTCTGTCTTCGTAGACGTTGCATCCGGTGCTTCCAGGACGGCTCAGGTCATCATTCAAAATGATTTTGATATCATGATGGAAGGTGTTAGTACTGGTGCTTCAATTCTTCCAGTTGCTGAAGCTATAGTTGATCTAAGTTTCCCGATTGGTGATATCACTACCGGTAACGCTGGTTTCAACCACATCACTCTCAACGAAGGTTCATTATCAATTTCCAAGGACAACACATCTCCATCAGGCGATGTAACTCTTGGATCTCCCGACGCTGTGTTAGGCACCTTCAAGGTAACCGCTCAGGGTGAGGACATTGAATTACAAAAGATAGCTATTGATCTTTCCGGTACCTCCGGAGCTACTACCGGTTCACACATTGCCGGTACGTTGAACGCTTCAAACACAACAAATTATTTTGATTGTGTCCTCGCCACTACCTGCGATTTAACCGGTAGTGTTAAGGTAGTAACAAGTGGTGGTAAGACTCTAATGACTCTTACCGCTTCCACTGCCGCTCTCTGGAATGGTACTCCTGCCTACGTAGATCTTTCCGCTTTCCATACTGTAAAAGCAGGTCAAACCGAGTTACTAAGCGTAATCGGTAATTTAAACTCCAATACCACCAATCTGGGTGCTGGAGAGTTTATGACTGCAGGCGTAAACAAGGTTTACTATTACAAGAAATCTTCCTTGAAGTATGCCGACACTTCAGCTGCAAGTGCCAATCAGCTTACCGCTACGGCTTCAAGTCTGACGGTATCCAGCAACAGTGCTTATCCGGCTCAGACTATCGTTTCCGGTACCTCCGGCATTAAGCTTGCTTCTTTCATTGTTAAGGCGGGTTCAGCTGAGAATGTGAACATTTCCAGCATCTCCTACAAGATTGATGAGAGCGTAGTTACTTCTGGTAACATCAACGCTACCAACGTTAAATTCTACAAAGTTGTAGAAGGACAAGCTAATCTTCCATTAGGCACTACCCAGAATTCCGTAACTGACAATACCGCTACTACTCTGTCAGTTTCCGGATTGATTATTGCCAAAGGTGATCAGGTACAAATTGATGTTTATGCTGACACCAGCACAAGCCTCAGTACTCATACCTTGACCACTTCTATCAGTGCTCTAGGTATCTCCGGTACAGGTGCGGTTTCTCAATCAAACCCAACCGGTCCTGCCGCCGAACTGGCTCTCCAGGTTGTAACTGGTGCTGTTGCCGGTACTTTGACCGTAACGACTGCTACCGATACTCCTGTATCAGATCAATACGTTGCCGGTTCCTCCAATAACTCAATGTTGAAAGTCAAGCTTCAGGCCGGTACTGCTGAGGATGTTTACATCAAAGAATTGACATTCTTCAATGGCAGTGATGCTTCCGACGTGGCTCTTTCTTCCCTTTCTCTCTACGAAGGAGACACTCTAAAGACTACTCTTGGTGTACAGCAGAACTCTACTGATCCCGGTTATGTAACCTGGTCATTCAGTGGTGCCAGCCGACCATTTGTTGCCAAGAACGGAGTACTTTAC
>CAYZOB010000026.1:0-3915 GCA_964480115.1 uncultured Candidatus Peribacteria bacterium
CGCCGGCGTGCATCTCCCTGGCATAACCCAAAATATTGAAACCATTACCGCAAAAGATAAACAAGACCTGATTTTTGGTTTAAAAAATAATGTGGATTACATCGCACTTTCCTTTGTAAAATCTGCCAACGACATCAAAAATCTCAGAAAATTAATTGCAAAACAGGGAAAATCCACCAAAATTATCGCTAAAATAGAATTAAAGCTAGCCGTCGATAATCTTGAAGAAATTATCAAAACTGTAGATGGTGTAATGGTGGCCCGCGGTGATCTCGGAATTGATATCCCCGCTGAACAAGTACCGATTGTCCAAAAACGTATCATCGCTCTATCTAATAAATATGCCAAGCCGGTAATCACGGCCACAGAAGTCCTACTTTCGATGGTGAACAATCCCCGTGCCACTCGCGCAGAAATTTCCGACGCCGCCAATGCCGTTTATGATCGCACAGACGCTATCATGCTCTCCAACGAATCCGCAATCGGCAAATACCCCTCTCAAGCAGCCGCAACTCTCAGCAGGGTCGCCAGCAACGTAGAAAAGGAACTAAGGAAATATCCCGAAATAGAGAACACTTTTTTTATACACAGTCGCGAAGTATCCAATCCCCATTGCTCCAACGCCTGCGACCTCGCCGAAGAAACCAAAGCTGACTATCTAGTCATTTATACATCTGATGGCTACACGGCTAGAGAACTTGCTCGACACCGACCACACACCCCAATTATTACCATTTGTGAAAAAGAAGAAACCGCTCGCGAACTAACTCTTGCCTGGGGATTGAACAATATTTTTGCACACACCCTGAAGAGAGAAAATAAGATTGAACAAATCGTTCAAATTCTCAAGAAAAATAGAACAGTAAAATCAAAAGATAAAATCGTAATCCTTGCCAACGCCAGTAAAAAAGAAAAAATAATTTCCAACATAACCATATAATGCGCATAATCGGCATCGATCCAGGCACTGCCACTACCGGCTACTCCATCCTCGACCACCAAAATGGCAAATTCCACCTACTTGATTATGGCTGCATAAAGACCCAAATCGGATATCCACCAAACATTCGCCTACAACAAATTGCCACCGACCTCGCAACTCTAATTCAAAAATATCACCCGCAATGTGCTGCCATCGAAAAATTATTTTTCCAAAACAATATCAAAACCGCCATGTCGGTATCTGAAGCGCGCGGCGTCATTCTCAATACATGCACTAATTTAAATCTCCAAATTTCCGAATTTACACCTCTGGAAATTAAATCCGCCGTCTGTGGTTACGGCAAAGCCGACAAAAAAATGATCCAGCAAATGGTTAAAATAATTCTAGCATTAAAAAACACACCAAAGACGGATGATGGCGCAGACGCCATTGCCGTGGCTATCTGCCTCGCAAATTCCTTAGCTTTAAGAAAAGCCGTCACCACTTGAATAATGAAAAAAATATTGGCTACATTATGGGGAATAATACTAGTGGGAGTCGTACTTATAACTCTGCAGCTTAACAAGCCGCAATCCTACCAATTCGAAAACCAGGAAATCAGCAAGAAAAATAATTCACAAAAAGCGATTCCTCGCATCAAAACAACTACATCCGGCAATTATGAAAAAACCGGTGATAATTACCTCGATCAAGACGATCTGGAAAATGCCATCACTAACTACCAAAAAGGTCTGGAGGCAAGTCCGGACAAATTAACCCTGGCCATAAAGCTCTCAGAAACTTACCTTAAAAATAATCAAAGCAACGAAGCTCGTGATTTACTTACCGAAGTATTAAAAACCCACATCGCTTCCATCGACACAAATATTGCTCTGGCTCAAACCTATCTCAGCATGCGCCAAATTGAAAAGGCTAAAAGTATAATTTGGGCTCTGGATGAAAAAAACAATCGTGTTCAATACTATCGTGGCATTATTTCCATCCTCTATAAAGATTTCAAAGGAGCAAAAAAAATCTTTGAGACAATCAGCAAAGCAGAGCCAAAAGCTGCAGAATCAATTCTAGAGAATACTCAAAAATATCTCACGGCTTTTGAAAGTTTTTCATATTACAAAGGAGGCCAAAATGCCTATCTGGAATTACTTTTGGCCAAAGCCATGACCGAAACCCAAGAATATCAGATAGCAATTCCCCTACTCTACGACATTCTAAATAACAAAAATAATTATCGTGACGCCTGGATTCTGCTTGGTTACAGCTACCTAAATGTAAACAAAATCAACGAAGCCATAGACGCGCTTGTCCAAGCCAAAGAATTAACTCCTCAGAAGCCGGAAACACTTTTCTATCTTGGCTTGGCCTACTTCGCAAAAGACGAGATAGATAAAGCGATTTACTACATAGAATCAGCCGATAAATACGGCTATGAGCCCAAAGAACAAGTAAAATTGAAACTTGGAGACCTATACCTGCTCAAAAAAGAATATCAAAAATCCGCCAGCAGCTACGAAAACGTTCTCAGCCTTAACTCCAAAAAAATTGATGTTTTTGAGCGAGTGGTATGGCTCAATATCGATCAACTTGATAATCCGCAAAAAGCCCTGACATTAAGTCAGAAAGCACTGGAGACTCATCCAAATGAAGCCATGAGTTACAATTTAGTTGGCTGGGCTTACACTGCTTTGGGAAATTACCAGAAAGGCAAAGAAAACCTGGATATCGCTCTAAACATAGACCAAAATCTCGATGCCACAAACCTGAATTTCGGCTGGCTCTACGAAAAATTCGGCAATGAAGTACTCGCCAAGGAATTCTATAAAAAAGCCTATATGCTGGGACGAGGTAACTCCATAGGTAAGCTCGCCGCAGCCAGATACAACAATTTATCTCAACCCACCCCTTAACCAATTTCTCATGAACCTTCTCACCTCAATAATAATTTTCGTCCTCGGTACAGCCGTTGGCAGCTTTTTGAGCGTAGTGATTTATCGGATTCAAGCAGAAGAAAAAGGCATATTCATGGGCAGATCCATCTGCCCCGCCTGCAAGAAAAAACTAAAGTGGCGACACTTATTTCCTATCCTTAGTTGGCTCTTTCTGCGGGGAAAATGTGCCTACTGCGGGAAAAAGATTTCCGCACATTACCTCATACTCGAATTACTCACCGGCCTGATTTTCTTAGCCGGCTTTCAACAATGGAACTTTATCACAACTATCTATTCGACAAATAGCATCACTTCCAGCTATCTGATGCAAAGCTATATCATCGACTGGGACATGCTCGAAACCCTCTTATTCTACCTGGTAGAATTCAGCTTCATGATAGCCATTTTATTTTATGACTTAATGCACAAGGAAATTCCAGATCAATTATCCTTACCGGCTATAGCCATCGCTATTATCGGATTATTTTTCTTTAATTTTTCTACAGAAACGGCCATAAGCATGCTCACTGGTGGCGGCATGATTTTTCTATTTTTTCTGTCTCAATTTATTTTTTCCAAAGGTAAATGGATCGGCGGCGGAGACTTAAGACTTGGTGCGCTGATGGGCATTTTACTTAGCACAAGTGGACAATTTTCAGGCTGGATGCATGGCATTCTCGGCTTGGTAATCGCTTATTTACTCGGAGGAATTATCAGCCTTATATTACTGGCCCAAAAGAAAATTCACCGAAAAAGCACCATTGCATTCGGACCATTTTTGGTAACATCCACAATCATCGTCATTTTCTATGGCGACCAAATCCTAGACTGGTACTTTAATAGAACGATTTATTGAGAAAGATAGTAATGCTTGAGCGGCTTCAAGTTTGCATCCAGCTCATATACCAAAGGTACACCGGTTGGAACATTCAGCTCCACTATTTCCTGATTGGAAACATTATCCAGATATTTCACTAAAGCCCGCAAAGTATTGCCATGAGCCACAATCAATACATTTTTACCATTTTTAACTTCAGGAGCAATTTC
>CAYZOB010000027.1:0-47321 GCA_964480115.1 uncultured Candidatus Peribacteria bacterium
AGTTTTGCAACTGTTTCCGCCGTAATCAATCCCATCACGGCCCCGGGGTAGTACTCCTTGAAAGTGGCAAAAGCCTTCGGATTTTTATTGTTTGAATATTTGGCTTCTATGGCTTTTAGAGTGGTTCCGTCTTCAACGATAAAATCAATTTCGGTTTGATTGGTGGTTCGCCAAAAATGAAAATGTTTCAGTTTATAAACATCTTGATTATAGAGCTCAAGAAAAACAAAATTCTCAAATAGCGCACCCTGGTCGTTACGCAATTCCGGTACTTGCCAATTAGCCAGTATCAGATTGCGTAATCCCAGATCCATAAAGTAAATCTTTGGAGTTTTACTGATTTCCTTCTTGTAATTTTGAAAAAACGGATATAGGCGCTTAATGATAAAAGTTCCCTCCAAAACACCGAGGTAATTATTTATTTTTCGAGCGGAGATGCGCAAAGTTTTGGAAAGGTTATGGACATTTAACAAGGACCCGATCTGTGCAGCCAGTAAAATCAGCAATTTATTAAAAGCATTGATGTTTTCAATTTTGGCAAAATCCGCGACATCTTTTTGAAGGTAAGTTTGATAAATATCGTTGAGTAGCAATTTTTTTTCTTCGGGATTGTTTTGCTTGGCGATTTCCGGATATGAGCCATAGATCATCATATTTTCAAGAATTGATTTTTGCGGAATATTATGAGAAAGCGACCGCATTTCGGCAAAGGTTAATCTGGGAATTTCGAGTTGTCTCAACCGTCCAACTAAAAATTCTTTCAATTTGGCTCTTAGTTCCAGCTGCGAAGAACCGCTCACGATAATCTTTAGTTTCAAATTGAGATCGTGAATTGATTTGAGAAACAAACCCGGATTATCCAGCCTCTGAACTTCATCTATAAAAACATATTTCATTGCGTCTCCGGCTTGGATGTATTGCAAAAAGACATTGGCGGAGGAGAAAAGCCCCCTCACTTCAAAGTCATCAAGGTTAAAATAAAAAATATTTACGGGTTTCACGGATTTTAGAAGACGCTCTATCAAAAGATATAGCAGGGATGTTTTTCCAACTTGGCGACTACCAACAAGAGCAATTATTTTGTCGTTCGCAAGATTATTGATCAGTTCGGGAAGAATGTTTCTGAAAAAAATATTAAACTCGAAGGGCTTATTCTCCCACCAAGGATTTTGCTTTTTAAGGATAGTTTCCAACATATCAACTAGTTTATTTTAACACACGCATAAATATTAACTAGTTAATGTCAATAAGTCAAGAAAGAAATCCCCCTACCACCCCCTCTCCGCGAACTTATTCTCCACTTTGCTCATTTCCAAGCTGACCATGGCCTCGCCCAATCCCTCGCTGCATTTAGCCAAAACAGCCGCATCGTCAAAATGTAAAGTCGCATCCACGATCGCTTTAGCCCGTCTCGCCGGATCGGAGGATTTGAAAATTCCACTACCTACAAACACGCCATCACAACCAAGCTGCATCATCATCGCCGCATCAGCCGGAGTGGCAATCCCACCAGCGGCAAAATTCACTACCATGAGACGACCAAGCCGTTTCACCTCTTCGACCAGCTCCAAACTCACTCTCTCAGCCTTAGCCCAATCCTTTAGTTTCGAACCATTCATCCCCCTCAAAGCCGCAATCCCCTCCTTCATAGTCCGCATATGTCTCACCGCCTCCACCACATTTCCCGTGCCCGCCTCGCCTTTCGTACGAATCATCGCCGCGCCCTCTCCCACGCGCCTCAGCGCCTCACCCAGATTACGAGCTCCACACACAAAAGGCACTTTAAAATCAGTCTTCACTACATGATATTTCTCATCCGCCGGCGTCAAAACCTCACTTTCATCAATATAATCCACGCCCAAAGACTCAAGAATTTGCGCCTCCACGAAATGTCCGATTCTTACTTTTGCCATCACCGGAATCGAAACCGCCTTCATTATTTCCTTAATCATCTTCGGATCGCTCATCCTCGCCACGCCTCCATCACGACGAATATCGGAAGGAACGCGCTCCAAAGCCATCACCGCCACCGCTCCCGCTTCCTCGGCTATGCGAGCCTGCTCCGCATTAACTACATCCATAATCACGCCGCCCTTGAGCATCTGTGCCAGCCCCTTCTTCAATTTTAAAGTATTTTTTTGCATAACAAAACGCATTGTATAGAGAAAAAACATGGTTTTCAAGCCAATCAGACACCTGAGTGGCTCTACTTTAAGTACATTGATGTTGACACAAGGAGCGACTTTGTGTAAGATAAGCCTACAATATGGTAAAACGTAAACTGTACTATAAAATAAAGAAATTAATGAATTCACACGAGGCAATCGTGATTACCGGCATGCGCCAAGTTGGAAAAACAACTATTCTAAAGCAAATTTACGACGAGATAAATAGCCAAAACAAACTCTTTTTTGACCTGGAAAACCCCCTTTATCGCCGCTATTTTGAATTTGAAGATTACGAAAAAATTATTCTAACGCTCGGGGAGCTTGGCCTGGATCAAAGCAAGCCGGCATATTTATTTTTGGATGAGATTCAGTTTGAAAAATCTATTCCATCTTTTGTAAAATACGCAATTGATCACTACAAATGGAAATTTTTTCTTACGGGATCAAGCAGTTTTTATCTTAAAAATCTTTTTAGTGAATCACTCGCCGGCCGGAAATATCTTTTTGAACTTTATCCATTTGATTTTGAAGAATTTTTGGAATTAAAAGGTATAAAAGGTAAACCGGACAAAAAAAATATTTCCAAAGCGTCTTATTTAACCTGGCAAAAATTATATGAAGAATTCGTAAATTTCGGAGGCTTTCCTGGGGTAATTCAGAAAACGACTGTTAGCGAAAAAAAGAAAACGCTTGAAGATATATTTGGTTCGTATTTTAATAAAGAAGTTGTTGAATTGGGAGATTTTCGCAACAATCGGATCATTAGAGATTTGATGCTTTTACTTCTTAATAGGGCTGGATCAAAAGTGGATTTCCAAAAATTCGCCGCGGAATTAGGCGCTTCCAGGGCTTCCATAAAGGAATATGTACTCTTCCTTGAAAGTACCTACTTTATTAGTCTTGTGTACCCTTTTACAAAAAATCGTGACGTAGAAATAAGGAGTACTCCAAAAGTTTATTTGTGCGATTCCGGTCTTGTTGCGATGTTATCCAGGATAGATATTGGACATATTTTTGAAAATACGATATTTCACCAGCTTCGTTCGCAGGGGGAAATAAATTATTATCAGAAAAAAAGTGGAGCCGAAATTGATTTCATTTTAAACAAAAATCAGGCTTTTGAGGTGAAAACGAGCCCTTCAGAGAGAGATTTGCAAAGACTCAAGGTCCTTTCTCTAGAACTTTCTTTGAAAAACCCGGAAATAATTTCCTATAATTATTGCGATCTTGAAAATTCAAAGTTTGGATTTCAAATATAATCACCCTTCCAAAATTTTCTTCGCCGCCAATCTCGGACTGTCATCCATTCCCTGCTCCGCCAAAAATCTCTCCAGCTGCGTCCTCATCAGCGCTTGTCGAACCTTATCCATTTTTGGCAAACTGCCAAAAGCTTCCCTCAAAATCCGCGCGGCGGCATAAGGATTTTTTGATTTCATCGCCACGTCTACCACCAGCCTATAACCCCCTCCTTCCGCGTCATGAAATCTGGCGGAATTCGCAATAAAACCACCCAATAAATTCAGCACATGCCCGGGCTTATTGAAATCAAAACGCTCCGACTCCACAAAAGCCTCCACTTTCCCCAAAACATCGTCCAGATCCATCAACCCCAGCAGGCTGCGCCATTTTTGCAGTACCAATTCCTCCTCCTTCCATTTTTCATAAAAAGCGTTCATCGCCGCATCACTTTTCACCTTATTGTCAGACAAAATTTTCAGCGCCGCCAACTCATCAGTCATATTTTTCGCACTCCCAAACTGAGCCTCCGCCATGGCGATATATTCTGCCCCCTGTGAGTCCAGATAGGCCAGGCACATATTTTTTATCCTTCTGGCCAGCATCGCCTCCTTGTCTATTACCGGAGCTTGCCTATTAGCCTCATGTTCCGCTGTAATTCCCTGATATTTTTTATAAAGCTCGGCAAAACGATTTTTGAATCTCGCCGCGATAGCCAATCTCAAGGCATCTCGTGCCGCTTTTGCCGCCAGAAAATCGTAAACCTCCATTTTTTGCACCATCTCTTTTTCTCCCGGCAGAATGAGCATTTCTCTGGCCAAAGAAGGATCTTCATCCATTAATTCAAAGACAATTGCGTGAAAAGATTCCAAGGTATCTTCATTCACGACTAATTTTTGCCCCGCTTTATAACTCGCCAGCAATTTATCCAATTCCATATTCACAATTCTCTGCCCGGCTTCATAGCGATTAAAACCTTCATCGTCATGCTCCATTAGATGTCTCAATTCCGCATTCGTATAGTCATATTTATATTTCATCGGCGCGGAAAATCCTCTGAAAAGAGATGGCACGCTACCCTTTGGTACATTTTTGAACACAAAAGTCTGCTCATTTTTTGTAATGTTCAGCACGCCGCGAGCAAGATCATGTCCACCACTATCTTCCGCTAATTCCAGCGCCACCGCTTTCCCTCCGGGCCCTATCAGCCCCATTTGCAATGGAAAATTCAAAGCATATTTCGGTTCACGCGGGCACTCGTGTTTCACGGTCAAAGTGAAAACACCGTCGGTCTCTTCCGCCTCCCCGCCAGCTTTGTATTCACCGGTAATCTCACATTCCGGCGTTCCCACCTGTTTAAACCATTGTTTAAATTGCCCCAAATCTCTGCCGCTAGCCTCCTGAAAACACGTTACCAGATCATCAATCGTCGCCGCTTTGCCATAAAATTTTTCAAAATATAAATTCGAACCCGCGCGGAATTTTTCTTTACCCAGCAAGGTTTTCACCATTCTCACCACTTCCGCGCCTTTCGAATATGTAGTCGAAGTATAAATGCTATCTCCCGGATCACCGTGATATTCTTCCGGCCAAATTTGATGCGCGGAATTTCCCGCGTCTTCATTGAACTGTGAACTGCGCAAATTTCTCACCGTCCTGATTCTCGCGACACTTTCTCCCACCAATTCGCCTTCGAAAGTACAATCCATCAAACGCACGAAACCTTCTTTTAGTGCAGCTTCATGCCACGTCCTCACTGTAACCAAATCCCCTCTCCACGTATGACAATATTCATGAGCCACGGTCACGGCAATGCCGATAGTAGTCTCATCCGTGCCGGTTTCCGGACTGGAAATCGCGCAGGCACTATTGAAAATATTTAAACCCAGATTTTCCATCGCGCCAAAGTTGAAATCATCCGCCGCCACAATGCTGTATTGATTTAAAGGATACATGCGGCCCCAGTTATCCATATCCCAACGCATCGACATTTTTAGTGATTCCATCGCTATCACCGCCCGATCGGTTTTCCCCGGTGCGGTAAAAATTTGGAGTTTAATGTTTTTTCCTTGCCCCGCTTTAGTCGGATCATCAAGATAATAATCCTCTGTCAGCACATCCATTTTTCCCAGTGCCATAGCAAATAAATAGCACGGCATATGTAGTTCGCTTTGAAATTTTGAGGTGTGAGTGGAGCCGTCCGCATTTTCCGTATTTGAAATCAAATTTCCCGTAGCCAGCATTACCGGATAAATTTCTTTTGGCGCGGTCACTTCCGTGGTCCAGCTGGTGAGAATGTCCGGCCTGTCGGGAAAAGGGATAATGTCCCTGAAACCCTCGGATTCATTTTGAGTAATAATTAGTTCACCGCTTTTATAGAGTCCGCGACGTTTTTGATTTTCTGCCGGACTGATAACGGTACCGACTTTCACGGTAAAATTACCTTTTTTGCCCGGTAGATTTAAGGAATATTTTTCACGCCCGTATTGCTCAGGTTTCAGCTCGACGCCATCCAGCCACACACCGGTAATCTCTTTAATTTCACTGCCGACATTGAGTAAAATGGTAGCTGAATTTGTCACCGCCTCCGGATTTTCCCTCATCTGCATCTCCCCCGTCACTTCCACGCGTTCTTCATTTACCACATTGAAAACCAGACTCACGTTGTCCACCAAATATTCCGGCGGTTTATAGTCGCTGCGACGAACCGGCTTATCCATTTCATTTTCCATGCTGCGCATCATAACAAAAAAGCAAATTTTCGCAAAAACAATTTTCTCGCGATCATACCCTCTTCAGCAAATCGGCAAAATAATTTTGAAAATTTCCCATGATTTTGACGTCTTCTTCCCTGAATAAAAATGGCGCCAACTGTGCTCCAAGTTTTTCAAAATCTATTTTTGCAGCCCGAACAGCCATTTTTTTTACATATTCATTTTTATCCTTTACGCTGATTTCGCGCATTTTGAGCAACTTCAGGTCTGCTTTTGCATTTAAAAAAACCAGCGACATATAATCAAAAAAATCCCTCCCCCTCGGCACTTTCCTGTAAAGAATAGCATTAGACTTTTCGGCCAGAAACATGCTTAAGCTTGTAGTATTGAATATAAATCTTTTACCAAATCTCGATATCACTTTTTGTTCCACCGGATATTTTCTAGACCCGATATTCTGAAAATCCATCTGTATCGACAGCTTCTCTTCCGGATGAAGCGCGTCGGTTTTTTTCCCTGCACAGCCGTATGTTTGTAAAATATCGGAAAACTGAAGGTATACCTTCCAGTGAAAATAAGTTTCGGTAGATTTATGTATTGAAAAGTGAATATAAATATCTTCATTTTTCAGTTCTCTTTCTATTTGAGTCAGCATTTTTTCAAGATAGGATCTTTTTAAATCACCCTGATAATTGAAGTCAAGGTCTTCAGAAAATCGTTGAAGATTATAAAAAAAACGTAGAGCCGTGCCACCTATGAAAATTATTTTGCCAGCCAAAGCACTTTTTTGCAGGTGAAAAAGTATCAACGTTTGCAGATATTCACGTACTATCCCGCGTCTTCTTGCCGTCGGAATATTTTCTGTTTTTGCCAGTTCAAGCAGGTCGTTTAGTGATAACATGTAGAAAATAGTTAATAAGTTCCCTCGTCAATTGAGGATATTTGGCTCCAATTTTTTTTAAGTTTTTAACATCTAGTATTTTCACGGCTTCAATATTTATGCGTTCAAAAAATTGATCGGTTCTTTCCGGCTTTCTAAAATAAAAGTAATCAAGAACGGCTTTTTCAGGTGTTGCTATAAATATTTCATTTTTCAGATTCGCGTAATTTTCAAACAATACATTTTTTACATGATGATATTTATATCTTACACCTTTGATTTCAAAATTTCTGGTGTTTTTTGTTGTTACGGAGGCTACGGCACCACTTACATCCGGAATAATACTATAATGTGAAAGAGCCGTCTCCAGAGATATATAGGAAGGAA
Source organism: uncultured Candidatus Peribacteria bacterium (assembly GCA_964480115.1). Classification (GTDB taxonomy): domain Bacteria; phylum Patescibacteriota; class Gracilibacteria; order UBA1369; family LOWO2-01-FULL-3; genus JACRIB01. The sequence continues at coordinate 7,386 of CAYZOB010000027.1, forward strand.
TTATAAGCCTGGATGCAATTTCAAACTCATCGGGATTTTTTTCAGAAAAATAATACAATCCATTTTTAAGATTAGAAATATAGCCCCGCTCCTTCCAGCGATAGATCTTAATGCGCAGATATTCTGCTGAATACTGATTGAACAGAATTTTTAGATCATTGATGGAAAAGATGGTCAACCCGTTGGTCATGCAGAATTTTTCAAAACTCCCAAATTTCATATACTATAGTTATCATTTTTGATAATTATATTATATACAAGTCGTCAGAAATGGTCAATGTCTCAACCCGGAAAAAATCTCCCTTCATGGAACATTTTTGATATTTTTCTGACCATGATCGGCACCGGCGGCATAATGTCTACTAAGGGCATCAAATAAATCTACGGGAAACTTCCAGTGCCGCCTGAGCATCATAATCTTTAGATTTGCTTGAGGCCTGCATCAAGGCTTCAATTTGAGATACAGATCCGTCCTCATGAAGAGCCTCCTCTATTTCACCTATACTTTGCCCAGCCTGTAAACCTTTTACCATATAGTCCATAATTTGTTTCATGGGAGCGACGACGCCTTGAACTTGTGGCGTGCGACTTCCAATGCTGTCCAAAACGTCCGATACTTTTCTCATGTCGGGAGCACTTCCGCCATTTGCAATATCTCTCGCGTAATCCGCTATGTCTCCAAATTTTGTCCGAACAATAGCCTGTACTTTTTCACGCCTTGTTTCATGCTCTTTCTGCTCCTTAATCAAAGCCAGTTCCTCAGGTGTAAATTTTTCATCGGTAATTTCTTTTCCCTTTTCCGCAAGCCTAGACTGCCCAGGTTTCAGATTCAACCTTTCATCATAATCTCCAAGATCAAACCGCTGATCTCTGAAATCCGTAAAGCCACATTCCAGAGTAAATCCCTTAGCTGATTTCGCGAATTTATAGGGCTTATCTCCCGTATACCCCGCAAAAAGGATCGGCCCCACCTCTTCTTTAATTAAGTAACTGTTTAAAATTTCCTTATCGCTCAGGCCGGGACGAGCACTTCGCAAAAGAGGTAAAATATTTGTATTTACAAACTTATCGATTTTTTGAGATACAGATTCTCTCGGATAATTAAGATTTTTATCAAAAGTTCTCATGTCGAATGTCTGGTCAGTAAATCCCTGGAAATGAGTATTAAGCACAAATCCGTTTTTATTAAAACTTGGCGAGTATGGAGACATTAGCTTAAGAGCATGAATCAATATTTCCATTAATTCACGCCAAAAGTCGCTCGCTTGGATCCTTTCTATCGAAAGGCTTTTATCTATAAGTCCAGCTTGCCGTCTTTAAACCAATTTAAAACCATCCCCCATCGGAATATCCCACGAACTCCGCACCGCCCTTTATTTTCCGGAGAATATATGGCCTTATGCCATAAAACGCTCCAGTGATGTCATTTGTGCGCAAATTTTCGCGATTGAACAATTTAACACCCTTACCATTAATATTATTCCAAACAGCTCTAAGCAGCTCCTCAACAATTGAATTACATTTTTCATCCGGCGATTGAGGGGCGGTCATTTGTTCCGCCACCTTACCGGCCAGCGGCCTTTGCAGTGGGGAATCTTTTAAACTTGGAACTCCGGGAATGGCATCACTTCCTGAGCCGCCGGGTTTTTCGCCTTTCTTGAAATTTCATTTTTATTTTCATTATTCAGTAAGTCCATTCTGACATAAAATACGGATTTCGTCTACGCTCCAAATTAACATTTAAATGTACATTTGCTAAGATTTACCCGGTTTAAAAATAATTATTATGGACACCCCCTCCTTGGCTGCCGGATTATCCCAGCAAGTTACCGCCACTTACGCCCGCAATCACTTTAAAGAAATAAATGACAGAGCGATCCGCGAAGGCATGTGCATAATAGTGCGCAAATCCAAGCCGATTTCAGTGATTCTTTCTATGGTTGAATTTGAAAAGATGATGAAGAAATATGATGCATGGAATAAGTTTAAAGAAGAGAGCTTTAGAAAAGACATCAGTAAATTGAACTTGGAAAATGGCAGGTTTTCCAAATTTGTTGGAGCTTGGAAAAACCCTTATCCCGGCCTGTCATCTGTAGAAATTGCTAAAAAATGGACAGATTATGTTGATTGGTACAAACATTATTCTTGAAATTGCCTTTAATAAGGCCAAAGCTGAAGATTGTAAAAAACTTCTCAACGCCATCAGTGAAAATATTTTTGAAAAAGACATATATATCACAAGATTTGCCCTTAGCGCTATAGAAGCAATATCCGGTGAACAGAAGCCGGATTTCTTGAGAGAATTTCTTCTGCTGATTCTTGAAGAAAAAATCAAGATTTTCGACTTGAAAACGGAAGATGATTTGATGATTAACTCCATACATTCTGATTTAGGACTGGATTTTGATGACGCTGTCCAATACGTAGCAGCCAATAGGCTCGGCACCTGCCTGGTAACTTTTGACAAAGATTTAAAAAACAAAGGAGTCGAGACTAAAACTCCGGCAGAGGTTTTAAAGACGTTACAACCTGATCTTCCCTGAACCTGCCCGCGTGGATTTTACCATAGCGATTTCTTCCAGCGTAGCCACGGTAATATTATAAGGGCGCTTACCTTTTTCTCCCTTTGGAGAGAATACATTTTCTTGAATCCATGAAAATTGTACCGCCTGCCTGTCGAAAAATCCGCCTTGATGGTGGCCGCCGGCACCCGGCTTCAGAATCATGCGTGCCTTGCGGGCTATTTCAGCAATCAGGGCTTTTTCAATATCAGACCCCTCCGGCAGACGCAAATATTGCGCGAAATTTCTCACATCCCGAAGCTGATTACCATTGATAGGCTCCGAATGATTCACAGGTGGAACTCCACGGTCTCGATCACGCCCAAATCGCAGCTCATCCGCCTGAAAATACGCGTGGGGAGTTTCTCTATCCTCATTACTAAGCTGTCCGCTTTTAATAAGATTTGCCGATAGTCTCAAATTCCTGGCATTGTCTCTGGCCCTGCTCCAGGCCCATTCCGTGCCGGAATCCCTACCGTATAAACCGGCAACCTTTTGTAGAACTCCCGCAATCACATCGGAGCACGCTTCCATATCTTCAAGCAAATGTGACGTATCAATCCGGCTCGGTTCGACAACTGGATTTGCTGGTAATTTTTCCATTTCCGGCTCTTCAATAATCCCGGCATCATCATCTAAAATTTCTAATTCTGCCTGTGAAAAAGGAGCCAGCGCCATTTGATCCCCATTCATACTCATATATAAAAATTTAAAAAATTGTGGAGACCTTATACACCGGAGCCGCACATCGTGCAACTCATTTTCTTGCCAAGAATTAGATAAAGACTTTGCCGAAATCAAGACCGCAATATCCCACGCCCCAAGGCAATAGAGACCGTCCTACCGGTCGAAGACCTCAGGACCATCCGGTCCACGGTCATCGCCAAACAATTATACTAACCTCGTTGCTTCCTGCCGCGGAAGATGCACTTCCAGTATCATGCACCTCGCGCTACCGCCACCATTTTTTTCTATTGTTGGTATTGGAGCGGGAACAATTTCTCCATACTTGCTCAAACTCTCGAGCTGTTCAACTGTAAAACTCCTATAAGCCGTCTCCGACATTACAATTCTCGGATTGCCCTCTCTATCACGCACCTGCAAAATATTTCCTGCAAATCCATTCATCTGCTCGGTAGTTATTTCTATGACTTCTTTTCCCGTTAATAGTAAAGAATTCGAAACCCTCATCCTCTCCAGTTCATTCTCGATAGCTCCCGCACAAATAACGGCAAATTTATCACCGACGGACATCACAACATTTGCATGATAAACATCGGCCGGCCTACGGTCAGGACCACTAGCCCTGTGGAGTTTATCAACACTTCTGAAACTAATAGGCGTATATCCCATGGCCTTTGCAAAAGCTGCCACTCCCCCGGGTGTCGTTCTTTGAGACAAGGAGGCATAAGCAATCTTGTTTTCCCGATCCAGTACCATACTTCCCGTACCCTCAACAAAATTTCCTTTGTCCTCAAGACCCGAAAGGTCAAGTACTTTCGCAACTTTATATCCGTACTCCTCAACAAGTTTATCCACGATTGGTAATTCTTTTTCGCGACGACGACTAACTTTTGCCATAGGATATTTGACCGCCGTTCCACCATCTTCCGCATGCAAAGAAAGAGGATTATTGGGAAAAACTTCATCGGCACTACTATGCTCAAGCACACCGGGAACAACAATGACTTCTATCGCCTTTCTTCTCAATAATTCAACCATCTCATCAAACTCCCTGATTGCCCCCGCATGCGTTTGCCCGTCATGAGCCTGAACCCTCTCCTTCAAATTGGGATATTTCTCAAACGCCTCTTCCCGCGATTTGGCCAAAGCTTCAAATTCTTCCACCAATATGTTCTCCGGCTTTTCCTGGTAAGCATTATCCGCTGCCGTATCAAAATTAAGTCTAAATTCTGCCGGCCTGACCATCACTACCGCCGAAGCGGTTTGAGCCTCTGCGGAAGATTCCTCTCTGCCAACCTGCGAATACAATTTGTGCTGAATATCATGGGACATATGTTTTGGGTTACATCCAAGACAAAATCCTACTCCACGATTATTTTTTAGACAAATTTTAATTTTCATAGATTCCTTGACTTTTCTTGACTTTTATCAGCATATAAGTAATATGGACACTATCAGAAAGGAATAGTAAGTCTTTTCCAATTTAGAGAGAGTCCGGGGTGGTGGAAACCGGGTAATCAGGAATAGACAGAACGCGCCTTACGTAACGGGAGACAAGAGCAGCTAAATAAAGGTCCTCAATTTTTTGGGGACAAACTAGGGTGGTACCACGAAGCATTTTTATGCTCTCGTCCCTAAACCCGTCACATGACGCGTTTAGGAATGAGAGTTTTTTTATTTTCACCAATCTATGCCTAAAGCAAAAAAAATCATTCTCGCCTTCTCAGGAGGGCTCGACACCAGTTTTCTGGTTCCCTATCTGATAGAAAAAGGCTACGGTGTTTACACCGCAACGGTAAACACCGGTGGATTTTCCGGCGCAGAAATGGCCGCGATCGCCAAAAAGAGTAAGGATCTTGGCGCATACGGACACAAGGAAATCAACGCAGTAAACGAACTCTATGATGATTTTGTAGTAAAAATTATTCAGGCCAATTATTTGCGAGGCGGTGTTTATCCGGCCTGTGTAGGACCGGAAAGAATCGTTGCCGCCAAAAAAATTGCCGAGTTGGCATCAAAAATGGGAATCACCACCGTCGCCCACGGCTCCACCGGAGCGGGCAACGACCAGGTAAGGTTTGATCTTTGTTTAAGAGCCATGATAGATAACGTCGAAATCCTCGCACCGATTCGCGATGAGCAGTTCACCAGACCACAGGAAGTGGCCTACCTCAAGACAAAAGGCGTTGAAGTTCCCCAGAAAAATCTCGACTACTCTATTAATGTGGGCGTACTCGGCACAACCATCGGAGGAAAGGAAACGAAGACTCCGCTGGGACTGGTACCCGACGAAATTTACCCGAATATTGCCACCATTGAGAGTGCGCCAAATAAAGGAGAAGAATTGAAAATTGGCTTTGAAAAAGGCGTCGCAGTCTCGGTAAATTCACAAAAAATGGCCGGCTTAAAGCTAATCGATACAATAAAAACCGTCGCACAAAGAAATGGCGTCGGCAGAGGTACTCATCTGGGCACAACTATTTTGGGCATAAAAGGCAGAATTGTTTTCGAGGCCGCAGCCTTGCGTGTGCTGATTGAAGTGCACAAGGAACTGGAAAAATCCGTACTCACCTCAAAACAAATTTTCTGGAAGGATCATCTGGGTAGCGTGTGGGGCGACAGCGTTCACGAAGGATTGTATTTCGATCCGGTCATAGAGGACATCGAGGCGATGATTGACTCCAGCCAAAAAACAGTGACGGGAGAAGTAACCCTGCGATTGCATAAGGGAAATATCATTATTGTCGGTTCAAAAAGTCCATATTCTTTGATGGACTCAAAATTCGCAAGCTACGGAGAAGAAAACAGCTTCTGGAATGGGCGCGACGCTCAGGGTTTTTCAAAAATTTACGGACTCGAAGGAATTATTGCTCACAAAAAACGTACATGAAACACTTTATTACCGGCCTGGAATTTTCCAAAGAAACGATGAACGATATCGTGGAAAATGGCATACGCCTAAAAACCGCAGGAGGCTCAGACGTTCTGAAGGGCAAGGTGCTGACGGCGATTTTTTACAATCCTTCGCTCAGAACACTCCTGTCGTTTCAGGCCGGCATGCAAAAATTATCGGGCATCGCAAATGTTCTGGACATGAGCCAAAGTAGAAAATTGGAATACACCGAAGGTGCGGTAATGGACGGCAGCGCCAGCGAACATATCAGCGAATTTATTCGAGTGGTATGCAGCTATAGCGACGTGGTGGCGATTCGCAAAAGCGACTTTATTCCGGCGGGCGATAATTCGCAATCACTCGCCATGGGCAAGGAAGAAATGCTCGCCGATAGTTTTTTTGAACAGGTATTGAAGTACGCGAATAAGCCGATTATCAACATGGAATCAAACATGTTTCATCCCTGCCAGGGACTTGCGGATGCCATGACGATGAAAGAGGTTCTCGGTAATGTCGTGAAGAAAAAATACGCCCTGACCTGGGCCCCGCATCCGAAACCTTTGCCCCTGGCCACACCACATTCTCAGCTCAGCATACCGGCATTGTTTGGCATGGACGTGACCCTGGCCTGCCCCAAAGAATTTCCCCTGGATAGTGCCGTAATGAAAAAGGCCGAGGAGCTGGCAAAAGCCGGCGGCGGATCGCTGCAAGTCCTGCACGACCAGGATCAGGCGCTCGTCAATGCCGATATTGTGTGCGAGAAAAGCTGGCTTTCCCTGGAGCATTTTGGCAACTGGGAGCAGGAAAAATTGACAAGAAATAAACACCGGGACTGGCAACTCACGGCGAAAAAAATGACCCTAACCAACAACGCAAAATTTTTGCACTGTCTTCCTGTCCGCAGAAATGTGGAAGTAACCGATGAAGTTTTAGATTCAAAAAATTCACTGATTATTCAGGAGGCCGAAAATCGCATGTGGGCGCAAATGGCTCTCTTACAATATATTCTTCACCCTTAATTATTTTTTATGAACATCATCATTGATAAAATCGCTTCGGTTGTAAAGAATACCAATATGGGATTTGACGTTGCCATCTCCCCACAAATCGATTGTCGCGAAGGAGCCGTTCTGGCCGTAGAAGTACTGGAAGACAAAAAAGTTTACAACCAACTCGAGCTCGTCTCCGGAAGATTATCCACCATGCACAAAGGCGATATTTTGGCTGTGGCCCTTGGTAATAGGCAGGCCCTGCGTGGTTTCGTGGGTAGAGTACCGGACAGTGTTGCCGTGGGCGACATAATCAACGTGTTAAATCTCGGGGGCGTCTCGGGCATTTGCCTAAGCGCCAATATCAAAGAAGTGGGCAATGCCCTGAAAGTGAAGGTTTTGGGTGCCGTAATGTCCAATGACAAACCACTAAGCATCAAAGATCACATCCTGTTTTCTCCGCTGGAACATCTGGGTAAAGCGGCCCCATTGATAGTGGTAAGCGGCACCTGCATGAATGTCGGTAAGACTTCCGTCGCCGGTGAAATCATCAAACATGCCAAAAGAGCGCGCCTCAAAATGTTCGGCGCAAAACTCGCCGGAGTGGCAGCCATGAGAGACACCGAAAGCATGCGGGATTATGGTGCGAGTACCGTCGTTTCCTTTCTGGATGCCGGTTTTCCCTCGACAGTTCACCAAAAAGACGCGGTACAGGTGGCCAAAGGCGCGATTGATTATCTGACAAAGGGCGGACCGGACTTTATTATCATTGAATTTGGAGACGGAATTTTCGGCGAATACGGAGTGATGTCCTGCCTGAAAGATCCCGAAATTCAAAAGAACATCGCCGCGCACATCGGCTGCGCCTACGACCCAGTCGGGGCCATGAAATTAAAAGAAGTGTGCGCCGAAATTGGCGCCCCTCTCGACATTGTCTCCGGACCGGTTACGGACAACAGCGTTGGCGTAAGTTTTATCAAAAAAGAACTGAATCTTCCCGGATTCAATGCTTTCCTCGACAGCGAGAAACTTTTCAAGCATCTTTTAAGCACTTGTCTGAAAAAATAATTTTCCATCCATGTCCAAAAAAATCAGCGTATCAATTGTCGGCATCACCGGCTACATCGGACTCGAACTCCTGAGAATGCTTAAACCCCATCCCGACGTCGAAATTAAACATCTGGTTTCCGCGAGTACCAAAGACGGCGATTTATCGCAGCAATATCCACATCTTGCGGGCCTGCTCTGTCCACTCTCGTCTGCGAGCTACGAACAAGTGGCCAAAAACAGCGACGTGGTGTTTCTCGCACTGCCGCATTTGGTTTCCCAAACCATCGTTCCCTTGATGATTAAAAAAACAAAAATCATCGATCTCTCGGGAGATTTTCGTTTGAAAAGTTTATCGGAATTTCAACAATATTATGGCGCGAAACATTCCTACGCCGCGGGACTCAAAAATTTTGTTTATGGCCTGAGTGAGCTTAATGAAAAGGCCATAGCCGCCGCCGATTGCATCGCCAACCCGGGCTGCTTTGCTACAGCCATAGCACTCGCGCTTTTGCCGCTCGACGCCGCCTACGAAAAAGCCCATGTGATGGCCGTTACCGGATCCAGCGGCTCCGGCAAAATTCCTTCAGAAACCACCCATCATGCGGTACGCGCCCACAACATGAAAAGTTACAAAATCGGCGCTCATCAGCATCTGCCGGAAATCGCCCAGACACTTGGCGTTTCCATCAAACAAATCACTATGGTGCCGACAAGCGGTCCTTTCACCAGGGGAATTTTTGCCACGATTTTTGTCTCGAGCGTGACCGGCAAGTTTCAGAAATTTGACGAAAAACAATTACAAAATCATTTTGACGCATATTACAAAGGCCGCTCTTTCGTGAGAGTAAAGTCGGTTGTGGCCCTGGCCGACGTGGTAGGTTCAAATTTTTGTGATATTTCAGTAACACGCATCGGCGAAACCGTTGTCATCCAGTCGGTAATTGATAATTTAGTCAAAGGCGCAGCCGGACAAGCCATACAAAACATGAACCTGATGATGGGCCTGGAAGAGTCGCGCGGACTTGACCTGATCCTGCCACTATATCCTTAAATTATTTGCCATGAACACCGTTGAAAGAGATGACGCCTATAGTCTCAATGTCTACAAACGTTATCCCCTCACCCTGGTAAAGGGGGCGGGCGCGCGCCTAGTGGATGATAGCGGAAAAAAATATCTGGATTTTTACGCAGGGCACGCGGTCTGTTCGATGGGACAGTGCCATCCCGCCGTCACCGCGGCTATCAAAAAACAGGCCGACGAAATGACTTTTTATTCCAATGTCTTTTATTCGGCTCCGGCCGCTCTTCTGGCCGAAAAAATCGCTCACACACTGCTCCCCGATTCATACAAAATATATCTCACCAATTCCGGTTCGGAAGCCAACGAAGCGGCGCTAAAAATAGCCCGCAAATTATCCGGCAAAAAAAAGATCATTTCCTTCAAAAATTCTTTTCACGGTCGCTCCATTGCCAATATTGGCATTACCGGCGTGACCTCCTATCACAAGTTTGAACCCAATATCACCTCCTACACTTCTTTTGCCGATTTGGGGGACATGGCAAGCGTGAAAAATTTATATGATGAAGATACCGCCGCCATCATCTGCGAACCGATTCAAAGCATCGGTGGCATGTATATGGCCGCACCCGTATTCTACCGCGAATTGGAAACCTTTTGTCGGGAGAAAGGGATTCTGCTGATTATTGACGAAGTACAGACTGGCTGCGGTCGTAACGGCTCGGACATCTGGTTTTCCCGTGCACTCGGCATTCATCCGGATATTATTACCACCGCCAAAGGCCTTGCCGCAGGACTACCGCTTGCCGCAGTCATGGTGGCCGATCACGTCGCGGAAAAAGTGGAAGTCTACGATCACGCCACGACGTTCGGCGGCGGACCTATTCCCTGCAGTGCCTCACTCGCGGTATTTAATGTCCTCACTTCCGCCGGTTTTCTGGAAGAGGTCCGCAGAAAATCAAAGCGCATTATAGACGGGGTGAGCAAAATTTCGGGAGTAAAAAACGTCCTCGGCACAGGTCTGCTACTCGGCATCGAATTTGACAGCGACGTGAGCTGGCTCATCAAGGCTTGTCTGGATCACGGCCTAATTATCGGCTCCTCCAGCCGCAAAACCGTCATACGTATTACGCCGCCACTCGTTATCACCGATGAAGACATCGACGATTTTTTTGAAATTTTCACCTCCACTATTTCTCAACACTAATCGCCCTATGAACGCCATGAACAAAAAGTATTTTTACCTCCACAAATTCGCCGGAAAAACTTTCGTACTCAAAATTGGCGGAGAGGTGGTCGCATCATCCGTCATTTTAAAAAATATTCTTCGAGATATTAAAAACCTCCACGAACACGGCATCATGGTCGTGCTGGTACACGGTGGCGGACCGCAGGCGGACACGCTTTCCAGGCAGCTCGGACATGCGCCGGTAAAAAAAGATGGACGTCGCGTCACAGGTAAAAAAGACCTGGAAGTGGCGAAAATGCTTTACGGCGGCAGTTTAAATCTGGAAATCCTGAGTTTGATGAAAAAATTAAAGATGAAGGGTCTGCGCGTCAGCGGATTGGACGGAGGACTTTTGGACGTCAAAATGCGTTCCAAGAAAAAATTTGATTATGGTTTCGTGGGAGACGTAAAAAAAGTTCATCCTCAAATCTTATTTGACCTGATGGCAAAAGGTTACCTTCCGGTTGTTTCTCCCCTGGGTGTCACGAGCGGCGGCGTGATCGTAAACATCAATGCCGACACCATCGCCACCGAAATTGCCGGCGCGGTAAAAGCGGAGAAAATGGTACTTTTCACCAATACCGATGGGGTCATGGACGGCGGAAAATTATTGCGCACGCTCACTTGCAAAGAAGCGAAAAAATTGATCAAAAACGGTGTCGCCGTAGGCGGCATGAAAGTAAAATTGGAAAATTGTATCACCGCCGTGAAGCGCGGCGTTAAACGTGTGCATATTTTAAACGGCCTTGCCCGCCATGGACTCCTGGAAGAAATTTACACCAAACGCGGTGCCGGTACGATGATCACCGTGGATAAGGAAAAACAAACTTACGTTAATGAATAAAACTTTTGTCGGCAATGGCCAATCCGCCAAAGCCGTTTGTATTATGGGCGCTGTTCACGGCAACGAACGCATTGGCGCGGCGGTTTTGGAACAGCTGAAAAAAGTGCTGCACACTGCCATTTTACGCGCCGATGTTTATTTAATTCTTGGCAACCCGGAGGCCTACACTCGTAATGTGCGTTTCATCGACAGCGACCTGAATCGCCTTTTTGGAGTTAACAGAAAAATAAATTCGCGCGGCAAAAATATTGAAGAAAAAAGGGTCGCGGAAATCACTCCCATCCTCGCCAAAAGTCACTATTTACTCGATATACACTCCACCATCAAACCATCCGTACCATTCGTCTATTGTGAACCGGACGCAAAACATCTGGCTCTTGCCGACCTTATGGGAGTAAAATACATAGTTTCGGCCTCGCCGGATTTTAGACCGGAAGATCTCGTCACTTCCGCCGATAATTTTGTGGACAGACATGGCGGATTGGGTCTTACTTTTGAGTCCGGTTGGCATCGGGATCCGCTCGCCATCGACGACGTTCTCTCAAAAGTAAAATTATTCTTACAAAAAACCGGAGCTTGTGATTTCAATCTACCCGAGCCAAAAATCACAAACAAGAGCACCCGCCTGACCATCTACGATCATGTCGTGCCCCAGTCGACTTCCTTCACTTTTGCCCAGGATTTTGCGAATTTTAACACCGTTAAAAAAGGCAAAATTATAGCCCGTGACGGCGATATAAACATTCGCGCCGCAAAAGATTCCTTTATTATTTTTCCAAAAAAGGATATAAAACAAGGGAAGATAGCTTGTTATTTGGCTCGCGTTTCTTAATCAATTTTTATGAAAAAAATCTGGCAAAAAATAACAAACATGAGCACAGACGCCTTCAGCGAACAATATCTCGTAAGCAAGGGAATACCGGATAATGCGCTTATCCCCTACGATATCGCCGCCTCAAAAGCACACGCGAAAATGCTCGAAAGCATCGGGATTCTTACCAAAAAAGAAAACGCCGCTCTCCAAAAAGGACTGGATGAAATTTTAGATTTATACAAAAAGGACGAATTCAAAGTAACTCCGGCTGACGAAGATTGTCACAGTGCGATTGAAAAATTTCTCACGGAAAAATATGGCGACGCCGGCAAAAAAATTCACACCGGCAGAAGTCGCAATGACCAGGTACTTGTGGCCACAAGACTGCAGATGAAAGACGCTCTGGCCAAACTGGACGGAGAAATTTCCGTGCTGGCAAAACATTTCCTGAAAATGGCCAAAACTCATCGGGACATCCCTTTTCCGGGCTACAGCCATTCACAACAAGCCATGCTCTCTTCGCTTGGCCACTATTTCTGCTCATTTGTAGAGAGCCTGATTGATGACAAAAATTTTGTTCTGCAAGTCGCCGCCGCCATCGACAAAAATCCGCTCGGATCGGCAGCCGGATTCGGCGTGGCAATCAAGCTTAATCGCGATATGACTACTCGGGAATTGGGTTTTGCCAAAGTGCAAATGAACTCGCTCTACTGCCAGACCAGCAGGGGTAAATTCGAAAGCATGGCCCTGGAAGCCATTGTGCAGCTCATGCTCACCCTCGGACGATTCGCCCAGGACATGATTATTTTCACCACTCGCGAATTCGGCTACTTTACCGTGGCCGACTCCATGACTACCGGTTCGTCTATCATGCCGCAGAAGAAAAACCTGGACTACATGGAGGTATTACGCGGACAGGTAAGCGTCGTGATTTCGCTGCAGCATCAGATTCAGGACTTAACAAAAAATCAGCTTTCCGGTTACAACAAAGATTTAAAATTCGTGAAACGTGCCACCTTGGACGCTTTTGAAATAGCCATGAACAGCCTTACGATCGTCGGCAAAATGCTCGACGCCCTTACTCCAAACCGCGAGTCGATTTTGGCAAAAATCTCCAAGGATATCTTTGCCGCGGATGTCGCCAATGACCTGGTAAAAGAGAAGGGTCTGGCCTTTCGTGACGCCTACCTTCTGGCAATGGACCAGCTGAATCGCGTCACCATTGATTACCAAAAAAACATCCGCTCAAAAATCAGCCTCGGTGCACCAGGAAATCTGGGGATTGAAGTCTATGAAAAACTACTAAAATAATCATGAATAGTAATACTAAAATATTATTTATCTCCGAAAAATCACCTTTGTGCTACAAAGCCTTTGAATCTATTGAGGGATATTTTTTTGAATCACAAAGCATTTTCTGGGATCACGGAGACCCGGCATTGCCAGCTTTAGATTGGCATGGCGAATGGATAATTTCTTTCAAATCCGACCTGCTTCTTCCAAAACAAATTATTAATTCAGCGACGAAGGGAGCGATAAATTTTCACCCAGCCCCTCCTTCCTACCGTGGCATTGGCGGATATGTCCATTCTTTATACAACCAGGACAAAGTTTACGGCGTCACCTGTCACCACATGAATGAGGATATTGATAAGGGAAAAATAATCAAAGCCAGCTATTTCGCTTTAAACGGAAATGAAACAGCCTCATCCTTAAGAAAAAAAACGGCCGAACATTGCTTCATGTTTTTTCATGAAATTATGGAATATATTATTTCAGAAAAAACCCTTCCGGTTTCAGAGGAAACTTGGGGAAAAAAACTATATACGCACAAATCCCTTGATAAATTCATCAAGAGACTTAAATCAAAAAACATTCAACATAATTGCCTTATTTAGACGCACCGGTTTTTTGAACGAATAGTCGCAAGCAATCCTTCGCGATATCCTCATCGTTCGCCCCTTCCGGCGAGACCGTACCTCCTTGCTGTAGCAAAAGCTTGGAAAGAGCCTCTTGATGAAAGCGAAACAGCACACCAAATCGTGCTATCACGCTATCAATTATTTCTTTCTCCGCGACAGATTGATCCACTTGCCCATCTTTTGAACGAGCAGAAAATCCCCGCGCAATTGTAGCCATGTGTTCAAAAACGGTTTGGGCAAAAGTTGTAGGATTGCTACATTGGTTAAAAGCCTTCCGGGCAAATTGCAGACAAGACTTACCGAAACCTTGTAAATCCTTTAAAGTATCCTCTCCCAGAGACTTATCTTTACCAAAATCCTCCACGTTTACAATTTTTGTTAAGATATTATTTAGTGGAACAAGCGAGCCATTTGCAATTGCCATTACCACCATTCGCTGAATACCTTCGAAAGGAGGAAGCGCGAGACCCACCTCTTGCGCCATTTTTCCTCTCCAGAATGCAGAGGGAGCCCATTGCATATAAAGTGCGTGTGTAGTACCAGGCTTATTCATATCTATTACTTTTTCAAATTCCCCCGCAAGCTGCACCGCATTTTTTAAGGCAAACGGTATCTCTTTTTCTGTTGCCCACTTCATTACTTCGTAAAGCATAGTGTAAAATTGCATATCCATTTTTGCAGTCGGTGGTACTCTATCCACGACACTATTGGAATCAAACCATTCCTGCATTACCGGACTGGAATTTTGATCGCCAAAATATTCACCACTCCTAACTTTTGAAGCCCAACTTCTGGCCAAATCATCCATTTCTCCTTTTAAATCCTCCGGATTAAGACTTTTCGGCGGCACTTCTACTTTGTGAAAATTAAGCCACTGAAGAAGCATAGCGCGAATCTCCTCAGTGATTTTCATAGCGTCGATTCTGGACTTCACCAGCTCAAGAATCCCCTCAATTTCACCTACTCCTTTCGCCCGTTCCAGTTCCCCTGTTTGAATGGAGTCCTCTATCTTCCCCAAAGTAGACCCAAGAGGCACGCCAATATCTTTTGTAATATTATATTGAGCGATTACCATCGTCACAAAATTTGAAACTTTTTCCGGTGGAAAATTACCAAACGCTCCCTGTCGGCGAAAAGCCTCAGTAAGTGGTCGTAAATCCTCAATGGTAGCTTCCATCCCGGCCTTGTCCGCTTCAGCTAAAATCCCGGACAGGGCATGACTCATTGCATGTGGCCAATTATTACCGGTTTGTTGAAGAAGATCAGGAACATCAATTGCTGCTATTTGTCCGTTAAAAAATGCCATTCGTCGCGCCTGATCTAAAGAACCTACTAAAATAATCAGCCTTGCGCCCCTCTGGCATCGAAATCAAAAACCGTATGTTTATATTGTTTGGTGACATCCTCAATTAGACGGTAAATTTCGTCCATTCCCACCTCGCAATATTTCGCTAACCATTCTTTCTGCAGTCCCTCCAGATCAAGAACGTCGGATTCCCCATATTTTTGCCGCATTCCGGGAACGGCCATCAATTGATCCCACGCCGGCGCCAAAGGCAGAGGAGTCATCGAACCCACAATAAGTTCACTGATATTTCCCATATCCATCACCTTAGCAATATGATCCTTGGTTCTTTGCAGAGAATCCTTGCTTTCGCCGGGCAAACCAAGCACGAAAGCCGCAATCGCCTGAATACCTCTTTCTTTAAGCAACGCTAATGTACGGAGATGATTTTGTGGTGAATTTCCTTTTACGGTATGTTTTAAGACCGCACTGTCCCCGGATTCCAAGCCCAAAAACACTTCCTGGGTGTGCATAGCTGCCAGCCTATCCGCGTTCTCAGTTGTAATATTGTTTGATCTTGAATAAATAAATCGAATGCCTATATCCTCCATCGAAAGAGGTCTTGTTGCGTAAAATTCCGCAAACCAATTTTTATTCCCTATAAAATCATCCCCCACGTCTATCAGCGCATCCACACCATGCCTATCTCTATATTCTTCCAGTCTGGACCACACGGTCGGTGGCGCGTCATATACGGACTGAGGTTCAATTCTCGAACAAAACACACACCCTCCTGTCACATCTCTCCATGCGCATCCTCTTTGAGACAGTACGGTCAAAGGGTTCTTAAACCGCCCGGGATTGGGAGATTTGGCATAATTCGCGAAGTATTGCGGAAGATCAACGAGACTGTAATCCAAAGCCGTTTTGGAAGCGGTTGAGGCATATTGCACAGGCGTTTTCACTACTTCCCCACCGGATCCTCTAAATACCAAATTTGGAATATCCTTAAAATCTTTTCCTTCCAGTATTCTTTGCAACGGTTCCTCTCCGTCGTTAACAACTACACAATCAATATCTTCGCGAGTTCTGACGATTTGATCACTTAAACCGGTAGAATAATTACCTCCGACTACCACCCTCGCCCCCTTTTCCTTCCGATCATGGGCTATTTGCAGAGTCGTACGATAACTGTCTATGGTTGGAGATAAACCGACGGTAGTCGGCGCAAACTCGTCCAGGTCCCGCAAAAGAGCTTCCCTTGTCTGTACCTCCCTATCAAAAAGTTTCATCTCGCCTTCAAAACCATTCTTTCGCAAGTACGAACCAAGGGTCAACAAATTAAGGGGTTGCCAATAACCGGCATCTATACACAAACCGCGCCCTTCGTCCAGAGGTGGATTGATAAGCGCCAGTTTTTCATTTTCACTTCCCATTATTTTCTATTACAGGAAACCAATCCTACCTCTCATTGACCGGTTTTGTCAAACGCCTCACCGGTGATACAATAAAAACCGTCATGATTCGTAAAATAATAATTACAGAGCCTCCTTTAAATTGTTGGGCAATGGGATATCCCGTAAGCGACGGTGGTGGCGACAATGCTTTGTGCAAGGCCTCCCTGTACGCAAATCAAAATAAAATCATTCCTGATCAAAAAAGGTTAAAAAAAAGTTTCCTTAAACTCAGGGAAACCTTAAAACTCGTTGGCCTGAGAGTCGTTGTTCTAAAACTTCCTTCTGAATTGGACACTACCGATGGCTTTCATCACGACGGTGTTTTTGTGAGAGATGTCGGTATGATGTTCAAAAACTATTGGATCAAGGCGCACTTCAACGCAAAAAAACGTCAACCCGAAGCCGAAGCTTACGCCAAAATCATTCATAAAAAATTCAAGAAAAAGCTTATTTCTCTGCCAAAAGAGGCCTTCCTCGAATTTGGAGAAGTTTATTATTTGCAAACGTCAAAAGGATCTTTTTATTTTGGTGGACTGTCGCGCGCAAACACACAGGGACATAATTTTGTAAAAAATTTAATCAAACCGGAGCATTTTTGTTTAATCAAATCCAAGGGCTACCATCTGGACACTGTTTTTACACCTGTAATTAGCGCAAAAAACGAATTGATTGCCGTAGTCGTCGCCAAAAACATGTTGGAAAAAGACAGCTTTGAACAATTAGCAAAATTAAACATCCCGATTATCACCATCAACAACAAAGATTCCTCGGACAAAGACGGACTGGGCAATTATGCTGTAAACTGCCTGGTCGGTAAGGGATTTTTGATAAGTGGATCACTATTTTCAACACCGCAAGTAGAAGAAAGATTGAAGAAATTGGGTATAAAACATTGTGTCGTCCCACTTGTTGACTACAATTTTTCGGGAGGATCGGCACATTGTTTAACAAATGAAATATACGAATAAATTGACGTCCACATGCCCTTTCCATACAATGACCTCCTGTAATTAAGCATATGGAACTTCTCGGTACAGCAGAGGAAGAACGACGGGTTACGTCCACGGTCGAGCCCTCCGAAACAATACCCCACTCTGAATTGGCAACATTTCAGAGAAGGCATGCGGACCAGATCTACTTGATGAATAAGGCCTTGATATCCATGAGGGCCAGTCGAGTTGTCCTGGAGGCGGCCCATATTTATGGCCATGAAAGTCCCGGAGAGGATCACTACCTCCAAATGAAAATCGCCGCCATGTTGGCAGACACCTTGAAAAATAGCGGTTTCACTGTTGTTAATCTTTTGCTTATCGACGATCTGCATGCTGGTGGAATTGTGTCTTTTGATGTTGAGAATTACCTCGCA
Source organism: uncultured Candidatus Peribacteria bacterium (assembly GCA_964480115.1). GTDB lineage: Bacteria > Patescibacteriota > Gracilibacteria > UBA1369 > LOWO2-01-FULL-3 > JACRIB01. Next base: position 25,497 of record CAYZOB010000027.1, read on the forward strand.
GAAGCGGCCGCAAGAGGCTGGCAAATTCACGAAGTTCATCTTGAAAGCAATATGAGAGAACTGGCCGAAGTGATGGTGGCCACCATGGCACAAACCGCCAAGGTTTTAAAACAAAACGGTAGTACCGTTCTTGGAAGAAAAGGAATTCATTTAATTCGCCACAACGCCGTCGGAGAATTGGAACCAAGTTGTGCCGCACTGGATGCAGCCTTTACCAAATTAAAACTGAGCAATTACAATGCACAGGCGACCATCAACGTCTTACCGGAAACCCGAGTCTATAGACGACAACAACGCAATACCAGAGCCATACTTAGAGCCGCTCTCGGACAGGAAGTTCTGTCCTTTTTAAATTTTTACATAGACCTGCAAGGAAACGAATCGGCAAAACACAGAATCGGCAGACCACATCAGCATGGATAGGCCGCCCCACCACATTCAACAAAGGATGTAAACCAAATCGCGCCATTGACGTATTGAACAATCGTGCCACTGCCCTTATGCTGCCGTCATGAATAAATCCATCGTCGAAATCCGTCCTGTAGCAGAAGCTGACGCCGAAGGGTTGTCAGAGGCAAACAAATCGCTCAACAGTCCTCATGCACCTACCGACCCGTCAGCGGTTAAAAAAATTATCGCCGCTTCTCAAAATAGTATAAGTGGCCGTGGCACTCCGACACAGGTGAATGTCGTAGCGGAAGAAATACGAGAGAATGGCGAACGGCAAATAGTTGGCGGAGGCGCAGTGGTGAAAATGGGCTCCGATGGCGAAGATCCTATCTTGTGGATGCCAAATTCCGATGGCTCTTTGACCCGTCATCGTTATACCGCTCCAACACTGGAATTTGGTGGCGTAAGCGTGGCTAAGGAAGCTCAGGGAAGAGGCATAGGAAAAGGAATCAGCATGGCTCGCGCCCTAATCGCGAGAGCATACGGCCCGCTTTTTGACGCAAACACCGTGCTTTCGGATTTCAATCCTCCGTTTGACAATCAAGATACCAAGGAAAATGCCTTTTGGAATGAAATGATCCTTCCGTTGTTACGGGAAAATGGAAACTTGGCTAAAGTGATGGCCTATTGTGAAGAAAAAACCGGAATCCCTATTGAGAACACCGCTGTTTTATCGGCTGTCATTGGCAATGTAATGAGCGATGCCGACAGGAACGCCATGGTCGATAAATTTTTTCCTCAAACTATTCCGGCGGACAGGATCACCCCGAATGCTCGTACCGTTATGCAAAACGTGAACGGTCCCACCGAAGCCGCGCGTGCCAATCTTGTGAAGATATACGGACCGGAATTTAAGATTATGGGCACCTTTCCCATCAACGGCGGCCCAAACTATGCCGCGCCCACCAGGCTAGGCCCCGTCGGTGAGGGACCAACACCTTTGCAAGTTCAAGAAGACTTAGTTGAAAGAGTGAAAATACTTATATTCAAGCCCCTGGGAGAGGGATTTGAAGGTTTAAGAAATTTCAGAGCCACCATAGGGGACGGCGCAATGACATCTTCCGGCCCGGCAATCGATACAAAAATTGCCCAAATGGCAAACTTCACGGAAGGAGACCAAGTTATGAGTTTGCGCCTGTAGCCTCGGGCGAAACCAGCAAAAAAGTCTGCTCCCCTATTTTTACACTGGCATGAGGAAAAACCAAAACCTGTCCTTTTTTCGCTCTGTATTCGCTTTTTCCATCCGTCGCTATTAATTGCCCTTCTTCCAGTTCCATAAAATCCGTGATCACCTCGGGCGCAAATCTAAAATCTTCCGATAGCTTTAAAACCTGCTCGTCAATCCTCCAGGTTTTATGTCCAAAATCCGTACTCGGAACTTCGGGAACCACCAGACCATTATCCAAAATCCGTCTCAATCCATCGGAAATTTTACCGACCATGGCCGCAGACAGTCTGGTGCCGATCTGCCCCAGCTCGACCGTCTCCGCCTGAGGAAGAAGTCCGCGCCTGGTCATTCTCTCTGTAGCGCTCCATTCAAAAGTGGTGTACCTGTGCGCTCCGGTGTACGGGCGGACAATAGTATTTGGCAAACCAAAATTCGCCGCAAATTCTCGCAAATATCGCCGATATTTCGGATCGCGCAGTTTATCAGCCGGAATTGAAGAAACCAGAAACGGCGCCGCCACCGGACTAATCGTACCATGCCAGTCCGTATGTGAACGCGGCCCGAAACGATCTTCAATGGCGACCAGTTCATCCGCCCTCCCACGCTCATAAGTTCCCTGGGCTTTGCCACGACCATGTTCACCAAATAAACGATTTAAATTATAACCGACCTCGCGCACATTTTGCCTTATGGCTAAGACATTCCCCATCGCCACCAACCATTCGCCGGACTTCAAATCCACCTCGCCGCGAATCACCTGATTAACCACGTTATTCAAGGCATATTGACCATCCACTTCGTCACCATGAACCCCCGCGGAATCGAAACGCCTCTCACCGCTAACCCCGGAACTAAACTTCAAAACTCCATGAGCAAGCATCTCCCCCCTTACTTTACCGCTCCCCATCTCAATCTCGCCAAGACTCGGATTTTTCTCATCATCCGCCAATACAAAACTCCTGAAATTTTCTACCGCCAAAGCCATCAAAGATGCCGTTACATTTTCTCGGGTATCGGAATATTCAATAATTTCATTCCCCTGTGCAAAACTATTTGAATAGACTTGTACAAACCCAGATAATATTTTTTATCTTTTTCTCCCAAGTCTCGTAATTTCGGCCCGCTGGTATATAAATTATTGCATTCGGCGCTCAACCTCAAAAGATATTCCGCCAGAAAATGCGGTGATTTCCTATTTGCAGACGACTCTACCACATCCACAAATTCCGCCAGCGTTTTGGCCAATTTGTATTCACCATCTTTGATCTCCACTCCGTTCAAATCGATAACCTCACCCGCACCGGCATTCGCCTGCGCTAGCACTGCCGCACCGGACTGTGCCAGCAGGGAATTAAGTCTCACCGCGGTATACTGAATATACGGTCCAGTTTGCCCTTCAAACTTCATCATCGCCTCGGGATCAAAATTTATATCGCGGGCAATATCTTGGGAAACATTGGCGAACACCAATGCCCCAACTGCAATTTGCTCAGCAACTTTATGAATCTCTGCGTCAGTGGACGTGTTGACCAAATTTTCCCTCTTTCTAACAATCGCTTCCGCCGCCGCCGCCAATTCATCAAGAAATTCACTTAATCCCCCCGCACCTTCACGACTGGAAATTTTACCCCCACCTTTACCTTTCATCATCCCAAAAGGTACGTGTTGAGGTTCATGACCTTCGATGTCTCCAATCCTTCTGGACATTTCAAACAACTGACTCAAATGTAATCTTTGTTCGTTACCGATAATATACAAAACGTCAGTGGCTTTAAAATGCTCTTTTCTGTGCCTGAGCGCGGCGGCATCACGCGTCACATAAACAGATCTACCGTCGCTGGCCCTAAATACACAGCTGGGCAAATCCTCAAAAGTCAATTTATCCACACCGTCTACGTTTTTGATCAATCCCGCCTTCCTCGCCAGGCTCAAAGCAAGAGATTTCGATCCCTCTTCCACCTGCTTGTATTCACCGGCTTCATCACGAACAATCAAATTTTCCGCCAAAGCATCTTCCGCGCTCAAAGTGCCAACGGCCTTTACGGTGGTCACACCGTCCTTGCTTTTTGGTGCTGCCATTCCCAGTTTTTCCAAAACCAGCGATTTCACTTTCCAAAAACAACTGATTTCCAGACCTCTTCCGGACATTCCCTTATTTAAATCATCCAATCCCGAAATATTTGAACTGTTTACTCTTAAAATCGCTTCGCCCGCTCCTTCGAAATGCTCCACCAGACCAGCCTCGATCGCTTTATCCAAATCCACAGGGGTATTTAATTTTAATATCATCGCACCCGATGAAACTTTTTCAACCAAACCCGCATCAATCGCAGCCTGTTCCGGAGCGGCCATTTTAGCTTCATAAAAAGACTCGCCCAAAGCCAAGTCCAAGCCTTTAATATCCAGTCTTTCATACATCCTTTCAAACTCCACCAAACTCAATCTTCTAAATTCCTGCCACATTTTTACAGCTCCCGCATCGCCCTTCTCCAGTCCGGCAAAGCGCGCCCTACTCCGATCCGCCAGATCCGTAGTACCCGTCGCCTCTTCCTCCTTAATTGCAGTTTTGATTTTTGCATAAAGTTTGGATAGGTATTTGACCGGCTCCTTCTCGGGATCCACCTCCGCCTTCACTTCCTCACCCCAAAGCTCACAAGCAACAACCAATTGCCCGAATTGCGTACCCCAATCACCGATATGATTAATTCCATACGTAATCGCGCCGGTAGCCCTCATCAGCCTATTCAATATTTCCCCGATAACCGTAGACCGCAAGTGACCGACGTGCATGGTTTTTGCCGTATTGGGACTGGAATAATCCAGGACAACACGCCGACCCTTATTGACGTCCGAATTACCAAAATCCCCGCCCAAAGTTCCTGCCGTGGAAAATACGTCTCCGACAAATTCCGCTCTTTTAAAAGACACGTTTAAATACATTCCTACAACTGAAAATTGCATATGCGGAAGTCTCGCGCTTAAATTCGCCGCGATTCTTGGCAAATCCACCTCTCGATATCTTGTCATGGCCGCACCACGATCCTCTCCGCCCCTGGGCTCCTTCAAAGAAGGAATAATTACCGAAAAATCACCCTGCTGCTTCTCAGGCACCTTGGTTGCTTTTAATTCACCCACGTCCCTCTCGGCTTCAGCAATTACGTCCCCAATTTCTTTTAATCTGGCATGGATTGGATAAACGTCCTTGCTTGGCGAAGTTGCCATCGCGTCCTCTATGTCTTTTCTCATCACAAGCGCATCCACATCATGCTGCAAACCATCATTCATCTCACGCAAGGCATCCAGCGAACCTTCTTCCCGCTCCCTACCCTCAATGACCGGCATACTTTCGTCTACCAAGGCCATCGCTTCTTCATCCCTTACCGCCTCATCGCCTGTTGGAGTTGTGATCATATACAAAAATTAAATTTGTTTGACAATATGCCCATTGACAAAATTAGTCAAATCGTTATGATTCCGCCATTGTAAATGTAATCACCGCTTACCTGTGGACAAATCTTCAGACTTGGGTTTGGTAAAAGTTAGACCGGCAGAAGAAAGGGACGCGCAAGCCCTTAATAGATTATATAAGCGCTTAGATACTTGTAACGGCGAGGACGGTAAGGCCTTGGGCATCATCAGGGAATCGCGCGAAAGCTTAATGTCTCAACGTTTTAAGAGTTTAACGCTGGTGGCTGAGGCTTTAGATGATAATTTAGCTCCAAAAGAAGTGGTCGCGACGGCACGGTTAATTTTATTGGGAGACGAGGATCCGGATCATGCACCTCTGATGTATGAAGAAACACAGCAGGGATTAGAATTAACAAAACGAAGTAGCGATCCCTCCCTGGAGATGGCCGCTGTTGTAGCAAAACTTGAATATGAGGGAAAAGGCATTGGTAAGGCGCTATCGGCAGTAAGAGCCATTATTGCGCGTAGATTCACGGGGATTATTGGAACGGGGAAAGTCCTGGTTGAATTTGTACCGGAATATGACGATCCGGATTCTAAAGAAAATGCTTTTTGGAGAGACTTGATTCTTAGTCATTTAGTTGAGACCAATACCTTGGATGCCGCGATGCACAAATGTGCAGAATTAAGCGGTCAAAAGATTAATACTCCCGGAGAACTGTTAAAGGTACTGGTAAAAGCGGACGTTAAAATTCGTAACGAAATGGTTAGAAACTATTTTCCTCATGTGATTCCTGGGGAAAAAATTACGGCGGCGGCAAGACAGGTTACCGGCAACGTAGGTAAAGCCACAAAAGGCGCTCTAATAAATCTACAAAAAATTTATGGCAGTGGTACTTTTACACAAACGGGCACTTTTCCTATTGATGGAGGACCAAATTATGAAACCCTCGCTCATTTTGGTGCCCTTGGAGATAAAACGGTAAGGACCTCGTACACTGTGGCAAGCGATGAAGACTCCCGGATAATGGCTGAAACACATGAAAGGCTGATCATCTGGACACCCCAAGCACCAACCCAAAGAAGCTTAAGGGATTCCTCCTGGATTATGACTCCCGGCATCGTAGGACCCAGAGTGGTAAAGCTACCACACGCCGTATCGGGCTTAACAAACATTGCGTCTGGTGAAGAAACCAGCGTATTCAAATTGCCGCTATCCTCAAGTAAAAAACTTAATCATGACAAATCTTAGCAACGCAGAATACCGTGAAGCGAATTTTGATGGCATGGTCGGCCCGACACACAAATACGGGGGCTTATCTACCGGCAATGTTGCTTCCGCTTCGAGCAGCGGCAATGAATCTAGTCCACGACAGGCCTTTCGTGAGGCCCTGGGAAAAGCAAAATTCGTTAGTGACCTGGGTATACCTCAATTTGTTTTGCCCCCTCACGAAAGACCACATATTCCCACTTTGAGGAACTTGGGTTTTGGTGGATCGTCCGATGCCGACGTTCTTGAGGCAGCTTTTAGAACTGATCCCGAGCTGGTGTCTCGCGTTTCCAGCGCAGCATCTATGTGGGCTGCAAATGCCGCCACCGTTGCTCCCAGCGTTGATACGAGAGATCGTTTAATCAGTATCGTCCCCGCCTCACTTGGGGAAAATTTTCACCGTTCCCTCGAGGGTCCGGTTACCGGAAGAATTTTTTCCAAAATTTTTGCCGGAGGCATTGCCAATGTTCACGATCCCCTTCCCCAACATCCCTCCCTGGGTGACGAGGGGGCTGCCAATCATATGCGTTTCGCCACAAATCATGGAAGCGAAGGAGTCCACCTTTTTGTATATGGACGCAATCCGGAAGACAAAACCGGCTCAAGCCCTTCTTTATTTCCCGCAAGACAAACTTTGCAAGCCTCCCAAGCCGTTGCCAGATTGAATAAACTAAGACCGAAGAAAGTAGTTTTTGCACAACAAAATCCTGAGGCGATTGATGCCGGAACTTTCCACAATGACGTAATTTCCATTAATAGTTTAAATGTTTGGCTCCTGCATCGTATGGCGTATGTTGACACCAATAAGGTGATTGACGATGTCAGAACCTCGCTTGGTGCGGATTTGTCTTTGGTAGTAGCCGAGGAGGACGAATTGCCTTTAGCGGATGCCGTTAATAGTTATGTTTTCAATTCGCAAATTATTTCAAAACCGGATGGCGGTATGTTGATGATTGTACCTCAGGAAGTGATCGATAACGAAAATGCCCGAAGGTTTCTAGAAAAAACAGTCTCCGATTCAAACAATCCTATTGCCGGCTATGAAGTTGCCAACGTTACTCAAAGCATGAAAAATGGTGGCGGCCCTGCCTGTCTAAGACTGCGGGTAGTTTTGTCACAAGCTGAAATAGATAGCATTAACGATGGCTCAAGAATTTATCTTGACGATGCGCTATTTGGAGAGTTGTTATCATGGGGTGACAAACATTATCGTGATAGACTCGTACCTCGGGACCTGAGAGATCCCAACCTGCTGCTGGAATCACGTACCGCCCTGGACGAGCTCAGTGAAATGTTAAAACTGGGAAGCATTTACGATTTTCAAAGATAAAAATCGGGCCTCGACTGCACTAAGCCAGTAGTGTCGTGCAACTCATTTTCTTGCCAAGAATGGATTTTTATGTTAATAATTAAATTCTCGATAAATCGCTGCCATGAAGCCAAATACCCGCAAAATTTTCCGATTTTTCCTAAAACATGCCAAAAGGCATAAGACTTTGCTTGCCACCATGATGATCGCGCTGGCTTTTGCCACCGTCGCCTCCATGGCCTGGTACATTATTGGCCGTGACTTTTTTGCCGCCATGCAGCTCAACGAAAGCAGGGAGCTTATAGCCCAATCACTTCTCCACACTCTCTTTATTATCATGATTATCGGCTTGCTGGAATGGGTTGGCTGGCGTATTTTTCAGCATTGCATTCTTCACTTTCAGGCCAAATGCATGAGCGGCATAATGAATGAGTGCTTTGATTATTTACATCTGCATTCCTACAGATTTTTCACTAACAATTTTGTCGGCTCCCTGGTGAAAAAAGTCAGTCGTTTTTCCAGAGCCTTCGAAGGAATTACGGATAAAATTTTTTGGGACATGGCCTCTCTGGCCATCAGGGTGATAATTGTCTGCGTCGTTTTATTCTATCTTCATCCGCTTTTGGGAATGATTATCCTGGTTTGGACGGTTATTTTTCTTTTTGCCAATTATAAGCTGGCCGTTTTTAAATCCAGATTTGATCTGCCAAAAGCTGAACAGGATAGTGTTGTCACCGCCCGCCTGGCCGATACGATTACCAACAATACCAACATCAAGCTTTTTGCCAATCACGATTATGAATCGGCAAAATTCCAAAACATCACGCACGATTGGTATAAAAAAACCAAAAAAGCCTGGACGGTAAATGCCTATATTGAAGCCGGACAATCACTTTTTATGCTCATTCTGGAATTTGCCGTCATCTATGTTGCCATCATTTTATGGCAAAAAAATATTATAGTCCTCGCCGATTTCTTCCTGATCCAAACTTACATGCTGGAATTATTCCGGCAGGTTTGGAGCTTCGGCAGAAACGTGCGGGAAATTTACGAATCCCTGGCGGATTGTGAAGAAATGATCACCGTTCTCGATGCTGATCATGAAATACAGGATATTCCCGATGCCAAAAGTCTTAAAATTTCTGCCGGCAAAGTGGAATTTGAAAGAGTCAGCTTTTCGTATAATCAGAGCACGAAGTGCTCTAGCGAGCCTAAGGGCGAGCAAAGTGAGCGAAGCGAAAACGTAATCCATAATTTATCTTTCAAGATTTCCCCCGGCGAAAAAATCGCTCTCATCGGCCCTTCCGGCGGTGGGAAAACTACGCTTACAAAATTGATTCTCAGGCTTTTCGATATTGATAAAGGCCGAATTTTGATCGACGGTCAGGACATTTCGAAAGTCACCCAGAACAGCTTGAGAAAGCAGATTTCTCTGGTGCCACAGGATCCGATATTATTTCACCGTAGCCTTAAAGCCAATATCCGTTACGGCAATCAAAATGCCACCGAAGAAGAAATTCTCGCCGCTTCAAAGATGGCCCATTGTCACGAATTCATAAAAAAACTGTCCCACGGTTACGATACTTTTGTCGGAGAACGCGGCATTAAACTTTCCGGCGGTCAGCGTCAAAGAGTGGCTATTGCCAGAGCAATTCTCGGCAACGCCAAAATTCTGATTTTGGACGAAGCTACCAGCAGCCTGGACAGCGAATCTGAGAAACTTATTCAGGACGCGCTAAAAAATCTTATCAAAAACAAGACCACTTTTATTATTGCCCATCGTCTTTCTACCATTATGAATGTCGACCGCATTTTCGTCCTCGAAAACGGTCGCATCATTGAAGAAGGCACGCACGCCGACCTCATCAGCAAAGAATCCGGCCTTTACAAAAAGCTCTGGAATTTGCAGGTGGGCGGGTATTTGGAAGACGCGCCGCAAGCCGCTTGATTTATCGCATCGTTGGCGAGCAGGATTGCATAATCTTGCTACGATCTTTTTCTACCCAAGTATAAAATCTTTACAAGTTTTTTATACTTGGATATAATATCCGCATGAGCACTGAAAACCGTTATCTGGAAAAAGCAATAGTTGCCGACTTGAAGGAAAAGATGGTTTTTGTCGGTGGACCACGCCAGGTTGGAAAGACAACGCTAACAAAATTGATAGGATCCAAAAACTTCAAAAATCCCCAATACCTGAATTGGGACAACCGTGAAGACAGAAAAAAGATTATTGCCGAATCCTTTCAGGCTGATACCGATCTGCTGGTATTTGACGAGCTGCACAAATTTAAGAACTGGAAAAATTACCTGAAAGGCATATTCGATAAATATAAGGATAAATATTCTATTTTGGTTACAGGAAGCTCCAGGCTTGATTTGTACAGAAAAGGAGGAGATTCATTGTTGGGCAGGTATCATTATTATCGCCTTCACCCTTTTTCCTTGGCCGAAATAAGTAAAAGCCAAACTATTCAGAGGCCAATGAAAGCATTGAAATTAACCACTGAAGATTTCGATAAAAATGCAAAAATTTTCAAAAAGCTTTTTGAGTTAGGAGGCTTCCCTGAGCCGTTATTGCATAAGTCGAAAAAAGTATTGAGAAGATGGCAAAATGAAAGGCTGGATCGACTTGTAAAAGAAGATATCAGGGACACTACGGTAATCCGTGACCTCTCGGGGCTACAGATTTTGGCGGAACTTATTGAAGAAAAGGCCGCCGGACAGCTTTCCATAAACTCCCTCAGAGAAGATTTACAGGTCAATCATAAAACTGCATCATCATGGGTGGCTATATTGGAGCAATTTTATTTTCATTTCCGCATTTATCCCTTTGCTTCTAACACGATTAAGTCTCTACGCAAAGAGGCCAAGATTTACCTCTGGGACTGGTCTTGCGTCAAAGAAGAATCAAAGAGACTCGAAAATATCGTCGCCTCACATTTGCTAAAATTTGTTCATTTATTGAAAGACGAAGAGGGCTATAAGGCGGATCTGCATTATCTTCGCGATGCCTCCGGCAGAGAAGTGGATTTTCTGGTGACGATAGACAAAAAACCATGGTTTGCAGTGGAGGTTAAAAGTTCCTCGGAAGAAACTTCCCCTTGGCTGAATTACTACCGTGAAAGATTAAAAATTCCCTTTTTATATCAGGTGGTAAACAAGCCCTGTCTAAATTTTATGCAGAATAATGTTCATACGATTAGTGTTGAAAACTTCCTGAATGGGCTAGCCTAAATTAGAGATGCGACACGCCGAGCTCTTTATTCGGAGGCATTTTCAGGCTTGCCGCAGCCACATTTGACAGATGGGGGGGTATTATCTGATTCGAATAATATTTCCTACCTTCTTCTATGGAACAAAACAACAAAGTAATGACAGCCGTGGTGGCACTCATCGCCCTGGTCGTCGGAGTTTTCGTCGGTATGGGCATGAGCGGCGGTGGTGGCCTTCAGGGAAAGCTAAGCCTGACTTCGGAAAAAGGCTATACTCAATGTGAAGAATATAAAACTATGTATGTCACGGGAGTGATAACTGAAACCCTGGGGCAGGAAGAAGCAACAAAGGTCATGGTAGGTTGCGGTAATCATTATCCTTCTTTTTGGAATGCGATCCCCTCTACCATCGAATGTAATAATTTAGCAGATAGGGTAAACACTGCAGGAGCTGCTAAATTTTCAGATTTTATAAAACAACAAAAGCTCTCATATTCAAATATAGCAGCTTGCTCCAAGCAATATCCGTTCTTATGGTTTGGAACAAAGGTTAGTGAAGCAGAATGCTATAATTACAAATTGTTTATGAAGAGTGGAGGAGATATTACGAAATTACTCAAGAACAAGCTGGGCACTGTTTATTCCAGCTGCAAATCCTATTGGGAAGAAATCGTTGAGCCAAAATCCTATACCTGCCCTGACGGCAGCCCTGCGCCATGCATCAAACAAAAGCCTACCCCCATACCTTCAAGCTGATCGGAAAATTTTCAATCTAATTCTAAAAGACGCCCGCCAATCCCGGGCGTCTTTACAGTATTGACTAAATTTGATAGAATATAGTCAGTTGATTGACTAAATTCACAATAATTATGTACATTCCGCAAAAGCACCTGGAAAATCTCAACAAGTACCTTGAGGCAAACAAAGTCCTCATCATTTATGGCGCTCGCCGCTGCGGAAAAACCACCCTGCTGGAAACTTTTTTAAAAAAACGCAAAGAGAAATATCTATTTCTAAATGGAGAAGATATCTTTGTTCAAAAAAATTTAAGTAGTCAATCAATAGAAAAATTGAAAAATTACATAGGAAAAAATAAGCTTTTAATCATAGATGAAGCGCAAAAAATAAACCAAATTGGTCTGAATCTGAAATTGATAGTAGACAGCATACCCAAAATAAAAATTATTGTTACCGGCTCGTCCTCGTTTGATTTGGCGGGTCAAATTGGCGAACCGCTCACCGGCAGAAAATATACTTTCAATCTTTTTCCTCTTTCCCAAATAGAAATATCCACTATCGAAAATCTCTCGCAAACACAGGCTAATCTGGAAAACAGACTGATCTACGGATCTTACCCTGAAATCGTAATTAATAATGATCGTCAGAAAAATGTCGAATACCTAAGAGAAATTGTTAATTCCTATCTATATAAAGACATTTTAGAGTTAGAGGGCATTCGCCATTCTGAAAAAATAGTCAAACTTTTACAGCTCCTGGCTTTTCAGATTGGGAAAGAAGTGTCCCACACGGAACTGGGAACACAATTGTCGTTGAGCAAAAACACCGTGGAGAAGTATCTGGATCTGCTGGAGAAAACTTTTGTTATTCATCACTTAACAGGATTTAGTCGAAATTTAAGAAAGGAAATAAGTAAGGCCCACAGATACTATTTTCATGATAATGGTATCCGTAATTCTTTGATAAATAATCTAAATTCCCTCGAAATACGCGACGACATAGGCATGCTTTGGGAAAACTATATTATTATTGAAAGACTTAAGAAACAGGAATACCTGAGAATACATGGAAACAATTATTTTTGGCGCACCTACGACCAGAGAGAAATTGATTTTGTTGAGGAAAGAGATGGAAAAATATTTGGTTACGAAATAAAATGGGGCAAAAAATCTACAGCCTCCACGGCTAAAACATGGCTGGAAACATACAAAAACTCTGAATATAAAGTCATTGATAAAAATAACTATTTGGAATTTATCACCTGATCAATTCCCTGAGCCTTTATTCCCTGCCCGGTTTTTTCATATGCCGCAGCCAATTGATGCAAAGCTATATAAAACAAATCATTGTTTTTTTTGAACAATCTATATTTCTCCCTATCCGCAAAGCTGCGATCATCCAGCTCAACAGACCATTTCCAGTATGGCGGAGCCAATTCAATCAGTTTTTCATATTTTTCAATTGCCTGCTCGTACCTTTCCGCTTCAAACTCTTTCATCCCCCATTGCTGCCAGACAAAAGGCCAGTTTGGAGCCTTCCTGGCAGCCTTTGCATATGAATCCTCCATTTTTTTCGCATCATTAACTTGTGAATAGTAGTTGGCCATAGCCAAATCATAGTGATAACCATAATTAGTCAAAGCGCCCAGCTTATTCAAATAGCCCTTTTCTTTGGCAATATTCGGCTCTTTTGCCGACAATAAATTCGCGGCATTGTAAAGATAATAGCGCGAATGCGGATTGAGTTTGATAGCCGCGTCAAAGGAATTTATTGAATTAATATCATCTGAGAAATAATTGCCAACAGCTTTATCAAAATATATATCGGCCACCATTATCGATAAGCCACTATTTAAATAAAATATACAGACGGCAAAGGCTCCGACCTTTAGCGCTCGTCCCGCCAAGTGACCATTTATATGCTTTTCATGAAATTGCGCGCTTGTTAGGAGGAAAATTGCCAGCATGGCCAGCAAATTCGTCATATGCGCCGAAATGGAAAAGCTGAACTGCACCGAAATCAAATAGGCAATAATTGCAAAAAAAGCCGCACTTTGTTCTCGCCAAAATTCTTTAACTAAAAATCCAATCAATATAAGATATAAAACCAAACCAAAAACTCCCTGATCCAGTAAAATCTGCAAAGTCTCATTGTGAATTCTGTCCGGAATGTCATAGAGATTTTCCGTCAGATAAATATCTTTTGATAAAACTTTTTGATAGGTCCGATACAGGGTTTCCGGACCGGTACCGATCAGCCAATGATCCTGGATCAATGGAATAACCGGCTTAATCAAACTCATGCGCGAGCTTATTGATCGTAAATCTCCCGCTGAAATCAGCAAAGCAATAGCAGTCAAAATAATAATCACTCCCACAAGAATTTTTTTGATCGAAAATTTCTTTCTGAATTTGTGAAAACAGAAAAGCAATAAAACTATGACGATTCCTAGAATAGAAGCTCGATTTAACGTTGTCCATAAGCCAAAAGTGATAATGGCAAGACTCAAGCTCACAGTACCACTCTTTTTCCAGCCCACCGCCTCGAAAATTTTTACAAAAACAATAAAAAACGGAAAAATCAAATACTGTCCAAGAAAATTTGGCTGACCGATGGTCGCAAAACTCCTGCCGCTGGCCTCATTAATATCCGAAATGCCCAACGGATCTACGCCAAAATGTTGCAAAATTGCATAAACAGAAAGGATCAAGCCCGCTCCGGCCACAAGATTAAAAAAAACTTTTCTCCATTTTTCTTCTTCCAGAATTTGTAAACAAATAAAAAAGTGCATCAAATACAAAATCCAGGTATACAAACCCTGCATTCTTTCCGTACTGCCCCAAAAACTTTCCCCGGGAACCACGCTGAAGACGGTGGAAACAATTATAGATAGAAGCCAAAATCCGGCAAACAGAAAAACATTTTTGTTGTAAGGAAAAGTTATTTTTCCAGTCGCTGAAAATACAAAATATAAAAGCGCAAAAGCAACACCAAGTATGAGAAAAACCTGCTTGGGAATTTCATAAGGAAAAGAGCCAAGAGGATTTACCACCAAAGGTAGCACGGCCAAAACCGATAAGTACCAAAACTTCCAGCTACGGATCATAAAGTATCAAAATAATAAACAGGCATAAAAACAACCTTTGTTTTTTTGATTTTTATCACATCACTATAACCATTGGTCAAAACAAGAAACTTTTCAGGAGAAAACTTTTCAATAAAACTATAAATACTTTTTCCCACCGTTGGATTTTTAGAATACTTTACCTCAATAGGAATCGCTTCACCTTTTTGTGAAACTATAAAATCAACTTCCGCTCCACTTTTTGTTCGCCAAAAGTTCACGTTACGCATGTTACTGTTTTGGCGAAGAATAGCCGAATAAACATAGTTCTCAACCAAGCTGCCCATATTTTCTCTCTGAGATAGACTGCGGGTGTCCGAAATCAGCATATTTCTAAATCCGGCATCAATAAAAAAAACTTTAGGATTTTTCTTAATTTCAGTTCTTTTATTTGCAAAATAAGGTCTCACCGTATCGAGAATATAAGTTTGTCGCAAAATTTCCATATGCTGTAACAGAGTTCTGTAAGCTAAACCGGAGCTGATGGACAGTTCTGCGTAATTAATCAAATTACCGACCTGTACGGCCAGCAGTTTCATTAAACTGATAAGTTTGTCCTCTGTAACAAGGTGCAGTAATGAACGAACATCTTTCAGAAGATAATCATCCAATAGATTCTTGAGGACTATTTCTTTTTCAAGCAGTGTTTTTGAAAGAACTACAGAGGGGTATCCGCCAAAAACCAGATATTCCTCAAAATGTTTCTCCAGCCTCCTGTTTAACTCAGCACCTAAAGACTTCTTGGGCTCAAAAGACAGGAGCTCATGAAGTTGTTTATCTTTCAAGCTTAAATATTCTCTAAATGAGAATGGCCATAAGGTAAATTTTATCATTCTGCCAACCATAAACTTGCTTACTTGAAACTTAAGTTCCAGCGAGGAAGATCCTGAAACTATATATTTTGTTTTTCCCGTATCGAAAAGATATTTGAGTTTTTTGCCACCATCTTCGGCATATTGGAACTCATCAATGATAACAACGTCCTCTTTTTCATGAAAATCCTTAAAGTTTTCAATATCGTTGAAGAAATCAAGGTCTGATTTTTTTTCGAAAGTTAAATATTTTACCGATTTACCTGATTTTTTTAATTCATCGGTTAAATGATTAAGCAGGGTGGTTTTACCAACTTGTCTCGGACCTATCAGAGCCAAAAATTCTTTTCTCTTCAAGAATTTTTTAATGTCTTTCTCGATATTACGATAAACATAGGACATAATAAAACAATTTTAGCAGGGTTATTATTGAATCACTGACAATTCTAGCAGGGTTATTATTGCCGGTCAATCTGATTGCCAACCTGCTACTTGAAATACCCATCCACATCCTTTATCTTCAAATCCTCCAGCTTGTACATTTCCAGCGCATCTGCCATGATTTTCGCCACCTGCACATTGGTAATTAACGGAATATTTAAGTCCAAAGCTTTTCTGCGAATTGAATACCCGTCAGTCACCATCACGCGCGTATAATTTTTTGGAATATTTACGATCAAATCTACGTCATGCGCCATCATAGCCTCAACAATATTAGGCTTTTTACCGGTAGAAATTTTCTCAAGCATCTGCGTCTTTACCCCATTTCTATTAAAAAATTTCGCTGTCCCTTCACTCGCGTAAATTTTGAAACCCATCTTCGCGAATTTCTCCGCCGCCGACAAAATGTCCGCCTTCTCTTCCGCGCCACCCACGCTGAACAAAATACCTTTTTTTGGCCGCTGACCTCCTGCGGCACTGGGCCTTAGCCCCGGTAATTCAAAACCCACGCTGATCATTGACTTCAATAATGCTTCATGCAAATCTTCCCCAAAACAAGCCACCTCTCCCGTAGAAGCCATTTCCACTCCCAGTACCGGATCAACACCCTTCAATCTCGGAAAGCTGAATTGCGGTGCTTTCACGGCTACATGATCCAAATCCAAAGTTTTGTAATCGCTATGATTTAACAATTTTTCTCCTCTTGCTGTCATCTTCCCCGTCGTAGTTGCCAGCATCGCCTCCATCGCGATTTCAATAAAATTATAGCCTGTAACTTTTGAGGCAAACGGGAAACTGCGACTCGCCCTCAAATTACATTCGATTACCATTACGCGGTTTCTCTTGGCCAAAAACTGGATGTTGAAAGGGCCGCTGATATTCAGTTCCTTGGCGATTTTTTTGCTAATTATTTTTATTCTTCTGATTGTTTCCATGTACAATTTTTGTGGCGGCAAAACAATCGTCGCGTCTCCACTATGCACACCGGCATTTTCAATATGCTCGGAAATCGCATACACCACTATACGGCCTTGGTAAGCCACCGCGTCAATTTCAATTTCCTTTGCACCGGTCTCAAATTTCGAAACAACTACCGGAGCCTCCCGCGAAATTTTCACCGCTTTACTCAAAAACGTATCCAGCGCGTGTTCATCATACGCCACGCTCATCGCCGCACCGGAAAGTACATAAGAAGGCCTGACCAATACCGGATAGCCAGCGTCTTCCGCAAATCTATAAATCTCCTTCAAATTTGCCAATTCCTTCCATTTTGGCTGATCCACGCCTAATTTATCCAGCATCCCTGAAAACTTATGTCGATCTTCCGCTCGATCAATATTTGCCGGATCGGTACCGAGAATCGGCACTCCTAACTTGTGTAATTTTAGAGCCAGATTGTTGGCGACTTGACCGCCGGTGGAGACCACTATTCCGACGACACTACTATTTCTCTTGGTTTTTTGCTTTCGATTTTCATGGGCTTCGCCCATCTCAAATTCATAAATATCCAGCACCCTCTCCAGCGACAATTCATCAAAATACAATTTATCACACATGTCATAATCCGTAGAAACCGTCTCCGGATTATAATTAATCATAATTCTTTCATAACCTTCCTGGCCGGCAGTTTGCGCCGCATTCACGCAACACCAATCGAATTCCACGCTTGAACCAATGCAATACGCGCCACTTCCCAGCACGATAATTTTTTTACGCCCACCCGCTATGATGTCATTTTTTTCTCCATGATAAGTCACATACAGGTAATTCGTATTGGCCGGATATTCCGCCGCCATCGTATCGATGTTTTTCAAAGACGGAAGCACTCCCAACTTTTTGCGCAGAGCTCGCACTTCTAATTCTCCAACCCCTCTCATGAAACCCAATTGCTTATCAGAAAATCCTTTTTTCTTGGCTTCACGCATCAGTTTTTCATCAATCACTTGCGCCTTTTTCAACTTCTCCTCCATTTCCACGATATTTTTCAATTTTTCCAAAAACCATTTATCAATTCCGGAAAGCTTGGCAATTTTTTCCACACTCCAGCCCTTAGACAAAGCGTGGGCTATCACCAGAATTCTTTTTGGCGTCGGATGTTCAATATCCTTTTTAATGGATTCTTCCGATTCAATTTTCACGTCCTCATTTGCCACCAAACCATGAAGCCCGACTTGCAGCATACGCAAGCCTTTTTGCACCACTTCTTCAAAACTGCGACCAAGTGCCATGATTTCGCCCACCGACTTCATCTCACTCGTAATTTCCTTACTCACCATCCTGAATTTATTTAAATCCCATCTTGGAATTTTTAAAGCCAGATAATCCAGAGCCGGCTCGAAACAAGCCGTCGTAGTCTTGGTCACGGCATTTTTCAGTTCCGGCAAAGTGTAGCCTAGTGCCAATTTTGCCGCTACATGAGCCAAAGGATAGCCGGTAGCCTTGGAAGCCAAAGCCGACGATCTGCTCAACCTCGCATTCACCTCAATCACTCGATAATCTTCCGATTCCGGATCCAGCGCGTATTGAATATTACACTCGCCCACGATCCCCAAATGTCTGATCACTTTAATCGCCAGCTCGCGCAATTTATGATACTCACTATTGGTCAAAGTCTGCGAAGGTGCCACGACAATTGATTCACCGGTATGAATTCCCAAAGGATCAAAATTCTCCATATTGCACACCGTGATGCAATTGTCAGCACGATCGCGCACCACCTCGTACTCCACTTCCTTCCAGCCTTTCAAATTTTCCTCCACCAAAACTTGTGGACTGTAGGCAAAGGCCGTGTCGAGCATCTCTTCCAATTGCGCATTATTATAAGCAAAACCGCTGCCTTTTCCCCCGAGCGCAAAAGCCGCCCGGATCATCAGCGGAAAGCCAATAGTCTGTGCCGCCTTCATGCCGGCTTTTTTGTCGGTACAGGCGATACTTTTCGGCATTTTCACACCGATTTTTGTGAGCTCTTTGTTGAATAAATCACGATCTTCTGTTTTTTGAATAGCGTCTACGGGAGTGCCGAGGACTTTCACGTTATATTTTTGGAACACTCCTCTTTCATGTAATTTCACGCCGCAATTCAGCGCCGTCTGGCCGCCAAAAGCCAGAAATACGCCATCCGGTCTTTCCTCCGCAATCACTTTTTCCACAAAATAATCATTCACCGGCAGGAAATAAATCTTGTCCGCCAGGCCTTTCGAAGTTTGAATTGTCGCGATATTTGGGTTCACCAAAACCGTCTGAATGCCTTCTTCTTTTAGCGCTTTTATGGCTTGCGAACCGGAATAATCGAATTCTCCGGCCTCTCCGATTTTCAAAGCGCCACTACCCAGAACTAAAACTTTTTTTGGAAAAACTAAACCCTTCTTTTTGAGAATGGCCCTGCTTTTTTGCGCACGTTTCTTTAAAGACATTGATTTTAAATGAACTTTCTTCACGGCTGATTCTAGAGAATAACAGCCCACAGGTCAAGCCGTCAATCACGCAAACTCATCATATTGTGCAATTTTCCCCAACGCCGGCAGCCCCACTCTCAAAACACTGTGCCGGCGTGTGGCGGTAACATTAATGGGTGGTTATTCCACCCGCCTAAACATTCCCTCAGCATCATTTTCATACATTACAACATTTTGCTCTCTATAAAATCTTTTTAGATATTCCTTTGTTGTAGATTTATTTTTAAAATAAAAGGAGGCAAAACTCAAAAGATGAATAAATACAGAAATATGGTCAGCAGTCACGATCTGCGCCTTATTTCTCACTTTTTCAATCATCTCCGGATCCCTTATATTGCTCAAAATATATTCATAAAGATCAGTGATATAATCTATGCGATCTTGTTCCTTGGTGAAATTTTGACGATGACTCCCTATATATCTATTAGACAAGGCCTCGATATTATCCAAATCTCCACTTTGAGACGCTTGCCTCAGATCGCCACCCAAGGAGACGTCCAATGCGTCTAACTGCAAAGAATAGGAATCATCCTCATCGTCAACATTCACAATCGTTGCTACTCCCGGTATGGGAGTATAGCGTTCCATGTAATTTTCATATCTCCTGCCTGGCTCAAAAATCAATCTCCTCGCTTTTATATCCTGGTAAGCATGATTAATCTCATGCAGCGCAGATAGCATGTCAGAAAAATTATTATAATCAAAACTTAAATCAAATTGAATAAATCTTCGCATGGCGGCGTAAGCGGCAAATCCGGAAGCAAATTTTTCGTTTTCAACATTGTAATAAAAATCTTTAGAAAAAGAATTCTCGCCTTTTATAGTAGTGTTTTTTTTATGAGTTTTAAAATTTCTACCATCCGACCCGAAAGCCGCGTTGCTTTCTACCAACAATTTCAATTTTTGAATCCGTAAAGCCACTCCTGTCGGTAATCCTTCTTTCTCAGCCAAATAATCACAAAGCTTGATAAAAGCTTCCTCGAATTTTGGAATAAAAGCCTGCAAAGACTCCTCCGTCGCCTCAATACGATTATTCGAAGCTGAAGCCATTGAAATGCTTTTCCTGCGTTGATCCACCTCATGTTTTTCAGCCAATTCCAAAACGCCCAACCCACCTGCACACGCAATTGAGATTATTCCACCGACCTTTAAGCAAAAACCGCGCCTGCCGTCACTTATAGTCTCTTCCGCAGCTTTCAGATGGTTACGGTCTGTTTTACCAAGCTCACCTTCGGCCTGCTTAGGCTTTAAAAAGGCAATTCTTTCTTTTGCGCTTACGGTCAAGCGCATCACTTAAAATCTCAATTCCTGACCATCGTCGTCGCTCCCCTCTTTCGCCAAAATTTTCCAGCTCATCACCGGCTTCAAAGTTCCCGGCATGCCGAATCCGCTGGCCTTCGGATGCCCGCCGCCGCCCCATTTTCCGGCCACGTCCGATAAATTTATGTCATTGCGCTGAGTGCGTAAAGAGCCCTTTACCTGGCCCTTCTCGTCCTCTGTTAAAAGTACACAATATTTACTGCCCGGCACGGCATTCAAATAATCAATCGCCCCACCGGTGTCCTGAGAATTCACGCCGCCGCAGGCTTCATAATCAGTCTTGCTAACGGCCGACACCGTCACGCCCTCTTCGTTCACGTAAGCCCTTTCCAGAATTTTGCCCCACAATCTCAGTTTATTCACCGGAGTAGTGTGAAAAAGTTCCTTGGAAATACGTCGAAGATCAGCTCCCTGAGCCATTAATTCGCCGCACGCGCGCAACGCTTCCGCGCTGGTATTACTGTGAACCAAACCGCCGGTGTCAAAATAAATTCCATGCAATAGGCAAGTAGCCACGTCAATCGTAATTGGCCCGCCCGGCGCTTTGACGGGCCTGCCGCAGCCACCGACGGGCCATTCGCAAAATTTCAGAAATTTGTAAATAATTATACAGGTCGAACAAGCGCTTGTGTCTACGGGATTTATCGTGCCAAAGTTATTGTTGGAAACATGATGATCGAAATTTATGAAAGGCTTTAGGGCTGATAAAATTTCCGGCTTCTTTTCGTGAAAAGCCACCTGCTTCAGAGCTGCGCAGTCCACGCTGACAATCAAATCGAAATCTTCATATTTAAAATCCTGCACAAAAGTATCCGCTTTTCTGAGGAACAGGCTGTTTTGTGGCACCGGATCAACCGAAGCGCTTACGACTTCTTTCCCCATTGCCTCCAGCTCCAAACGCAGCGCAAGATTGCTGCCCACTGCGTCGCCGTCCGGACTTCTATGCGAAATTATGCAAATATCCCGCGCTTCTTGCAGCGCTCTTTTGGCTTTTTGGAATTCGATTTTTAAGTCTTCTGGTACATGGGCGTAGCCCATAAAAATATAAATTAAGATAAAGGATAAAATTGTAATAATTTTTTTGGCTAATGGGAAGGTGTATGTAAAAAAATAGA
>CAYZOB010000028.1:0-9731 GCA_964480115.1 uncultured Candidatus Peribacteria bacterium
TGGGTGGCACGAGAGCTTTAGAACAGATCTATCTAGCGAAAAGGAGGGGTGATTAAAAAACGCACGGAAGATCACGGGCAGCACGAGCATTTTCGACCAATTCTATCTGGCAAAAAAACCGGCGTCCTAAAAGCTCACGAAATCCTAGTCTCATTTCTAAAACAGTAAGTCCAAAAAGCCAGTAAAAAAGAGCCATAAGTTAGTTTAACAACCCAGCCTACTCCACCACCTGCCCCCCAAAAATTTCCAGCGCCTCATCCACGTTTGCATTATCGTTGGGAAGAACGGGTTTTTCCTGCGCGATTTCTTCCTCAATTACCGCTTTCATTTCCACCATTTTCACCACGGAAACAACTTTTATCATCTTGCCGAATAATTTTTGAACGATATTTTCCAGTTCCACTCTATGAGTTGGTTCCATCACTTTTTCTTTGTGAAAAATCGTTGAAAATTGCAATGTCAAATTGCTTTCCTCCAGGCTCATTACCTTGGCATTTTTCAATGAATTTTTCAATGAAGGGGTCTTGACTCTTTCCAGAACTCTTGGCCAGTTTTTTTGAATGCTTTCCAGGTTGAAATCTAGAATTTCCGTGCTTTCAACCACCTCCTGCTTTTTCATCGGCATGATAGGCTGGTGTTGTCTTTCTTCTGTTGCTTTGACAGCTTTTGTCTCAACCATTTTTTCCAATTCTTCAAAATTATTGGTCAATTCGATCACCGCCATTTCCAGTGATAATTGTGGAATATCCGCTTCCAGTCTCTGTTGTGCCTTTTGGCATACTTCAATCATTTTAATTAGCTTGAAAACTGCTCCCGGATTTTCCGCCGTCACCGCATCCAGCATTTTATTTCGCAAAAGATCCACAAATTCATGAATAAATTGTCTGAAATCACTACCCTGAATGTGTAGCTCATTGATAATTCCCAAAGCATCCTTGGTGTGATTTTTAATTAAAACATCATACATATTTTCGAGCAAACTAAAGCCGCTAATACCAAGAATCTCCTGCACTTTTTCAAACTTCAGATTGCCATCCACTGTCAATTGTTCCATGAGACCAATGGCATCTCTTAAGCCACCATCAACATATTTACTTATCGCCTCCAGCGCTTGATCTTCGGCTGCAATGCCCTCCAGTTGAGCAATAAAACTCAGCCTGGTCATTAAAGCTTTAATTGTAATTCTTTTGAAATCAAAACGCTGACAACGTGAAATAATGGTTTCCGGAATTTTATGTACTTCCGTAGTCGCCAAAATAAAATAAGCGTGCGCCGGTGGCTCCTCCAAGGTCTTCAGTAAAGCATTAAAGGCTTCTTTGGTCATCATATGTACCTCGTCGATTATATACACCTTCACTTTTGATCTTGTGGGGGCAAAATTAATTTTTTCCTTCAGGTCTCGCACTTCATCAATACCACGATTGGAAGCGGCATCAATTTCAATCAGATCAATCAATCTGCCATCAGCAATTTCTTTGCAAAATTCACATTCATCGCAGGGGTCAACACCTTCTTTTAAATTCTGGCAATTCAAAGCCTTCGCTACCA
Source organism: uncultured Candidatus Peribacteria bacterium (assembly GCA_964480115.1). GTDB lineage: Bacteria > Patescibacteriota > Gracilibacteria > UBA1369 > LOWO2-01-FULL-3 > JACRIB01. The sequence goes on from CAYZOB010000028.1 coordinate 1,549, forward strand.
ATCTGGCCGTTGAGGTTTTACCCGTACCTCTCGGCCCGGTAAAAAGATAAGCATGAGCCACATGTCCGGATTTTAGGGCATTTTGCAATGTGGTTTTGACATGATCCTGGCCGACCAGATTATCAAAATTATGCGGTCTATATTTGCGATATAAAGATATTTCATCCATAAGATATTTTAGTGGAATTGCATACTAACACAACTGCCTGATTTTTTGCATCAACTTTTTTTCGAAAACTTCACGGGAAAAATTCCCGGCCTGCCGTCGAATTGTAGGTGGTTTATAGAATTTTTCATTATACATCAGTCTGGCCAGCCCGTCTTCCATAGCTTCCACATTTGGCTCGAAAAAGAATTCTCCGGTTTTTCCCGATATCACGCTCTCAGTTACACCACCCTTGCCAAAGGCCAAAACCGGCTTGCCGCAAGCCATAGCTTCCACCGGCGTAATACCAAAATCCTCCTCTCCGGGAAAAATCAGCGCTCGGCAATTTTCCAAATATTCCTTTACCGTTTCATCGTCTTTAAAACCTAAAAACTCTACATTTTCTCCGGCTATATTTTCCAGATACTTTCTCTGCGGTCCCTCTCCAATAATTACCAATTTTCTCCCGATTTTATTAAAAAGCTGCACCGCCAAATCTATCCGTTTATACGGAGTAAGTGTGGAAACAATCAGGAAATAGTTTTCATTACTTTCTCTGGCTCTGAATTTTTCCGTATCCACCGGAGGGTAAAGAATATCACTTGGCATTTGATAATATTTTTGCAGCCTTTGTTGAACATTTGAGGAATTGGCCAGATACAAATCAGGTCTGTCGGCGGCCGTACGATCCCATTCCCTCAAATATTTCATCAGTGGTGCATACAGTAATTTTTTGAAACCGTTGATTTTGTTTTCTTCGCAATATTCATTTGCCCAATCCCAAGCATAGCGCATAGGGGAGTGACAGTAACAGATATGCTTTGTCTTCAAACTCGTAACAAGGCCATGGGAGAAAGCCGTACTTGAGCTTATAACCAAATCATATTCATCTAAATCCAGCTCTTCAATTGCACGTGGCATTTTATGAACCAGAAGGCGGTTACGTTTTCTCAAAAATGCAGGGTAGTTTTGTAAAAAAGATGTCCTTACTCGCTCTTTTGGAAACACACTCCCTACGACACTTTCGTCGTACAATAAAGTATAAATTGGCGCCTTCGGGAACATTTCCGCCAACGCTTTCACCACTCTTTCAGCCCCACCAAGCTTGAGCAAAAAGTCATGTACAATGGCAATTTTCATAAAAAATGGCAGCGTATTGTCGCCTTACTATATTCCTGGAATTTCCTTGTCGCCCTCAGGGGTCTTCTTCGCCTCGGTCGACACATCCATCTTTGCATCATCAGGTGCTACGGTCGGTACAACAACATTCGTTTTTTCAAACTTCTTTGCCAAATCACCGCCGCACTCTTTCATCGCATCCTCAACAGCTTTTTTTACGTCAGCATCATCCCTGTATTTTGTGGTCAAAGTCTTCAAGGTTGATTCATCCTTAGTATCAAAACCAAATTTTTTGAAAATATCGCTGGATTTTTGTTCCAAAGATGGATCGAAAAGATTATCGGATTTGAATACCATGCAGGTAACTTCCTTTGTAGCCTCAACAAAACGCTCTTTCTCGGATTTTGGGCCGGAACAACCCGCAAGTGCAAATGTAATCAACACTAGACAAGTCAGTAACTTTTTCATGGAAAATAATTTTAGGAATTAGGTAATCAGATTATACCCACCTAAAACCAGGAGTCAAATTCGGCAAAATCTCTGGCATTCAAAACATCCTGTTTCGTGAGCCATCCTCGCCGTGCCATGCCAATACCAAATTTCATGTATGCGGGATGATCCATGTTATGGGCATCGGTATCTATGACGAATTTTGCGCCTTTAGCTTTCGCAATCTTCAGGTATTTATCCGTCAAATCCAGCCTGTTTGGATTTGAGTTGATCTCCAGCGCCACCTTGTTTTGCACACAAGCCTCAATTATTTTTTCCATATCAAATTCCATTTCCGCCCTTTTATTAATTAGGCGTCCCGTAGGATGAGCCAAAATCATCGAGTATGGATTTTCTATTGCTGCAATTATTCTTTTGGTCTGCTCCTCCGCCGGCAAACGATTAAACATGTGCGCACTTATTATCACCACATCGAGTTCCTTTAAAACATCATCACCGAAATCCAGCCTTCCATCCTTCAGAATATCCACTTCGCAGCCTTTCAAAACACGAATTTCCCCCTTCAGTTTTTTATTCAGATCTTCAATTTCCACCCATTGTTTTTTGATTTCCTTCGTCCCCATTCCTCCAGTCACCGCCATGATTGATGAATGATCCGTCACCGCAAAATATTCATATCCTCTGGCCATAAAGGTCTCAGCCATTTCTGCTATCGAATTTTTTCCATCGCTATAAGTGCTATGGCTGTGAAGATCAGCTTTTATGTCTTTCAATTCAATGAATTTTGGGAATATTTTATGCTCCAGGCCGTACTCTATTTCACCATCATCTTTGCGAAGTTCCGGAATGATAAAAGGCAATCCCAAAGCCTTGAATGACTCCTCTTCACTTTTTCCTGCGATCATTTTTTCTCCCTTAAATACCCCATATTCATTTACCTTCAAGCCCTGTTTTTTTGCCAAGTCTCGAATGTGTACATTATGGTTTTTATCACCGGTAAAATAATGTAAGGCCGCCCCGAAACTGGCATCCGCCACTACTCGCAAATCCACCTGAATACCGCTCTGCAGCAGTACACTCGATCTGGTTTCTCCCGCCGCCGTAACTGTCAATATTGCTCTATAACTGGTGAAATATTTCATTACCGGTTCATGGCTTTTTTCAGCATTTTTCACCGTTACCAAAATATCTATATCACCAATTGTTTCCTGCCAGCGCCGCAAACTGCCGGCATATTGCGCCTGCCTCACTTCGGGACATTTTTTCATGTACTCTAGGTAACTTTCGGCTTCCTGCAGGGCCTTATCGATCAAATGTCTATCGCTGGAAAAAGTTCCCAATTCTTCAATAGCTTTCAGGATTTCGTTTTCACTTTTTTCTCCCATTTTTTCCAGCTCGCGCAATTTATGCTTTTCCGCGGCCTCTTTTAACTGTTTAATGTTTGTAATTTGTAGTTTCGAATAAAACAACTTAATCTTTTTCGGACCCACTCCACGCAAATTCATCATTTCCAAAAGCCCGGGAGGAAAATTCTTTTTCATTTTTTCATGTTCCAGGCATTTACCAGTCTGCACCAGTTCAATTATTTTTTCTTTCAAGGCTTTACCGATGCCCGGGATTTCGCCTAATTCTTGGGGATTTCTATCAACCACTCCGCGCAAATCAATTGCCAAATTAGCAATAGTTAAAGCCGCTTTTCTATAAGCATTCACACGGAAAAAATCCACACCATTGATATCCAGCATATTGCCGATTTCCTCAAAAACCGCAGCTATTGACGTATTGTCCATAAAGTTTTTTTAACAGCTTCGTCCCAACTGAATAATTTAAGCCTTGCACGTCCTTTGGCGACTAAATTTTCCACATATTCCCCATCTTTCACTAATTTTTCCAATCCGTCAGCCATCTCTTCCACTAGGACGGGATTCACATAATGCACAGCCTCGCCACCAACTTCCGGCAGGGAAGAGCTATTGGAACAAAGCACTGCTTTACCATGATAGAAAGCTTCCAGAATCGGCAAGCCAAAGCCTTCATATAAAGACGGAAATGCAACAAGTTTACAATATCTATACAGCACGAATTTCTCCTCTTCGGTAACATACCCTGGCATAATAACTTTGTGAGCCAGACTTAGACTATTCACGATTTTAACAATTTTTTCAAAGCCAACTCCTCTTTTGCCGGCCAAAATCAATCTGTAATTCGGATTTTTATCTAAAAACTTGACGAACGCCTCGATCAGTTTCGGCAGATTTTTTTTTGTCTCCAATCGCCCGACAAAAAGTATATATGGATCATTTTCCCCGATGCCAAAATATTTAAAAATCACTGATTCCTTTCTCACCTTTTCGCAATCTACAATCCTTGGCTCCGCAAAGCCATGTGGAATTACCACGACTTTGTTTTTCTGACAGCCAAAATGCTTGATCAAATCTTCCGCCGTTGCTTCACTCGGCACAATAATTCTTGTTGCCTTTTTTACTGCAAATTTAGTACTCCAATTTAAATAGTGAAACTCGGAAAAAGAATAGACTTTTGGTAAATGCCTGAAGGCCACATCATGAATGGTAATAATGCTCCTCTGCGGCAAATTCAGTGGCAGAGTATGTGAAGGCACAAACAAAACCTTCGGCGGATACAGCCTCATTTCTTTGGAAAGTGACAGCAAAGTCCACAGCTTCAATCCCGGCAGAATTTTATTTGTAATTTTTGCCCCCGATTTTCCATCTGTTTCTATTTTTTCTTTGGAATAGAGAATCAATTCATCCTCGCTTCCGACAACACTTTTAATCAAGCCATTGATAATATGCCAGCTGTACCATTCCACGCCGGTAGCTTCGGCATGCCTGTATCTTGAAGCATCTATTCCTATTTTCATGCGGTCATCTTATCATTTTCCTCTGGCCAAAACCAGTCCGCAGATGTGTTCAGCACCATTGGCTTTCAAGACTTTCGCGCATTCACCGAGAGTCGTACATGTAGTGGCTATATCATCAACTAAAATGACCTTGCAGTCTTCTAGAATTCCACAGAATTTTTCCTTGTAAAAAAACCTGTTTTCCAGGTTTTTCAGTCTCTCATCACGCGTCTTACCGGCTTGTCTCTCAGCTCCATCCCGTCTGCTCAAACAATCACACAGCTCCATCCCGCTAAAATTTTTAGCCAAATATTCCGCCAAAAGCAGAGCCTGATTGAATCCTCGATATTTCAGCCTTTCTGTACTGAGAGGGACAGGTACTAGCAAAATTCTTCCATCACTTCCACTTCTTAAAAGATGCGAAAAATTGGCCAGCTGATGCTTCATTATTTTGCCTAGAATTTGTGCCAATTCCTCGCTAAAGCGATATTTGAATTGTACAATCATTTTGCTGATCAAGCTTCTTTTTGCATATTGCAGACAAACCAATAGTTGATTGAAGGAAAAATTCTTCGCACATTTTTTATTGCAAAAATCTCCACCACCGTTTTTCTTCCTGCAAAAGGGACAGCACTGTACTTCAATAAACTCCAAATCTTCTCTGCAAATTGAGCACAAATAGCCTTTTTCCTCTCCACAACCCAGGCACCTTTGGGGAAGGATAAAATCTAAAAGATCGGTGAATTTCATGATTATTTTTGTTAAATAATCAGAACTCTAGCAGCCAAATCTAAAATTTTCTTAAAATAAACTTAAAATAATTCCGCCTGCTGAAATGAATCTGTGAAATACGTCACGCTGGCCGGTGTGGCCGCCACGGACAATAAAACCAGGAGGGAAATGATTATAAAACTTCTGAATTTCGCAAGCTTGCTCCTGGTCATTTTTGTTTTCGTTTATCCGTATATTATACAATAAAAAGGCGGATATTTCAACTCGCATGTTCCTTGTAGTAGATGTATAAATTGGCTATTGTTTTCCTGTAACATCTAAAAATGATGATGAAATTAATCGACAATAAAATTACAGTTATTGTGAATAATCTTATAACAACATGAGGACATTACACACCGATTTAGCAAGTGGAAGATGGTTTACTTTCTCACTCGCTCAACAGATGGGAAATATCGGAAGTGAAATCCATCGTTTGGTACTTTCACAAAACGGTGACCGGGGTCGATTTAATTTAGCTTTGGATAGAGCTTTAGAGTTAATTGATCTGACATTGGCAGATGACAGATGGAAAAAAAGCTTTAAGGAAATAGTTAGAGTTCGTGAAGTACTTTGTGATATTTGCTTTGGTAAAAGCCAATACGACACTTCTCTTGAAACCCTGGACAACTATTTTTTTCAATTTGGTCTCTTAGCACGCTAGAAATTACTTTTTCTGGTGGGCAATAGTGGATTCGAACCACTGACCTCTCCGATGTCATCGGAGCGCTCTAACCAGCTGAGCTAATTGCCCACGAAAATTTTCAAAAGCTGCCCCATTGTATAAACAAATGATCTACTTGTCGAAGGAAAACCGAAAAGTAAAAAGAGACTTGAAGAATTTCCTACTTATGTCTAAAATACAAACCATTATAGATAAAAAAAACTATGGATCCAAAAAACACCAATCCACCTGGCTCATCCGGGTCTACCAAGCCCACTACACCTCGTCCGGCTAGGTCTACGACAACATCTTCTGCAACCCCGCCTCCTGCGAAACCAATGACTCCGCCACCAGGACAACAAGCCCAACAGCAACAAGTTAGCTATCCACCCCAGGGTCAAATGCCACCTCAGGGAGCCTATCCACCACCGGCTTATCCGCCAATGGGAGCCCAGCAAGTAGCGTCGGGTGCATATTACCCTCAGGGTTATCCGCCAATGTATGGTGGCGATCCCTACGCAGCCGGCATGCCCCCGGGTAATTATGCCGCGCAGGGCGGTGGCTATCCACCACAAGGTCAAATGCCTCCACAAGGAGCATATCCACCAAATTATCCACCACAAGGAGCCTACCAACCTCAGAGCCAGATGCCTCCACAGGGAGCCTATCCTCCGGCCGGCAATTATGCCGCGCAGGGAGGTGGCTATCCTCAGGACGGTCAGATGAGAATGGGCATGCCAATGGGACAACAGAACGGACAAATGCCCGGCGGAGCCTATCCACCGGTACCACCGGAAGATACCACTCCGGCAAATTTTCAGCTTGGTACCAAATTTTCAGCCACGCTGAATGTTACCGCTCCCAAGAGTGAGCTCAAATACGATGCGCCATATTTTATTCGTTTGTTAGCAGGTTCGATTTCTCTTTCCAAAGACGAAAAAAAGAAAATCATTGAATCAATTCCCAAGCTTAAGCAAGCCCAGATTGATGAGCTGATCCGCATTTTCGAAGAGGAGAAACAGAAATTCGCCGCCCTTTCCAAAAAGCACGTTCCCCAGCTTGAAAAACTGGCTCAGCAGCATTTTGATGAATGGATGGACCTCGAACATGAGTGGGGGCAAACTCAAAAAAAGTCTGAAGATAGCGGCAAAGCTGAAGCGATTAGAAAGCAATTGGGGCTTTAGCTTGGAAGATTCAGCCTAAAGTTCTTGCCAAAAGTTCTCATTTATAATACCTTACAAAGGCTAAACTCTTAGCATTTCTCATTCCTAAAAAAAATTATGAAAAATTTCATTACTGTGCTTTTTATTGCTCTAATTGCTGTCCTGTTCATAACCGGATGCTCGGGATCAAGTAAAACCGCGACCAACTCTAACCAGGTTCTGGACAACAATATTTTTAAACAGGCCGCAGAAAGTGGCAATATGGCCAGATGCAATGACATTCTTGATAAACCCCTCTGGTCTGAATGTAAGCAGGTGGTGAGTGACAGTAATATGACTGATGAGGCTATCGCCTCCATGGATAAATTAAAATGCAGTAAAGTGAATGACGAACGCTACAGAAACGATTGTGAAAAACAAGTTGATGCCAAAATGGAAATGAAAAATGCTGATACAAAAAGACTTACGATTGAGCAAAAGGCCATCAATGAAGGAGATGCCAGCATTTGTGATGAAATTGTCGACCCCAATCAAAACACTTCCTGCAAATATAATATTCTGGCGAATCAGGCTATCCAAAAGAAAGACCCTACTATCTGCAAGTTAATTGGAGTTCAAGAAAGCATAGCAAGGTGTGAGCAAAATTTTTAATTTACCGGATCTTGGCAGATTGCAACTGCCGCCACGTACTTTGGTGAAGTACTATTATTCACGCCACGTACATAACAGGTATCATTTGTGAACGGATCAATATTGCTAAAACTTATGTTGACGGTTGGAGAATAGGTTGACGTGGCGGATCCTTTACCACCACAGCTGACAATATAAGTACCGGCACCACAAGCCTGCGAGGCTTCCGCATAACTGTTTGCGCTCACGGATATAAAACCCGATTGAATCCTTTTGAAAGTCCCGAAGCCACCGCTTGCCGTGACCTTTCCGTAAACTTTCAAATTATTTGAAGTACCAGAGGTTCCTATCTCAACTCTTCTTTCTGCCGCAGTTTCGGAT
>CAYZOB010000029.1:0-2629 GCA_964480115.1 uncultured Candidatus Peribacteria bacterium
TTTAGGGACGCTGCCCAAAGGGAGACGCTCTTCCGGGCACAGCTTTCGGTTAGCATATAGTCTTCCTTAGCCTTCCCTGCGGGTGGCATCGGTTAGACACTTGTTTAACCTGTCCCTCAATTGGGGACTGTCCCCTTTATCTTTCGGTTCAGTGCTTCGGATCAAATATTGAGAAAAACCAGCACGCAAGGGATCGATTTTCATTTTAAACTTCTCATGAATAAGCCGCCCCTTTTCTTGCCAATTATCTTGGTTTGTAGACCAAAATAATGAAGCAACCTCTTGCATGTTCTTCTGAAGCTCCGTAAAGAGCGCAACTTCTTTGCCAGGGCCATAACAAAGCTGAACTAACGTGCCATGCAGCGATGAAGTTATATCAGATTTAATCTTTCGAGAATATAATCTACATTCATCATCAGTGAGCCATTTCGAATTTTCCTCAAAATATTTTTCTTTGTGTATAAGCATGGTCTGCAGACGATCATAAAACTCATCTAGCCATTTAGTGACTTCTACGACGAGCTCGCGCCGCGATTTGGCCAATTCAGTAATTTTAAAAAACAACAAATTAATCGCCGTGGCGCCAAGCGCCCCGCAAATAGCAAAAATAAAGTTACTCGCCATTGCACCTCCTCAATTTAATCATTTGATAGTATCGGTTCTAATTTAATTTTACGGGACGGCGTCCCACGGGGTGGCATTATAGCTTCTTACCATTCCCAGGCGGACGGCGTCCGGTTCTACGTTTACGGGACGGCGACCCAAAGGGAGGCATTAGCTTTCTTACCCTCCCTGTTGGACGGCGTCCAGTTAATGTGAGCTGGACGGCCGCCTTTTATTTCCCCTCTTTTTTGGCGTCCCGCCCTGATACACGGCCTCACTCTCTGATGCAATTTTAAAGTCATCCGTGAGGCTGAGACTGAATTGTGCTGACGAAGCCATGCGCGCCCGTAATTTTATATCTCCATCGATCTCGTCCAGATTTTTTTGGTCACAAAATGAAAGCAAATCAGCAAGATCTGTTTGATTTTTCAAGCTGAAGAATTTCTGATTGAGAGTCAGATAAACTAAAGCCGATTTACGCAATTCCAACAGATTTAAAACGTTATTCAATGTGCCCTTGCTTTTGCCGTCCCAAAGCATAAAACCGTAATCCGCCTCTTCGCTCATTTTGCTGTCACGCACTGCATAATATTGAAAGTTCCTTGTGCTCTTTTTTATTTCTACAGCCCTGACCGGCCACTTGCCCACATTATTGCGGCAAATATTTCCAGCGCAGAAAACTTCTACGTTCGAATAAGATTTTTGAAAAAGATAATCCTGCATAGCCCGATCGGCACCGTTGGCATCGCCGAGCAATATCTTATAGCCGCTGGAAATGATGTTATCTGCACGCTCCTTCATTTCCTTATTGAGCCTTCCGACTTTCCTGGAACCGCCAAAAAAAACCTTAGTCATCGGTTTCTCCGCGTTTTTGTAATTGTCAAAACATACACTTGGGCAACACCCAATCGTTTTAATCCAGAACAAATTTCAGTCAGGGTAGCTCCAGAACGATATAAATCATCAAAAAGAAGAACGCTTCTTCCCTCAATCACATCGCGGTTAGAAATTTCGAATGCTCCTTCAAGTAATTTTGTTCGTTCTGTTGGATCGGTAATATTTTTAAGCTCCGGAGTTTCTTTTACTTTTTGGATACAATCATGATAAGGGATGCCCAACTTTTGCGCCAAAAGCTTAGCCAATTCACCAACCGGCTGAATCTTTCTTTTATAAGTAGGCGGAACAGAAACGATCAAATCTAATCGCCAACCTTTATCTTGAACAAATTTAGTGGCAGTTGAAGTTATTGAATCTATAACTGCGATTTTTTCTTTTGACTTCAGGTCATATAAAAGCGAACCGATAGGGCTATAAGTATTCTCGAATTCTTCACGTCCATAACTGTTCATTCCAATGAGCACACTGCTTGTCGTATGAATATCTAAGGCATACCCTTCTTTCCAGGAACCAGTTAATTTTATAGGGTTAATTTGTGTCATAGTTTTTGCATGGGTACCGGTTCTAATTAAACCTGGTTCATTTGGAACCGGTACCGATTTCTTTTACCCTTCCCCGTCGGACGGCGTCCGGGTTAACAGGTCCCCTTGTTTGGTACCTGGCACTTTTTAATTTCTAACTACTACTCTTTTACCATTGCAATTGACAGATTGTTTTCGTCAATGCTATGTGAACCGGCAGCAAGCAACCCGAAAAGCGGAAGAAGAATCAATACACCTCCGATTATGTCCAAAACGCCTGTTGTATTAAGACTGTGACCAATGGTCCGCTGGATAGTTACATACCCTGTTTTTTTAGCCATAATTTGAACATTTTGGTCTCGCTTTACGGCAGCATTAGCAGTCCCTTGCCCCGCCAAATTACCATTTACATAAATCTGCGCATCAGGCTGGTCGGTTGTAACAGAAACTATTTGCGTTGAGGAACGAAATGCGGAACAACCGGAACTGGCGAGTGCTACGACCAATAAACAACACAGTGACTTTTTCACGGATTTCCTTTCTGAGGCGGTGAGGCTTTTTTGAAATACAGTTTGGAAACAATTAAAACATCAATTAAATGAACCCGG
>CAYZOB010000030.1:0-9147 GCA_964480115.1 uncultured Candidatus Peribacteria bacterium
AACAATTGTGGCATGAGAAACTACTGCAAACATACAAAGGCGGAGCAACACTCGGCCAACCACCATATCGGCCGGAACAGGTCTTGAAAATGCTCTTTCTAGCATATCTTTTTGGCACATCTGAACGTGAAATAGAACGGAAATAAAATTTATCATGAAGAAATAGGAAATAATGAAGAAGACCAGACCGGAAACGTTATTAATCAATGGCCGTTATTCTGGAATAAGGTGGGACCAGACGAGTGGAAATTTGCCATCACAAATGTAGGGCAGGAAGTAGGCTTTGCGAATGAGTGCGATTTGTATTCTGATTCAGTTTACCGTGATAGGATTCGCATGATTTATTTTCTAATACCGGATGAGGATTATCATAATGATGAAGCAAATCCACCCAGAACCCCGGAACATGTAATTAATGAATTTAAGAAAATATTTGCTGAAAACGGCGTTAATATTATGCCGGCACATGGCTACGCTCCAACATTTGCCACCAAAAGTACAAGAGCACGTCCCGATGATTGTTTAGATCTTACTTCAAGTACAATTTTTGAAAAACCACCGGGTAGTCGCAATATTCCCACAGCAAGAAGCCGGAACGATCATAACTCAACTTTAACACTGACCAAAATCCCAAGCAGGGTGGCTCTAGACCATCTTGCCCTCTGTGATTATGGCTGTCGTCCATGGATCGAGGGAAGATAAGTCCCGTTCGCTTGCTATAAACAATAGAATTGTTTACAGTCAACAACATAACAGTCAAAAAATGCCGAAAAAGCTTACCTTGTGCTTTCTCTTAACACTTGCAACTCTCTCTTTGACAGCGTGTTACAATGCCACCAATCCTAATACTAAATTTAAAACATCCTTTGGCTTAGAACTAAAATATCCAGCCGGATGGCAAGTAAAAGAATTTAACCTAGACCAATACCCAAACAAAACAAAATTTGTCATTTTGAAGAGGCCTTCGTTCGCTTTGCAAAGCGATCCCTCAACCGATGGTATTACTAATCAACCTGTTGAGCCATACACAGTCAACTACCCTTACGATGGCTTAGTCATCTCTTATTCTCTAGCTCGTCCTGAAGATCGCAAGAGAGATTGCCATTCACTCACCAAAGAATATTACGCCAGTGTAGGATTTCTAAACGAATGCTCCTTAGTAAAACGCAATGATCGTTTTTATCTGGAAGAGGTCGGACGTGGCGGGGATTCCAACAAAGTTTTTTTCACTGCAATAATCGGAGATTACGTTTTAAAGGCTCAAGCCAGTTTACATAACAATGATTATAAAGATCAAAAAAGTCTCTACGAATCAATCGTAAATACTTTTAAAATTGATGATTTAGAGGGTAAAAAGCCACAGGCAGAATTACTAACATCTTTTGAGAACAAAAAAGGCATCCTTTATTACAATGAAAAAAAATCCACTTTGAATTTTTATGATTTTGAGCAAGCTACGACGAAGCCCGTGATTAAGCTTTCTGAGTATATAAAGCCGTTTTATTATTCAGATGACTACGTATATTTCGTGGACACGATTAAAGATCAAACTATATTTAATAGCATCGATGCCGTGGAAAATTTGGATCAACAAAAATTATTTCCTCCGGAAATAGTTAAAACTGATGCCGTCCGCAAAGTTTCCTTAAAAACTGGCGAACAAGAGTACGTAGAAGTACCTAGATTTTTTAGTCTCATGGACGATTTAGTCACCGACACGGGAATATTTGCTTACGAAGCTTCTCCCCTAGAGCCGAATCAATATGAAATCAGAACTTTTGACATAAAGCATTCAAGAGACGAAGCATTTTTGAAAGATTTCCCGGGTGAAATAAATTGTGGAGATAGCGACACTAATTTTGAAGGCTATAATTCTGCCAATCAAAGTTTTAATTATATAAAAAAGGCAAATTCTATGATGTGTGGCGTTGGTTTGTTTAGATTTCAACTGAATTTATCGGGAAAATTAACCACCACCGAACTAAGTGGCACCTTAAAGGACAACTTAAGAAAACCCTCCTACAGGTGTGGCGGCCATGATCTAATCTATGATCCTATTGAAAAACGTCTGAACTACCAAAACATATCCATTGATGGAAATTTCATCGGCTGTCTGAATTAGCAAAAAAATCAACTTGACTTAAAGTCAAATATCCATAAAATCAAACTACTATCAAAAACTTCGGATGAGTTAAGAGGGCGCTTGCGCCCAGATGGTAGGCAGCTTGCTGCCGAATATAAATTTTTAAGCTGTTTGCTCAAGCACCTACTCGGTTGATTCAGCAAAACAGCTTATCCATTAGTCCTTAACTCATTTTCAAATATGTCCAATAAAGCCAAGAAGTCTGAGATGAAGGCCAAACATTCACCCAAGGCCGGTCCCAAGAAAATCAAAAAAGCTCTTGAAGTTTCCAAAAAAGAAAAAAAGATCACTGCGGAAACAAGCACTGCGAAAATCCCAAAACGCGACGCCAACATCGTCAATCCTTCCGAAATTCCCCTCCACAAAGAGCCGATTATCCTTAGAAGCAAACGCAAATATTTCAGTCATCAAATTGACCAGAAAGTAGAAATTCCAAATCTTATTGAAATTCAATTAAATTCCTACAACTGGTTTTTGAACGAAGGCATTCGCGAACTTCTCGAAGAAATCACTCCAATCCAGGATTTTTCCGGCAAAAAACTCGAATTGCACTTCCTCGAACACTCTATTGCTGAAGCCAAATACAACGCCGAAACAGCCAAAAACAAGAACCTCACTTACGAAGCGGCTCTAAAAGTTCACGTCCAGTTAATAAACAAAGAAACCGGAGAAATTAAGGAACAGGACGTTTTCCTTTTCAATGATCCGCTGATGACCAATCGCGGCACCTTCATCGTCAACGGCATAGAAAGGGTAGTGGTAAGCCAAATCGTCCGTTCCCCCGGCGTATTTTTTTCCAAAAACACATCCACTCTCGACATGCATTCGGCAAAAATAATTCCAAAACGTGGCGCCTGGCTCGAAATTGAAACCGACAAAAAAGGCATCATCACCGTAAAAATTGACCGCAAACGTAAAATTCCAATTACTTCCCTGCTCCGCGTTTTCGGTTTTGAAACAGATAACAAAATTCTCGAACTTTTCAAGGACGTAACTCTTGATCCGGAACACGATTTCATTCTCAATACTCTCGAAAAGGACAATTGTAAAACAATAGAAGATGCTTACCAAAACATTTACAAAAAAATTCGTCCGGGCGATCTGGCTACTCCCGAAAACGCCAAAGCCCTGATCAAATCCATGTTTTTCGACTACCGAAAATACGATATGGGTCCGGTAGCCCGTTACAAATTAAACAAAAGATTTAAGCTTGAAACTCCAAACAAGAAAAAATTCCACACTTTCCAGGTGGAAGATCTCGTCCATATTCTCAAGCATTTGATGAAACTCAATAACGGCGAAATGCGTCCCGACGATATAGATCATCTTTCCAATCGTCGTATCCGCGCTGTCGGTGAATTGGTGCAAAACAAATTCCGCGTCGGTTTACTGCGTACCGATCGTATCGCCAAAGATCGTATGACGGTAATGGATCTGGAAACAGTTACTCCTACTCAGCTCGTAAATTCTCGTCCAATCACCGCTGCTTTGCGTGAATTCTTTGCCAGCTCACAGCTTTCTCAATTCATGGATCAAACGAATCCCTTGGCCGAGTTGGAACACAAACGCAGACTCTCCGCGATGGGTCCCGGCGGTCTTTCCAGAGAAAGAGCGTCCTTCGACGTTCGTGACGTGCATCAATCTCACTATGGTCGTATTTGCCCTATTGCTACACCGGAAGGACCAAATATCGGTCTGGTTGTGCATTTGGCCACTTACGCAAAAATTAATGAATATGGCTTTATTGAAACCCCATTTAGAACCGTTTCCGGAACTGTAAAAAATACAGAAAGCGCCTTGGTTGGTCACGTTGCCCGCCAGACCGTAGAAGATCACGGCCACATGATTGTAAAAGCCGGTGACCTTATTGATGAAGCGGCAGCCAAAAAAATCGCCAAGACGAAACTGGAGGAAATAGACGTTCGTCCATATACCACGGAGAAAATCAGTTATTACGATGCGGAAGAAGAGCGGGAGCTCATCATTGCTCAGGCAAATTCCGAAGTTGACGCAATGGGACAATTCGTCGGCACCCGTATTTCCACTCGTAAAAACGGTGAACCTACCCTTGCCCACGTAAATGACGTAACCCATATCGACGTTTCTCCAAAACAGATTATTTCCATCACTACAGCCTTAATTCCGTTCCTTGAGCATGATGATAATACTCGTGCTTCCATGGGCTCTAACATGCAACGTCAGGCCGTTTCTCTCATTTCTCCGGATGCTCCGATAGTTGGAACCGGTATTGAAGAAATTGCCGCCAAGAGTTCCGGACAAGTGGTATTTGCCGAAATGGATGGCGAAATCGCTTACGTCGATGCCAACATGATTACCATCGTGTACACCAATGGTCGTAAAGTTACTTATGCCTTACAGACTTATGAACGCAGCAATCAGGGTACTTGTCTCCATCAGAGAGCCAGGGTAACCAAAGGACAAAAACTCAAAAAAGGCGATATTCTTGCCGACGGTTCCGCTACGGAAAACGGCGAGCTCGCTCTCGGTAAAAATCTGCTGGTAGCCTATATGTCCTGGGAAGGTTACAACTTTGAGGACGCCGTTATTTTATCCGATGTGGTAGCCAGAAAAGGCTATTATGATTCTATTCATATTGAGAGCTATGTAGTGGATGTTCGTGAAACCAAGCTTGGACCGGAAATTATCACTCGCGATATTCCAAACGTCGGTGAAGCTAAATTAAAAGACCTTGATGAGGACGGCATCGTCAGAATTGGCGCAACCGTACAGGAAGGCGACATTCTTTGCGGCAAAATCACGCCAAAAGGTGAAACTGAATTAACCGCTGAGGAAAGACTGCTCCGCGCTATCTTCGGTGATAAAGCCCGCGACGTGAAAGATACTTCTCTCCGCCTCCCCGGTGGTGAAGGTGGCAAAGTTGTAGCTATACAAATGTTTACCAAAGAAGCCGGCGATGAATTGACTACCGGAGTGCTCAAACAAATAAAAGTAAATGTCGCTCAGACCAGAAAAGTGCAAATCGGTGATAAATTTGCCGGACGCCATGGTAACAAAGGTGTCTGCTCCATCATCGTTCCGCAAGAAGACATGCCATTTTTACCGGATGGTCGTCCGGTAGACATCATTTTGAATCCACTCGGTGTATCCAGTCGTATGAATATCGGACAGATTCTTGAGACTCATATTGGTTGGGCTGCCAAAGAACAAGGCATTACCGTAGCTACCCCTACTCTTAACGGTATTACTACCGATCAAATTACTGCCGAATTGAAACACGCCGGACTACCGGAAGATGGCAAAATCACTCTCTACGATGGCAAAACCGGTGAACCATTCGATCGCAAAGTTACCGTGGGAATCGCTTACATGCTTAAGCTTAATCATTTGGTTGAAGATAAAATCCATGCTCGTTCCGTCGGACCATATTCTCTTGTCACTCAACAGCCGCTTGGAGGTAAAGCTCAGCATGGTGGCCAGCGTTTCGGAGAAATGGAGGTGTGGGCACTGGAAGCTTATGGCGCCGCGCATATTTTACAAGAAATGCTTACTATTAAATCCGATGATGTATACGGCCGCTCAAAAGCCTACGAATCTATCGTTAAGGGCGAGATGATCCGCAAACCGCGTGTGCCGGAATCCTTCAATGTTCTTACCAAGGAATTACAATCTCTCGGCCTTTCCGTAAAACTTTTGAATACCGAACATGGTCGCGCCACTGATTTTGAAGATTCGGAATATTTGAATGAAGATCCGGAAGAAATGGAAGAAATTCCCGGCAATATTAAGAAAGAAATCGCCGAAGAAAGCGGCGGAACTTCCCGCGAAGCGGGCAAATTGGAAGGTATTGGCAAAGAAAATATTACGGATGAAATGGCCACCGAACACTCACCAAAGGTGAGCTAGCCAATCAAAAGTTTCGCGCTAGCGAAACACCTTCTCCACCCTCCCACCCCAATTAATAATTAATAAATTGACAACATGCGCAGCATCAACAAAGTAATCATAATCGGCAACTTAACCAGAGATCCTGAATTGCGTCAAACTCCAAACGGCCAAAGCGTCACAACTTTCGGCATCGCCACCAACCGCGAATGGACAACCAAAAGCGGCGAACGAAATAATTCCGCCGAATTCCACGAATGTGTAGCCTGGGCTCATCTCGCTGAAATTTGCCAGCAATATTTACACAAAGGTCACCTCGTTTATGTGGAAGGATACCTGAAAACCCGCAGCTGGGACAGTCCGGAAGGCATCAAAAAATTCAAAACTGAAATAGTGGTGAAAGACATGATTCGCCTGGAAAAAAGGCCGAAAGATCAAACTGGCCAGAACGACCAGAGCGACGAGAGTGATTTCACCCCGGAAGCGGAAGAAACCAGCCCTGTAATGGCAAATCAGCCCGTCATCAGCCAGTCCTCTGAACCGATCCTGGCATCCGCCGGTGGCGACGACGCCATCTCAAAAGATCTTGGTTTATAAAAATTCCGTAATTGTACATTGATAATTATTAATTGATAATTAAATACCCATGGCACAGCAACATCATCAAAAATCTCCACAGCAATACGAAGACCCGAAAAACATTCGCAGGGATGAATTCAATGCGATCAGTCTCTCCGTTGCTTCTCCGGAAGAAATTCTAGCTTGGTCTCATGGTGAAGTAAAAAAACCTGAAACCATCAATTATCGCACCCAAAAGCCGGAAAGAGACGGTCTTTTCTGTGAAAAGATTTTTGGTCCAACTAAAAATTGGGAATGTTATTGCGGTAAATATAAAAGAATCCGCTACAAAGGAGTGGTCTGTGAAAAATGCGGTGTTGAAGTTACCAGATCTTCCGTTCGTCGCGAAAGAATGGCTCACATCAAACTTGCCGTTCCCGTAACCCATATCTGGTTTCTCCGCTCTACTCCCAGTCGTATCGGACTCCTGCTCGATCTGCCAATCAAAACTTTGGAACAGGTGGTTTATTTTGCCGCTTACATAATTTCAGAAGTTGATGATAAAGCCAGAGAACAAGCCATCATCGACCTTCAAGCCGAATACAAAACTCACAAGAAAAAAATCCAGGATGAATACAAAATGAAATCTCTGGATGTTGAAAAAATTGAAAATAAGAATACCGCCAAGCACGCCAAAACCGACCTGGAAACCGAATACGCCCGCAAGATCGAAGAATTCGACTTTCAGCACGGAGAAAGCGAGGATTCGCTAAAAAAATTGGCAGTGGCAAAAGTCTACTCTGAAATCGAATATCGCAATATGTCTCTGCGCTTCGGACACATCTTCAAGGCAGGTACCGGCGCCGAAACTATTCGCGAAATCATCGGCAACATCGACCTCGAAACTTTGATTGAAAAATTAAAGAAAGATTCTAAAAACAGTGTCGGACAAAAGCAGAAAAAAATCATTAAGAGAATCAAACTCGCCGGTAGTTTGATCAAATCGGGCATTAAGCCTGAATGGTTCATCATGCAAGTTTTGCCAATCATACCCCCGGATCTTCGCCCAATGGTACAACTCGATGGTGGACGTTTCGCCGCTTCGGATTTAAATGACTTATATCGTCGTGTTATTAACAGAAATAATCGCCTGAAGAGACTGATGTCTATCGGCGCTCCGGAAGTTATCTGCAGAAATGAAAAACGCATGCTTCAGGAAGCTGTGGACACTTTGCTGAATAACAGCGCCCGCCAAGGTAAAACCGTCTTCAGTTCCGGCGACAAACGCAAGCTTCGCTCACTTTCCGATATGTTGAAAGGAAAACAGGGTCGTTTCCGTCAGAACTTGCTCGGTAAACGTGTGGATTATTCCGGACGTTCCGTAATTATCATCGGACCCAAGCTAAAACTTCATCAATGTGGCATCCCCAAAATCATGGCTTTGGAACTTTTCAAACCGTTCATCATCGGACATTTGATTCGTGACGGCCTCGCTCACAATATAAAAAACGCTGAGAAATTGATGCAAATGGGCAAAAGAGAAGTTTGGGATATTCTGGAAATTGTTACTCGCGATCACTTTGTACTTTTGAATCGTGCGCCTACCCTGCATCGTTTGGGTATCCAGGCTTTCCAGCCGGTACTTATTGAAGGTAAGGCCATCCAGGTTCATCCTCTCGTTTGTGCCGCTTTCAATGCGGATTTCGATGGAGATCAAATGGCGATCCATATTCCACTATCGAAAAACGCTCAGCTGGAAGCCAAAACACTCATGCTTTCCAAGAGAAACTTACTTAAACCATCCGCCGGTGAACCTATCATTACCCCCACCCAGGATATGCTGCTTGGTTGCTATTATCTTACCAAATTAACCAAGGGATTAAAGGGCGAAGGCATGATTTTTCCAAATCTCGAACAGGCTATCCTCGCTTACCAAAACGGTCTAACCCACTTACAGGCTTTGATCAAATGCCGCCACCAAAAAGGCGACGAACTCTCCAAAGCCACTTTAATTGATACCACCATTGGTCGCCTTATTTTCAACAGCTTCATCCCCCGCGAATTGCCATACTACAATGAAAACATTGGCAAAAAGAAACTCGGCGAAATCGTCACGGAATGTTTTGAAAATCTTGGCATCGAAAAAACCGCGGTACTCGTGGATCATATCAAAGACATCGGCTTCAAATTCGCTACAAAATCAGGAATTTCCTTCAGTCAGGCCGACATGATCGTACCAAAAGAAAAAGAGAAAATGATTGAAGACGCTTCCGAAGTTGTCAAACAAATCAACAACCAATTCTGGAAAGGACTGATAACTGAGGACGAAAGATACAATCACACCATCAAGGTTTGGTCTAAAACTAAAGCTGAAATCACGGTCAAAATGATTAATAGTGTCGATCAGGAAAACAACATCTTTTACATGATCGATTCCGGAGCCCGTGGAAACTGGGGACAAATCACCCAGCTCTGCGGTATGAAAGGCTTGGTAGCTAATCCGGCCGGTAAAACTATCGAATTGCCGATTAAATCCAACCTCAAGGAAGGATTCAAAATTTTGGAATACTTCATCGCTACTC
>CAYZOB010000031.1:0-7557 GCA_964480115.1 uncultured Candidatus Peribacteria bacterium
GGCTTCGGGATAATCAATGTCTCGTACACCGGCTGGGGAGGAAGCGGAACAGCTGTCGAAACGGAAACCATTTTTACCACCTCTCTTCTCTCTTGTTACTCCCACTTCATGACCATTTTCTTCCATTTTTAAAAGAGCATAAAGTGGGCTTTTTGCTCCTGTTTCAAGGGCTCTTGCTTCTGCCCTTTCAAGAGCACCTTTGACGTCGTGCCACTGGATGTATTTGTATCTTTTAGTGTCGGAGGTGATTCTGCTTTCGAGAGGGGAAAAAAGAGTGGCTTTTTGGTCAGTATTAAGAACTTTTCTTGCAACTTCCTGAACTCCAGAAGCAGTGCTTTGTTCAGCGTTTCCAGGCTCCGCAGGCTGCAATTCCGCAGCCGCCCTTTCGGTAGTATAACCTGCCATGGCAAGCAATTTTCCTTTGGCGCCGGTACGCAGTTCCTCTACTCGGTCTGTCATTCTTAGATCCAATTCATCAACAGGTATCCCTTCACGTACAGAGCGCGCTGACAAGCCGTTAAGTTCTTCATCCGGAGTGTGTTCGTGACGTCTATCGTGACCCGTTGGTTGCATAAAATTTAATTAAATGTTCGGAATTATAGCTTTATGGTATAGCGCTTACCGGCTTTTCGTCAAGCCTGCCGCACTAAGAAGGCCTCGGTTTTTGTGAAAATGCGCGACTTGACAAAATATATCGCGTGAAAAGCACAAACAGGTTTCAACCTGTAATTTCCGGGATATCCCGCCGACGTAATCTGTTGAATTACACCATGAGCTTGACAGTAAATTTTGAGTGGGGTGTATTTTAAGCAGTAGAATTAACAGATCAGTGTAAAAACAGTGGTCTTTTTAGTTGCCTTGTATTGACAACGTCACTACATGCTTGTTACAGCTGGAGGGTATTGGCATGGACATGAGCAGTGCCGTATTCTAACCGTGAACGGCTTAACAGTTCAGCAAAAAAAAGAGATACTGAAGGCTTCAGCGGAGGCAAAAAAGGGAATAAATGTGAGTGGCCCTTTTGAAGGTGATGCAGCCATAAATTATTTGAAAAAATTGAGAAAATAGAACATGATAATTATATCTTGGTTATCATGCCGGATGTGGGAACTCATAATCAGGTTTATGGGTGGTGTTCCAAAATTTTCTACTCTCTCCTCATCAAGCCCGCCGCGAAATAGGCCACAATATTTTCGATGGTAATACACTGAAAATGAGCGTGCGGATAGGACGTTTTGAATGAGAATGGCGTCTTGATGATTGCTTTCCATTTGCATTCATAGGCAAAAATTTCTTTGCCTGCGTTGGCAGATTCAACAAAATCCATCTCAGATCCCTGTCGATTTTTCCAAAAATGGATATTGCTTGAACGCATAGCATACGCGCGTTCCTTTATTTTTTCGGCAACAAAAAAATTTTCAAATATAGCACCTTTGTCCGGTCGAATATCTATCGGATCAGTGTTTCCTATCAGGGCATTTCTTATTCCCAAATCATAAAAATATATTTTGTGACTCTTGTTAAGCTCTTTTGTTTTATTGGTATAGAATGGCGTTAAGCGAAAAATTATAAAGGCCTGTTCAAGCAAATTCACATAATTGTAGATAGTATCACGACTTACACCGACTTCTTTTGCAAGTTCCGTATATGAAATTTCGCTACCAATACGCAAGGCGAGAAGTTTTACCAATTTTTCAAACGCAAATGAATTACGAATATCGCCGAATAAAAATAAATCTTTAAATAGATAATCTCCAGCCAATTCCTTAACAAGAATCGCTTTTTCTTCTCTTGATACGGCATTAACAATCGCCGGGTACATGCCGAAGGTAAGATATGAATCGAGATTTTTACCAACCTCTATTTTTCCATAAGCGGTAACGACCTCACTGATTGAAAGTGGATACAAATAAAATTTGCGATTTCTTCCGGTCAATGGTTCGCTTAACTTGTTAGCCAATTCGAAAGAAGATGATCCGCTAGCCACAACGCGTGCCTGTTTCACGTTGTCCGCAATGAGCTTCAGCGTGATGCCGATATCTTTTATTCTTTGAGCCTCGTCAATGACGACCAATTCATATCCGGAGACGAGTTCCGCAAGCTCTTTAGCTGATCTATGTTCAAGTAATATAGCATCCTTGGGATCATCTCCCTGTAAATAGAGAGTGTGGGAAAATCGACTCATTATAGATTTTATCAAAGTGGTTTTACCAACCTGTCGTGCGCCATAGAGCACTAATATGGGCTTTTTGCCTATGTTTTTTAGTAGTTGATCAAAAATTGTGCGTACGTAATTCATGGGTATAGTATACAATATACATACCCAAAATGGCAAGTATGGTTTTGCTCTTACCTTGTCTCTATCTGCAGTTTGCTCAGATCCAAGCCCTGTTTGAGAGTTTGGTAGCTGACGACGATGTCGGCGCGGTCGCCGAGATAATTATTGAGTGATTTTAGACTTTCGTTGGCTTTGATGATTCTGGTCACGAGGTCGGCCATCTGGTCGCGGCGGAGATTTACTGCAAAGCCGGTGGTGTCTAGAGATTCCTGAGATTTCAAGTGTCGAAGTTTTGAATTAGCTTAGAGGATAGAGAGAAAGAACGCTTTTTGGTCGTGCGAAAAGTGATTTTTGTTGACAACTGCAAAAGGGGCCGAACGTTGGAAAAAAATAATGAAAGTTCCGTTCCCGGGAACGGAACTTTTGCAGGCTTACCCCTGGTTAAATAAGGCCAGGGCTTCGGCATCGCTGAAAGCCTTGCTGTACAGGCTTACATTATCGGTCAATCCTTCGTAATACGTAGCGCTAACGGAACCGGATTTGCCAATAAAGAATAAACCACCACCGGAAACGGACGTCCCTGCGACCTGTTTTTTAAGCACGCCGTCAACATATAGCCGTGTTTGACCGGCAGCAGAATCCAAAACGCACATTATGTGATGAAATTGTCCATCTATGGTCGTGTCGGAAAACATACTGATGTCTTTGGTGGTCCATACGCGGCAGCCCGGTTTGCCCTGATTCACATACAGCTCGAAGCGGCCGCCGTTGCTCTCGCCGATAACGGCCATGCGTTTCTTTGCCTGATTACCGGTTTTTACCCAGGCTGAAAGACTGAGTGAAGCATTGGATGAAAATTTGATAGGGGTGACAATATGGTCATCTACGCCATCAAAAGTTGCCGCCTTGTCACTATTCAACCTCACCGTCTGGGTGACTCCGTTTTTCGATTGTGCGGGATTTTTGCCGGTGGCATCAAGTACGTCTCCAGCTTGGCCGCTCCAGGCGGCTTCATTGAACTTGTACCAAGATGTCAATGTCGAATCGAAGGTTTCAATGGGATAATCCGCGAGGGTGCCATTGTATAATGTGGCTATTTCGCTTGCGTCAAGAGCTTTGGCACGTATCATTGGATGATCGATCGTACCGTTAAAATAAGTTGCCGCGCTTGATCCCGGGCGACCTATATACCAAGAACCACCCGACGAGACAGAACTATGCAAAGTTGAAGCGGCCAGCACTCCATTCACATAAAGCTCCGTGGCAGGATTGGCGCCATAGTGCTGTACACACGCGACGTGTGTCCATACGCCAACAGATGACTGAGGTGAGAATATGGAATTTTCGGCTGCATCCCACACGCGACACGCAGGCTTGCCTTTATCCACATACATCTCAAAAGTACCACCAAAATTTCCGCCGATAATTGTCATGCGTTTCTGCGCGGCATTGTCAGTCTTGTACCATGCCGAAATAGTGACATCATAAGCATTGGAGAAGGAAAGTGGGGTCGCGATAGCATCGTTGATGCCATCAAAATTGGCCGCAGTGTTTGGAACACCGGCAATAGCGCCGGTCTGCACGCCGCCCTGTGCTGTTCCATGATTGCCGTTTAAACCGGAATCAATAACCTGGCCCGCGCTTGTTGTCCAAGAGGACTGGTCAAATTTCCATTCACCAAGAATTGAAGTATCAACCAAGGTCGCCGGACTGTATATATTCTGCTGCGTATACAATGTTTGCACATCCGCGTCATCAAGTGCCTGGCTGTACATCGTGACATTATCAATCATACCGGAAAACCATGTGCCTAAAGAAGAACCGGGACGACCCATATGCCAATAACCGCCGGCACTAGCCGAGACGTTTGCCGTGGTGGCACGCACCAGACCATCAACATATAGCCGTGTCTGTCCGGCGCTGAAATCCTGAACGCATATCACCTGATGCCAATCACCAACGAATTGACCTGACGCAAATATTGATTTGTCGGTATTATTCTTCCATACACGGCATCCGGGTTTACCTTGATCTACATATACCTCAAATGAACCGCCATTGTTGCCTCCTACAACCGTCATGCGATTTCTTCCTATGTTGCTGGTTTTGTACCAGGCGCTGATACTCAAGGCGCCCTGCGAGCTGAAAGTAATTGGCGTCTTAATATAATCGTCAATCCCATCAAGTACAGCGACTGATCCCGAAGCAACTTCCGCGCTGGTGGTCGGAGACGCGCCACCAAAAGCGGTAGCGTGATTAGTGCCGACACTATCCAGGACAGTATTCGCCCCGCTCCAGGCTGATTCATCGAAATTCCATTGAGAGATGGTCGAAAGCGGTGCTTTATTGACCAGCGTCGTCACCTGAACCAGCTGATTGCTGCCATTAGTATCCGTAGTGGCACTTTGGGTCTGAGCCGTAGCTGAAAATGTACCCTCTGTAGAACCAAACGTGAATGAAACTTTTATTTGTGCATTGCCCGCATTTGCAAGATCTCCAATGGAACAGGTGGTTGCGGAGCCGGTGGTGATACAATTACCGGTGATATCAATATTATCTTTAGAGACTGTCAAAGAAGAGATATTGAAATTATTGTGTGTAAAAACAAATTCGACGCCGGAAGCCGTATCCGGCCCAGCATTGTTGATGGAAAAATCATAATTAACCTTTGCCTGCGTGAAAGAAGTTGCTGGAGCATTTACAGTTTGAATGGAAATATCGACCTGTGGTGCAGGTGTTGTCGGACAACCAGAAAGCGTCGGCTTTATTTCGCATAATGCCAGAAGTGCATTGTAAGCATCCAGTTTTCCATATCCCGTTTCCCTATCCCAACCTGCCGTCTCCAAATCAACAGCGCTATTGCGCAGGAGTGCTCGGAGTTCGGCTGGCGTGAGTGTTGGATCCAATGAAAGCAATAAGGCAACAACACCGGACACATGCGGAACGGCCGCAGAGGTTCCATCAAAACCAGACGTATACCCGCCACCCTTTTTAGCGGCATAAATTTCAACGCCGGGCGCAACAATATCCAGTGCACCTGGTGGCTGAACGCCACCGTTGTCGGATGTCTCATATCGACTTCCCCACGAAGAAATGTTTTCACACGTACTTGACGCGTCTTTTCTGTGCCCGCAAGGGTTCATCGCTCCTACAGAAATCACTTCGGGACGAAAAGCGGGTTCGCTGATCAAAAAGGGGTCTGATTGACTTGCATTGTAGTTTCCGCGGCTTGCCACAACGAGAACATTGAAGAATTCCGCGTTAAGGACGGCGTTTTTCATGAGAGTGCTTGTTTGGCCGTTGGATGCAAGACTAAGTGAAATGATTTTCGGACCCGTATCATCCGTATATTCGGCGGCATAATTTATCCCGGCGGCAATAGAGCCAAAACTTCCAAAGCCGGTTGAATCAGCTACACGAACCGGCAGAATTTTACAGTTCCAGCAAATTCCGGCGACTCCCTCGGAGTTGTCACCACTCGCCGCTGCTATACTTGCCACTGGCGTGCCGTGTCCGGATGAAAGAGAGGAGACATCAATTTGAGCGTTTGCGTTTGCTCCAGCAACAAAATTTTTCCCCGCTAACATTCTGGAACCAAATTCCACATGAGGATCCACACCGGAATCTAAAATCGCAATAATCACGTTTGAATCCCCTTTAGTTATGTCCCAGGCCTGCTCCATATTGAGATCGGCTCCGGCTGTGCCCGGAGTGCCATTGTGGACTTGAGCCGTGTTTTTCAGACCCCATTGATTTACATAAGACGGATCGTTGGGAGCAAAGCTTGATGTAACAAGGCCGTTTTCTTCGGCAAATTCGATTTGGCTGTATCGCTGTATCGCTGTCACAAACGATCGTTCATTCAGTGGTGCGGTGGTTTTCAGTTTGATTCGAAATGCGTTTGACAATGTGGCAACAGAATTTGGCGAGATGTTCAATGATTGCAGACCCATCTGTACGCGTTTTTGATTAATGACTTGTAACTCCAGTTCTTTTAAAGTTCGTTTTTTATTCGCCGCCATATCTTCGAGATAAAGAGCTTTTACAGCTTCAAATCTTTCGGGGAAAATCGGTTCCATATTATCAATAAGCATTGAGTTGAAATATGTATTGAGTGGGGCGTTTTCCTTTTGTGCAAAATATATCGTAGTTTTTTGCATGAATTCAAACATCGCTTTATCACCAAAAGCAAACAAAACTTCTCCTGGAACCGATGTCCTCTTAGATTCCAATTGATTAGCTTCCCGCGAGATGGGGGCTGATGCGTTTGTACTAAATTTCAAAAAAGGCATTGGAATAACCAGAGCAACAAAAAGCGCAAGGATGACCGATTTACCGCAGATTTTTAAAAAAGAACATTTGTCCATATTAAAATGTTAAACTATAAAAGAGGTGGCAGAGTACCACTTATTTAGATGGAAGTCAAATTTTTGGCCTATTGAAAATTTCCCGCCAGGTCGGATTTTTTAATTAATACCAGGCCAATAAGTAGTGTGATGAAGTATACATATGTATTGAATTCCGGAACTCCACCCCCACTTGAAGTCCAACTACCACCGTCGGTGAAGAAGTATGCGGATCCTTGATTGGAAACGCCAGAAATGTCATCACCGGGAGCTGTACCAATAATAGTGCCATCCGTACTAATTCCAACGGAAGTTGCGAGTAAATCACCACTTGCGCCATCACTTGCGGTTAACAGTGAATCTTGAGACCAAGTTGTTCCAACGCGAGTAAATAAGTAAACTTGTCCATTAACTCCATCATCGTTTTGACCTTCTCGACCAATAACAGCATTTGTTCCTTCAAGATCAACACTTCCAGCAAATTTGTTTAGGCTTATAGAGCTACTTGGAACAATTTTTTGTTGTTGACTCCAACTTGTACCACTGCGAATGAAGACATAAGCCGCACCTGCGTATGTAAGACTAGAAACCGTTTTGTAGGAAGCTCCAACAAGTGCATAGGAACCATTGATGCTAACGCTCGATCCAAAAGAATCACCGGAAGCGGCATCGCTCGCTGTGAGTGTTTGTTGGGTCGTCCATGTAGATCCGTTATAGTAGTAAACAGTGGCTTTGCCGTTACCAGCCCCAGGTTGTGCGCAACCAACGATGGCATAATTTCCATCAATATCAACACTGGCACCACACGAATCCGTTGCCACAATGCTTGCCGGCGCGAGGATTTGCATTTCACTCCAAGAAGCTCCACTATCTGTTGTTTGAAAAATATATGCACTCCCAGCCTGGTTTGTACTAGATGGATCCGCGTATGGT
>CAYZOB010000032.1:0-7095 GCA_964480115.1 uncultured Candidatus Peribacteria bacterium
TGTTTGGGCAGATGAACGAACCGCCAGGAGTCCGTGCTCGTGTGGCACTGACCGGTGTTACTATGGCGGAATATTTCCGTGACGAAGAAGGCAAAGATGTACTTTTATTTGTTGATAATATTTTCCGTTTCACTCAGGCCGGCTCTGAAATGTCCGCTCTGCTCGGCCGTATTCCCTCGGCTGTAGGTTACCAGCCAACTCTTGCTACAGAAATGGGGGCTTTACAGGAACGTATTACTTCGACCAAGAAAGGTTCTATAACCTCTATCCAGGCCGTTTATGTGCCTGCCGACGATCTTACCGATCCGGCTCCGGCTACAACTTTCGGACACTTGGATTCCACGGTGGTACTTTCCCGTAACCTCGCCGAGTTGGGTATTTACCCCGCTGTGGATCCCCTGGATTCCACCTCCACCATTATGGATCCGAACATCGTTGGTGAGGAACATTATGCCGTAGCTCGCGGCGTACAAAAAATACTTCAGAGATATAAGGATTTACAGGACATTATCGCCATTCTTGGTATGGAAGAATTATCTGAAGATGACAAGATTACCGTTCGCCGCGCTCGCAAAATTCAAAAATTCCTCTCTCAACCATTCTTCGTTGCTGAAACTTTTACCGGTCATCCGGGAAAATATTGCAAACTGTCCGATACGATCAAAGGTTTCAAACAAATCCTTGATGGCAAGATGGATGACGTAGATGAGGGCAAATTCTATATGAAGGGCAGTATCGACGAAGTGAACTAGTACCCATGAGCGTAGCGAAATGGGCTAGCCAGGAAAGGTTTGCGAAGCAAACACCATACTAAAATAATGCAAAAAGATGACACCTAAAACTATCCAATTAAAAATAGTCACGCCGGAAAAAATCCTCTATCAGGAAATGATTGAGAGTGTCTCTTTTCCCACACCTGAGGGGGAAATCACCATTCTTCCACACCATATTCCACTTATTTCCGCTGTGAAGCCCGGGGAACTAAAGATCAAAAAAGAGGGCAAAGCAGAATTTTTTTCAGTGACCAAAGGCGTGGTGGAAATAGATGGTAAGACCATCACTTTCCTAACGGATGCCGCGGAGAGAGCGACGGAAGTGGATGAAAAGCGGGCTCAGGAAGCCATTGAGCGCGCCCAGACAGTCATGTCCGAACAGCATCATGACGAGGAAGGTTACGCTGACGCTGTTGCCCAAATGGAACGAGCCTTGTCTCGTATAAAAATAGCCAAGAAACATCGTCACGGAGGCAGTAGGCCTTCAATGGGAGAACAATAGAAGTGCAACTCTTAAAAGAAAATGTCATGAACAATAAAAATTCCTCCAAACCGCCAAAACAATGGTCACCATACAGTCTCGCGCTCAACATCGGTTACATGATCGTCACACCAATTCTGGTATTTGGAATTGGCGGAGTGCTCTTGGACAAGTATCTGCGGACCTTCCCGCTTTTTGTCGTCATCGGCTTTTTTCTGGCGATGACTTCAGGGCTACTGGTAGTCTTCAAGAAAAGCAAAGA
Source organism: uncultured Candidatus Peribacteria bacterium (assembly GCA_964480115.1). GTDB lineage: Bacteria > Patescibacteriota > Gracilibacteria > UBA1369 > LOWO2-01-FULL-3 > JACRIB01. The sequence continues at coordinate 1,517 of CAYZOB010000032.1, forward strand.
GATGATGGCTGACATTAATGCCCAGCCTGACTTTAAAGACCGGAACGACAACTGATCATCCCGAAATTACACCCACTAAAAACCACTATGGCAACATTCACCCCTCCCACACTAGGCTCCGAAACAATATTCAATATTGGCAGCTTTGAAGTGCGCAACACGCTCATTACTTCCGCCATGACCGTCTTGTTGCTACTCACCATTGGGCTCATACTTAAACGCAAGAAATATGCGCTTGTCCCGGGAGGCTTTCAGAATTTTATCGAAATCATCGTGGAAGGGCTTTTTGATTTTTTTGATAGTGTAGTGGGGGATCGCAAAAAAACCGAGAAATTTTTCCCGCTTGTCGCCACCATTTTCCTTTTTGTCATCACTTCCAATTGGATGGGATTGCTTCCCGGCTTTGGCAGCATTGGCATGTGGGTCAAAGAAGAAGGACACGCCGTACTTATTCCATACCTGCGCTCTACCTATGCGGATATAAACACCACCTTTGCCCTCTCCCTTATCGCCGTTACTTCCTGCCAAGTCATGGGTTTCGCCATGCTGGGATTCAAAGGTTACGGCGGTAAATTTTTCGTCAATCCATTCAAAAATCCCATCGGCGCCTTCGTAGGCTTTCTGGAATTATTTTCGGAATTCTCCAAAATGATTTCTTTCTCTTTCCGTCTTTTTGGCAATATTTTTGCCGGAGAAGTCCTCCTGCTTGTCATCAGCTTCCTGGTGCCATATATCGCGCCGCTTCCATTCTACGGTTTGGAAATATTTGTGGGCTTTATCCAGGCCCTGGTATTTTCATTTTTGACTCTGGTATTTCTGAATTTGGCTACTACCAGTCATCATTAGCCCGCTTTCTTTATTTCCTTCCCATTCAAATAAAGCCTCATTTCCGGCAAAGCCTGAATTTTTGTGAATGCTTCTTCATCCTTCAAATCCATCTCAAAAGGCTTCAGTGGTAGCTGATCCAGCAAGGCAAACAGTTTTTCTTTGGCCAATGCCAAATCCTCTGTGGCTTTCAGTTGCAATTCTCGCAATTTTCCGTAGAACTCCGTCTGCTTCAGTTCTCCCAGCTGTTCCTCCTCAAAATCCTTCACTTGCGCTTTCATTTGCTTCAAAGCCGCCTTCATTTCCGCATACTTCTCATCTTCAATTTTCTCCTCTTCTCTAATGTCTTTTTTTACACTTTTCAGCTCCTCTTGAAGCTTGCGTAGTTCTTTGATAGCCAATTGTATCTTATCTTCAATCATATTTATTTGTTAAAAATTTTGCTGATTCTAGCATAAGATTAAATTTATATGTAGTATTAAAACCTCCAAATAGCAAAAATGATATTTACCGCTTACATGCTGGAATGCAGCGATGGTACACTGTATATTGGTTCTACCAACGATCTGAAAAAAAGACTTCATCAGCATAACAACCTGAAGTCCGGAGCGCATTATACCAAGCTGCGCCGTCCGGTTAAGCTCGTGTATCAGGAAAAATGTCAAACCCTGCGCGCCGCCAAACAGAGAGAATATAAGCTGAAATGCCTAACCCGTGAGCAAAAGCTCCAATTAATTACATGAATATCCGCACCGCAAAATTCGTAAAAGGTATAGTTGAAGCCGATGAACTCCTCGGCAACGGTAAACCCCAAATTGCCTTTGTCGGCCGCTCCAATGTCGGCAAATCCAGTCTGATAAATTCCCTCACCGGTCAGAAAAATCTGGCTCGCACCAGCTCTCTTCCCGGGCGCACCCAGGAAATAAATTTATTTTTGATCAATAATTCCCATTATTTTGTGGACCTGCCCGGCTATGGTTTTGCGCGCATCTCCGATGAAGCCCGCGATCGGATTCAGGGCTTGATTCAGTGGTATTTATTCAGTTCCGGTTATCCCCAGAAAAAGGTGGTGGTGATCATTGACGCCAATGTGGGCGTTACTGATCTGGATATGGTGATGCTGCACAAATTGGAAGAAGCCAAAAAAGATCTGATAATAGTGGCCAACAAGGTGGACAAAATAAAGAACTCCGCACGCTTCAAAACGTTGAAAAAACTCCAGGAATCTCTGCCAAATTCCCATCTGATCCAATATTCCTCCGACAAGAAAATCGGCCTAAAGGAGTTATTGCAGGGGATTTTCAGTCATTAGTTTCTTATCATCCCATCTCTTGCCAAAGCTCAACACTCCTACTGTCTAAATATTTTTTATAATCAAAATCTTTTACGGAAACTCCTTCCAGTTTTTTGATTGATTTTTCAGAGCCAAAAATCCAGATACTATTTTTATCTCTTAAATAATATTTTGCATATGACGGTGACATCTTATAGGTGACATCAAAAACAACAACAATCTCAAAAGTTTCTTTGTCGGCTCCATCAATACTGACCATTTTATTACCTTGTGCCAAATAAATTCCATTCTTATCCTTAAAATATTGTTCCCATGGCAAGCCGCTTTCTGACTGTACTACTTCCAGGCTCGCAACATTCACTCCCTTAACTTCACTTAAAAATTCATTAGGCGGCACAGCTTCGGACTCACCAAAATAGTACATCTTACTTTTATCCTTAAAGTACGATCCGGTGCTAAATTGCTCAAAACTGTTCAAAAGCAGTTTAAAAGAGGCCAGATCAACAAAATCCAATTTTTTTATGATGATATCATCAATCGTATACACCATATATAAATTATGACCATCCGAGAAAAAAATTACACTATTAAGATCACCAATAAGTTTAAACTTATCAGCATCAAACGACTCGATTTCCCTGGGACTCTCGTAGTCATCCAGGACATAATAAAAACCATCTTTGTCACCCACGAATAGACCTATAATAGCATCATAGACAATCTTGAATTTGGCTTTATTCAATTCAATCTGAGCATAATATGGAACTTTTTCACTTTTGTGATAGATTGGATTTTCCTTGTCAGTTAAATAATAACTATCTTTATCAAATGCATACTGTCCATCACTATTCGGGCGCACCTGAAAAGTCTGAGCATCAACATCCCCAAGCAGCATAAGTTTATGCTCAAATTTATCAGGAGGATAGTTGTATATTCTGTTTGCGTCTCTATAAAGTTCAGACTCGACCAGCTCACAACTTCCGTCAGCATTAAACCCACAAGCTGAAGTACCCAACATAATTCTCTTAAAAGTGTCATAATCAATTTCATCCGGAACACCCGCCGCGCTCAATTCATGACCGTAAATTTTTTTAAACCTGTAAGCAAAATTGGCTTTCCCTGATAACTTGCTGATAGTGACCAGGTCATCGTAAGAAAGGGAAATATCATGAAAATCATTATAAGACTCAGCTCTCACGGCAATCTCAGCCATCTCCCCCCTCGTTAACAAATGATTAAACCCTGTAATCGTAAAAGGAATAGCTTTGCCATCGGCCAAACTTTCAACATATTTTTTATACCAGGGTTCACTGATCTCTGCTTCTTTACCTTTTGAAAGTGTATAAATAATTTTACTTGCTTCAGCAAAAGATATATTTGCTTTAGGCCTAAAAGTGCCATCGTTATAGCCAGCGACAAATCCCTTTTTACGGGCACTGCAAACATATTTCGCAAACCATTGGTTTTTAATGTCTATAAAGCAGTCGTTACCGCCAGCTGGTACCTTAAAGTATTCCATCACTATTTTTAAGAATTCCACCCTGTTTATTACGTTATTGGGCCTAAACATGTGATCATCATAGCCTTCTACGACACCACTCTGACGAAGAGACTCAATACTTGAAGAATAAGGATGATCCTGACCCACATCCTTAAAACTCGGCATGTTTTCATTAAAGGCATTGCTCAATAACGCCGTACTTAAAAACAATACAAAACTCAAAGACAAATAAAGTATTTTTTTCACAAAGCAATTAGAGCACTAAGCCGATTATAATTCAAGAAACTATTGCAGTCATACCATGACTATTCCAGCCTTTTCCTACATTTGCCCCTTGAATTTCATGGCTGGGGATGAGGGATTCGAACCCATGGTGGGAAGCCATGCAATAGAGTATGGATATAATCGGACATACTCCTTAATTATAAAAAAGCTACAAAAAAATAAGCAAAGCGGTTATAATACCCAAGCACACAAAAAATTATGAAAAACAGAGAAAATTTTCTAAAAATATTCGCTGACCTTCCTCTGGGAGTGAGAAAAGAAATAATTCTTACTTTGGATGATCAGCCCATTACGTGGAATGTGGCGTTTACAGAAATAAATGCCAATACCTCACAAAGTAAAATTATTTTAGAGAAACTGGAAAAACTGGGTATTATCTAATGAATTTATATGGCAGCAAAAAAAAATTTACTAAAAGATGAAGAAATCAGGAAACTGGTAACCGCCAGGCTTTCAGTACTTTCAGAAGACACTATTATTTCAGTGGGATCCGACGGTAGTTTTTCAAGAGACGAACTAATTGAGAAAGTAGAGGCAGGAGATAGAGTAGGCAATAAAATTGCTCAAATAGAAATGGAATGGCTAAGATCATTTAAGCAAAACTAAGAAAATTATGAGTTTTCTGATTACGAGACCAGAGCATGAACCAACAACAAAGTATTTTTCAGCATGGGGTGAAGAAGTTATTAAATTGGCACAAGATAAGGGCCAAAAAGTGCTTGATTTAAAAGGAGAAAAAGCAAATAGAAAAGAATTTGAAGGAAGAATAGCAAAGCTAAATCCATCTTTGGTATTTTTAAATGGACACGGAAGCGCAACCGCTATAGGTGGACACGATGATAAAATTTTAGTTGAAGCTGGAGATAATGAACATTTACTGCATTTTAGAATAACATATGCGGTCTCATGCAGTTGTGGCAAAAAACTAGGGCCAAAAAGCGTAGAAAAAGGCAATGGAACCTTCATCGGATATGATGATGATTTTGTTTTCGCATCCGATAGAAAGTATCTATCAAAGCCCAAGGAAGACAAAAGGGCTAAGCCTTTTATGGAAGCTTCAAATCACGTCGTAATATCTCTCTTAAAAGGCCACACGGCGTATAACTCCTCAAAACGTTCAAAAAAGATGTTTGAGAAAAACTATAAAGATCTATTATCAAGCAACGCGGATGCAAATGCACTTCAAGACGCTAGATTTCTATGGTGGAATATGACTCACCAAGTATGCCTAGGTAATGCAAATTCTAAAATTTAAGCACGATAAAATCTTCACGATCGCCCCTCCGCCCCTAGTACACGGGTCTCCCACCATCGTCAAGGCCACGAGCCATTTTCCATACACAAAAACCGCCTTTTCTACATATCCTCTTCCCCCTAGGGCGGCGGGTCATAACTGAATTTCTAAATCATTGGCTGGGGATGAGGGATTCGAACCCCCGAATGGCGCCTTCAAAGGGCGCTGCCTTACCGCTTGGCGAATCCCCAGAGAGCGCTTGCTTTCGGGCGACGCTCTAGCGCCTACCCTGGTCGCAGCGAACAAGTAATTTCGTCCGCATAAATCTATCAATCTGATCAGTCTAAGTCAATCAAGAAAAGTCTTCATAGACCGCCCCCACCAGCTTACCGGTATTAGCCCTCACCGCCAACAGGATAAATCTATCTATTTCCATTCCC
>CAYZOB010000033.1:0-7006 GCA_964480115.1 uncultured Candidatus Peribacteria bacterium
GGGGAGACACAACCACCGCGCCGACAGAAGACGGGGGCTGTAACATAGATAATAGCAATAGCCCAAACAACTCCGAGCACTTCCGGTACATCAGCCTGGCACTGCTTACCTTCGTCGCAATGATGAGGAAAAAACGCCAAGGTGACAGGTAAGTTATTTCTCAATTCTCACCATCGTCGCCCCCGAAATATTCGCAATACTTTTGTCATAAAAGGATTCTATTCTGGCCGGATCGGCATAGTATTCACCCGGCCCAACCACCTTCGCATAGTAGGAAATCACCGACTTTGAAGTGCCGGGAGACACATTCCACCAGTAAGGATACCAGGAGAAATTCACTTCCTGCCCATTAATCATAAACGGATAGTTAATTGAAGAATTATAATAGTCGCCTCTTGCATAAGACTTGTACCCCGTCACCGGTGTCAAACCGCTTGGCAAAATGTCCGTAACTCTAAACCCCGAATTTGCAATTTTTTCCGCACTACTTAAATTCAAAACCACCTTCACGATATCCCCTTCATCAAAAGTTTTTGTCTCTTTGCCATTTACATAATATTTGCGACTAATCCCAACCCTTTCATCCCGCTTGAACTTTTCCGGTTTCACTTCATCGGCAAAATTTAATATTGCAGTGACCTCTCCTTTACTCACGTTTATAGTCACTTTGTCCCCGGGATAAGCCACCAAGCCCTTGCTCTCGCCCTTGCCGACTCTCGCTCCTCGCGCAGCCAGCTCGGCCTTTTCTTCATGATCTCCCAATTTATAGCTAAATTTTGCCGGCTCTGTTTTAGCATTTTTCAATGAATTTACTACATAACCAAGTAAGTACAAATTATTCACATCCTCACCATTGAAACCATTCACCTCCACCTTTTTCCATAATTCATTCGCCATATCTCTGTCACCAACCATCGCCGCCAAATTTGCCCCCAAAGCCATATTCTGCACACCCTTCACGCTTGTGTCTTTGCTTAAACCCTCAGCCACCTTGCCCAAGAGCACCCGCGCCTCCATATAGCTGCCAATCTTGCCAAAGGCTAAACCAATATATAATTTTTGCTGCACGGATAACACAGTGGCTCCCAAAATTTCCCGCAAATCCAGCAGCACCGGCTCTTGCATGCTGGCCAGACCAAGCATTGCCAAAACCACATCATCCGGATTAGATTTTGAATTTTTGAAAACGCCCATGAAGTAATTTCGTAAGCCCTGTTTACTATATCGATCTAAATTCACATCGAAAGCCAGAGCCAAAGCCGATAATCTCAAGTCCTGACTGCTATACGGCAGGAGAGATAGTCCGCCCTCCCGCTGATAGCTTAGGAAAATATAATTACCATTTTCATTTTCAGTCAATGGCACGACCTTTTCGAAATATTTTTGCAATATCTCAATTGCCGCCTCGCGTGCCACCACCTGATCCAGTCGATTGCCATTTTCATAAGCCAGAGTCAGCAAATCATAATAATAGCTCGCAATTCCGCCATCCATGAATTCAATTTGCGTCGCACCTTCCTTACCCAGATCAAAAACCGTCGCTTCATTCACATTCAAAATTGTCTTTACCACATCCTGTTTCAAGCGCGAACCTTTGATCATTACCGGCTTTTTCAAAGCATCTTTTAAATCACCGAAATCCGCTTTCACCATAACCTGATGATCACCGATTTTCAGCTTCGGCAAGGCATAGAAGCTACCATCAAAGGCTTTGCCCTCAATCACAACCCCCTCCTTCCCATTATCCACGGAAGGCTTAAATTTAACCACATCTCCCTCCTTCAATTCTTTACCATAAGCTCTTACTTTCAACAGGGGACTATCTTTCACCGAATATTCCCGATTCATCACCAGATCCGCAAAGAATGGCAGCGTAACTTTTATAGCCGTTTTCTCCGTACCGGCCTGCAGACCCTCCTGATCAATAGCACGCGTCAAAACCCTCCAGGAGGTTATATTATCGGGAATTTTGAATTTCACTGCGCCACGACCATTGTCATCCGTCTCTACCGTCTGGAAAATGGACGTATCCTTGAATTGCTGCCTCACATAGTAGCCACCGTCTTTTTCATTATGAACAAAGAAACCATTGGCAAAATAAGTGTGATAATCCTTGATTTCAATGTTATATACATCCACCGGTTTTACAACTCTTCGGATTGAGGCAATTTTTACCACCTCACCATCACGATTTACCAGACCGTCTCCCAACTTCAAATCCGCCACCCTCCGCCATTTATTGTTAGCGAACACCACATGCTCGGCCGTCACTTCCAGATCCTCATTTATGACCAGGTATTCTCCGACATGCTTTACCACTTTTCCTGATACTTCCGCGGAAATTAATTCAGCTGAAAACTCATCGGCTTTTGTCAGAATTTTATCTCCTTTTTTGATATCTTTGATCGCCTTCATTCTTCCGTCAGCCATGGCAATTAAAGTCTCGCCGGTAAAACAGCCACCTTTTCCACCCGGATCGGAATTATCACCTAAAGGATTAATATGTGTTAAGTAACTTGTCAATATTCCGTCTCCGATATTGAAATAAATTTCATCCAAAGGATCGGTCATGCTTTCATAAGCCACTTTATAAAATGCCTCATCCACAACATTGAAATTCACTTTTGATTTCACCGGTTTACCATCTTTATCCGTCACGTACACCTGCAAACTCACCTCATCGCCCGGTTGATATTCTTCTTTGTCGCTGGCCACTTTCAGCTTCAGCCTTTTCAGCTCTTTTTTATATGCAAGATTGGTGCGATAGGCCACTTTATAGCTCTTGCCGTCAAACCACACTCCTTCCACATACATATTTTGTACATTTTCCTTTTTGAAAGTGAAAGAATAATATGGCAAATCCTTGATCGCATAATCCCTGATTCCATCCATCTCATGCAGGAAGAGGAAGCTACCCCTGGTCTCCTTTGGCAAATTTACCCCACCGTTGGCGATGGCCAATTCGACCGTTTCACCAATATCAAATTCATGACTCGGATAACTCCATTGATTGAACGCAACCTCATCGCCGCCTCCTTCACCATTCAACACTTTCATCGCATAGTAATCATAACGGCTGCTCTGACTCATTTCTCCGTATACATAAGCCATTTCGTGCGCAGGATTACCCTGGTCATCGTCGGCTTTTAGAGTTACCACGTAGTATTTAGTCGGGTCAATGGAAAACTCTTGGGTACTTTGACCATCATCATCAGTCACACCGTTTATTTTGGCTACTTGTCGTCTCTCTTCTTTGTAATCATAACTTTTTTTAACTTTCTTGGTGATAAAATCATAATATTCACCGCTCTCCGTTTTCACCCATTGAATTTCCGTAACCTTGCCACTAAATGTCCTGCCTTTTGCTTTTTCACCAACAAAATTATTATACTCAGTATTTCCATCACTGTTTGATTTTGTCAGATCTATCCAATTGGTTTTCACCACCATGTTGGCTACATAGGCGCCATCGGGCTTTTTCTGGGCTTTCGCGCTAGCGGCAATATTCAAGTGCGAACCGAAAATTTCCACTTGAGAATAGGCCTCGATTGTACTTTCTTCGGATAACTTTGAATTCACATCGTAGAAGAAATAATCCTGGTCGGAGCAATAATAACGACTCGTCTCTTTACATGGTTCTTTCTTTGCAATTACGCTGACATCAAGTTCTCCTTTGGCATTGGTGCGAAGTTCCCTTGGTCTGCCGGATCCATCAATTTCTCCATTATCCTTTAATTTCAAATTTGCTACCGGCGTACCATCAAAAAATTTCGACTTAATCTGGAATTGCATTTTTTCTCCCACAAATACAGCCTTTTTATCACTTTCCATCGTCAAATTATAAGCCGGTTTTATATAATCTTCCACTTCCAGGCCGGTATTGCTGAGAAATTGCTCACCATCATATAATCTTAAATAATAAGATCCCGGCAAAGCGTTTTTAATGTTTAATTTGCCCTCAAAGCTGCCATCATCATGCAGTGTCACCGGCACATTCTGTACCAGACTGTCCCAGTTATACATCAACTCCAGTTTCAAATTGTCGGGTTTTGACGCGCCATTCCTTGGCTTCAAAAAGCCCCAAAATTGAATCATGTCGGTAGGCTTATATTGCGGCCTGTCGGTAATAAATAATTTCCAATAATTTTGTCCGGCATCGCCTGGATAATATGTGGAACTGTCAAAAGCTAAAATCAGTTCTTTACCATCCTGTGTTTTTACCTTTAGCACATCTTGAATCTCTTCAGTGTAATCACCCACTTCATTGGTTTTCCAAACTAACGGAGTGGTAAAACGCGCCATACCATCACTGTCGGTCTTCACGCTATTTTTCACCCCACCGATTTTCACCGTCGCATTTTTCACGGGCTTCCCGGTTTTCACATCATTTACCCATACAACGGAATCATTCTTGGCAATACTTGTATAAGCCGAAATATCCGTAATTTGCAGTAATGCTTGAGACTTTACGCCATTTTCATCCACCTCCAAAAGATAATATCCTTCATCAAAGACCTGATTTGGCAAATAGGCAAAAGATTGCCAATTCGCTTTTTCAATCAAAGCGGTGAATTTACCAATATTCTGCAAATCTTGAGTCGGATATAAAAAAGCTCTTTTTGCATAGTAAGCCCAATTTGGAATTTGCATCGCCCTCTCGATAGCAGCCAGATATTTATCCGAATCCGTATATTTATATACCTGAATTTCTACCTCCCTTTTGCCCATTTGCTCGAAATTATACGCATCAACATCAACAGCTACCGTCCCATTGGCAGCAATTTCATAGTAAGGTTTTTGAAAGCCGAAATGACTTGTCTCTTCAATGTTATTTTTTGTCGCAAATTTAAAAATAAAATCCTTGGCCAGCTTTTTATCACTATCATTCAGTTTAAAACCCCGCTTTATTTTAACGGTATAAATTGCTTGGCTCTGCAAGCCCCATTTTGGCACAAAAGTCACAATCCTGTCATGTTTTTCAAATTTCCCACCCACATCCGGGCTAATTTCAAAATAATCTACAATGTGCTCAAAATCGTAATTACTATGACTAAAATTTATTTCAATGCCTGATTCCGCAGGCACGCCGGTGGCCTGATCCGCAGGCAAAGTCCCATCAATCTTGAAAATATCCTGAATCTGATAAGCCCAGCTCAAATTACCATTATCGGTTTGAATCGAGAAATTATAAATTTTTTTGCCTTCCAGTCCCATCACCGGCTTAACTTCATATTTACTTTTGCCAATTTTTTCTATTTTCAATTTTACCGCAGGTTCCACTTTCAAATGCTCTTTTACCACATCCAGGCTCACATCTTCGCTGGCAGTCAAAATAAATCCGCTATCGCTGGCCACACCACTGCCATCTTCCACCATCGCCACCATCTCGAAATCCGCATATACCGTCTCCACTTTCGTTCCAAACCATCCGGTCAGACTATTGTTGAAAATCACCGCCACTAGAAGCAATCCGGCTATCACGCTGGCCGATACCAGCCTTTTCGGCATTCCGAATTTCGGCATTCCGAATAAGGAACGGAAAAAATCGCCGAAACTCGCTTTATTATCGACCGGAGATTTGTCATCATCAGTTCCTGCCAGCCCGCGCGCCTCCTCAGTATTATGTTTCTTTTTCATATCCAGTTTTGTACTTAAATATTTCCATAGATATTCTTTGCTCTTTTTGAGCTTTAAGTTATCCACCGACCTATTTGTGAATTTTTTATCCATGGTTTAGGCTGGGTTAGGTGATAATAGTTCTCGCAATTTGGTCATCGCCCGATGCATTGTAGCTTTGACCGCGCTTTCCGAACTTTCCGTCGTTTCCGCGATTTCTTTCTGTGACAATTCGCTGAAATAATAGAGACTGATTACGTTTTGATGTTCCGGCTTAAGAGTGGCCATGGCATCGCTTAGCTTTGCCATTTCATCATCTCCGAATAAGGTTTGATCTAATTCTTGCAATTCTTCCTTTACGTACGCGGCCGATGCTAAAGCTCCGTGCCGCGTGGTGTACGCGGCCAGCCCTTCATGTCCTTCCGGCACGTCTTCCAGCGGTGATGACTCACTATGGCGTCTTTGATTTTTCAGTGCATTGATCGCAATTCTATAGAGCCAGACCTTTAGGGATACACCGATCCATTTGAATTTATGCAGACTTTCAAAAGCCCTCATAAAGGTGTCTGCCGTGAGATCATAAGCAACCTCTGCGGACAAGGTTCTTTTTGCCAGATATTTGAGAATCATCTCATAGTAGAATTCATAGATTTTCTCGAAAACTTCGGGATTATCTTTGAATTCTATTAATATCTGCTGCTGGACCTCGGAAGGAAGATCCTGGGACATAAGGTATGGTTAAATTGATAATTAAATTGTTGAAGTAGGGATAATTTAGTTGTTTAATTTGATGTTTACCTGGATGTTTACTCCGATGCCCATCAGAGCCCACTGAACCATGCCTACACTAGCAATAACAAAGTATTTTGAAAAGGTTGTGTTTTTAAGTTTTTTTTACCTGGGTGAATTACGTAGTTTTACGAATTCGCGTTTGTCCGCTCACTCTAGATTTTCATTTTTAATTCGGTCGAAATTTTGTGGACTCTTTCATGTACGACCGCCTTATTTCCCCATTTTGACTTGATGAGAAATTTTCGTGAAAATCAGTTCGGAAATGCTTTCCCGTGCGCGGATTTTTGCGCTTGTTTCGAGTGGGAATTTGCGTAGGGATGTGTTTGGAAGTTCGTTCCCGGGAACGGGAATTTGCGCTTTTGATGCTGGTGAGATTCAAGTGGGAGGTCCATGTATGATCGCTCAATGTACGACCGCCCTGATTTTTCACTTCGACTTGACGGGCAATTTTCGTGTGAAAAGCGAACCTGATTTTCGGCTTATTCGAGAGACAAATTTAGGGTAATAATTTTTCCGATAAAAATGTGTTGAAATAGCATTTGTCAGCCACTTTTGGATTGTTTATGTCATTGATTTTGCTATGATTAAAATTCAATAA
>CAYZOB010000034.1:0-14366 GCA_964480115.1 uncultured Candidatus Peribacteria bacterium
GGGGAGACACAACCACCGCGCCGACAGAAGACGGGGGCTGTAACATAGATAATAGCAATAGCCCAAACAACTCCGAGCACTTCCGGTACATCAGCCTGGCACTGCTTACCTTCGTCGCAATGATGAGGAAAAAACGCCAAGAAAACAACAAATAGGTAAAGTAAAGCCCGCCTCTTCTTCACCAATTGATCTTGTTCCAATCGCTCTGTTATAATCCATCCATGCAATTTGAATTTAAAAATCGTATAACTGGAACTAACGACTTGTTGATTATGCCTGTTTTCAACGAGGATCTAAAAAAGTTACCGTCAACAGTCCCCAAGTCTATCAGCAATTTCATAAGTATCGCAAAAGAGAGGGACTCCTTCATGGCCTCTTTCGGTGAGACTTTTTTTACTCACCTGATAAACATAAATTTAGCAAAAAAGCTGCTCCTTATCGGTGCCGGTCCCATGCGTAAATTCGATTCAAGTAAAGCCAGAGTGTTTGGTGCGAAAGTCTCGAAATTAGCCAAAACAAACAAAAGTACCAGCTTGTCAATTTTGCTTCACCCCCAATTGGAGAAATTTATTGAGCAATTGGCTGAAGGTCTTTTATTAGCCCAATATGACATTGGCAAGTTGAAGGTTAAAACAAAAAAGACCAATACGAATTTGAAAAAAATTGAATTCGTCACTGAAAATAATTCTAAGACTTTCACCTCAAAGCTGGATAAAGCTCAAAATATTGTAGAAACCGTTGGCCTTATAAAAGATTTGGTAAACACTCCATCAAATATTGTCGATAGCGATTACATGGCAAAAGTAGCCACGAAAATCGCTGACGAAAATAATTGTAAAATCACTATTTTTGAAAAACCGGAACTTACCAAAATGGGTTGGGGCGGTCTCCTCGCGGTAAATCAGGGTTCCGACAAAGAGCCGCGGTGCATAATTATGGAATATTCCGGAGCTGCCAATAAAAAAGAAAAACCCGTTGTATTCATTGGTAAAGGCGTAATTTTTGATTCCGGTGGCTATAATATAAAGCTTTCCGGCAGCATTGAAACCATGCATCAGGACATGGCCGGTGCCGCTACCGTATTTGGCCTGATGAATCTTTTGAAAAAACTGGGAATTAAAAAAAATATCATAGGTATTACTCCAATTGTTGAAAATGTGGTGAGCGCGAGTGCCTATAAACCTTCCGATATTCTCACCATGCTCTCCGGACATACCGTCGAAATAACCAATACCGATGGCGAAGGACGCCTTATTCTTGCTGATGCCATCACTTACGGAGATCGTTTCAAGCCACAGTATATGATCAGCATCGCCACCTTGACCGGAGCCGTATCTGTAGCTCTGGGTGATCGTTATGCCGGAGTGCTTGGCAATACTTCTAAATTGATAAAACTGGTGCTAAAAGCCGGAGCAGAAGTAGATGAACTCGGCTGGCAATTACCTATTCATCCTGATTTCAAGAAAAAATTAAACAGTCCCCTCGCCGATCTGAGAAATCGTGATCCGGCCACTTTTCGTCTCGCCGGCACCGCCAAGGGAGCCGCTTTCTTGAGTAAATTCTATGGTAATAATGAATGGTGCCACATTGATATAGGTGGTACCGCTTTCACCGGTGATCCACAGGAATTCCAGACCATGGGCGCGACAGCGCATGGACTAAGAATGTTGATTAGGTTTCTGGAGAATCTGGGCTAGAAACTCGGCCCGGTCGTACAAATATGGAACGCGTAATATGATGCTGTCACCGCTTCCGCCGATCCGGTTATGGCCTGTTTGAATTCGGTATCGCAGCAATCTCCCGCCGCAAACACACCACGCACATTTGTTTCGGTTTTACGATTAATAATAATCTCATTTTTCGCATTTAGTGCAACACCAAGGGCTTTGGCCAATTCCGTCTGGGGATTCTGACCGATCGCCATAAAAATTCCCTGCATCTCTAATTCTTGGCCGGAAAGTTTTCCTTTGCCAGCTTTGAATTTTACCTTTTCCATACTTTTGCTGCCAAAAATTTGCTCAACTTCGGTATTAAACAATACTTCGATTTTATTATTTTGCTGCACCCTCTGGCCATTTATCGGCTCAGCCCTGAGTACATCACGTCTCACTACGATGTAAACCTTGCTGGCGTGTTCACTTAGGAATAGAGCTTCTTTTGCCGCGCTGTCTCCACCACCCACTACCGCCACCACTTTATTTTTGAAAAATGCGCCATCGCATAATGCACAGTAGGAAACACCTTTATTTTCAAACTCTTTTTCCCCCGGAACCCCCAAGTGTTTATGCTTAGTACCGGTAGCGATCAAAATTGTTTTGCTGACATATTCTCCGGTAGAAGTCACGACTTTGAATTGCGGAAAGCCATCCAAATCCGGCAATTTTTCAATTTTACTGACAATCTCATTTTTAATTTCTGCCCCACTGGCTTCTGCGTGCGTATATAGAGCCATCGCCAAATCCGGACCGGTCGTACTGATAATCCCCGGCCAATTTTCCACCAAATGTGTAGTGGTAATGAGTCCTCCCGGCAATTCGGCGAAAACTGAAGTTTTGAGTCCCAGCCTGGTACCATACATCCCCGCCGAAAGACCACTGCAACCTCCACCAATAACAATAAAATCGTACATAAAAAATAATTTAAAAATCCAAAGTAATATAACACATCAATTAAACTTTCCCAACGCAGTTTTTTTATGTCCTGAAAGAATTTCCACGACCTTGCCAATACACGTGTTACAGCCGGTTCCGGCACCGGTAGCCATACTGATTTCCTCCAGAGTTTTGCGGCCTTTTTCCATCGCATCCTGAATATCCGCATCCGTCACATGCCTGCAATGACAAATTACCGTCTCTGTCGCTTTACACAAACGTTCATCTTGCCTGGTATTTTCAAAATAATTAACGATGGCTTTTTTCAGTGCGCGTAGCGCCGGAATAGGGAAGTTGTCTTGCGGATGAACCGTTTCATTATGCATGGATAAAATATCTTTTTCTTGCAATTTAAGGGCATCTTCTATAAACATTCCGCCATTTTCGTTCACCATTTCCATCAATTTTTCGGTATATTTACGCAGATAATTCTCACCTTCAAAAGACCATTTGCAATCGGTAATGGCATCAAATTCCGGAATTTGTGAGTCTCGCCGCACTTTTATCCAGACTTTAATCAAAGCTTTGGAATCAGCCGATTTGCTTTTGCCAAAACCGTCTGATTGGTAATTTTCCGCTTGCTGTTTGTCCAATTCGTATTTCATAGCCATACGATTATAACACAGCTAAACAATATTCGTACATTTCGCGCAAGCATTATTCATGAGATTTTAGGAAAATTTTAAGAAAATTTTAGATTTGGTCTGTAAAACAGAAGACGGGTCATGGGAAAACGCAAGAAAAAATTCGCCCTCTCAACATGACCTAAAACTTTGGGCGGGGATGCAATGAAATCCTGAATTTTACTTAAAATTAAAAAATGCTAAAATGCACGAGAAAATAACAAAAACCATGAGATATCAATTTAACGATGTTTTCAAAGAAAACCAGGATGGCACCTTGTCACCAATCAGACAAATAAGAGTCGGTGGAGTTTCTTTTGGACCAGGAGTTTCTTTCGGTTCTGGTGCAGCATTTGGTGGTGTTAATTTTCATCAATATAAAGGCCATGCATTTGAAGCAGATGAAGAAAAAGGAATTTTGGTAATTAAAGCTATTTATTAATTATGACAGACGAAAAACAACAATCGATTATCCAAGTATACGATCCTGAAGCTAGGACTGAAAAGGCCATAGCCAAGGTTCAAGAAGCCATAGATAGTCTTCGCGCACAACAAAAAATCATAAATTCAGCAATGGTTGGTGTAGTGATAGTTGTAGCATTAGGCTTTATAGCTATAGTCGTAGCCGTTTTTGCCATCTTCATAAATCATCAAGACTATGCCACACAAAAGTACAATGAATACATAAAGCTGGTTGACCAACATAACAAACAAATTAAATTAGCTCCTGAATTATGATTGATTACAAAAATCTAACCGTAGATCGACCAATAATCAACTACGACACAACAGAATTCACAATTCAGGGGTATGAGTTGAAGTTTGCTCTCAATCATGAAAACTCCGATTTACAGGAAGTCATCAATAAGTGCGAAAAAAACAATTGGCGATACAAAATCGTTGACGGTATCGGAAGGCAAAAACATCTTTGGATTAAAGGTTGGATTCAGGAATAAAAATCCTGTAATACTTTTCAATCGTCACAGTATCACTCTGCGCACGTCATTAATTTTTAACCCCAAATCTATGATTGCAACACGCATCGCATCCACTGCCCTGGCCATCGTCCTGTTGGCAACCAGCTCACTTCCGGTATTTGCTCAGGAAGCTGTTAATACAGGTACGGACTCAAGCAACACAGTTACGACACCACCGCCTGCAACTGAAACTGGGATGGATCGCAAAGACCGCAGGAATCGCAATGATGGCAATGAACACAAGAAAAACGGCAAGGATGGCAACGACCGCAAAGACCGCAAGGAAAACAGCAAGGATCAAACACCGGTTGATCTGGTTTGTATGCAGACAGCCGTTGGGACACGTGACGACGCGATAATCGCCGCTCTGGAAATTTTTCATGCAAATGTAAAGACAGGTCTAACGGCCAGACGCGACGCCTTGAAGGCCGCTTGGGCTATCACGGACAAGGATGCCCGCAAAGAAGCCATTAAAAAAGCTTGGGCGGAATTTAAAGGAACCTGGAAAAATGAACGCAAGACTTTAAATGATTCAAAAGTAGCATCTTGGAAAACATTCCAGGAAAGCCGCAAAACTTGCCACGCAGAGGGAGAAGGCGAGGAACAGGGCAATGACCGGGATTTATAATAAGTATGCACTCTAGCAAATAGGTTAAAGGGCATAAGGGCTCGCCCTAAATAGTGAGCCCTTTTGCTTGACCAATCCGATCTTATGAAAAATGGATGGAAATTTGGGAAGCTTTCATCGCCTGGATTGTAGAGAATAAGGAGTTAAATTTGAGCGAGAATGAACTAAAATGCATTCCCGGGGATAGTTCTCGAACTAAATTTGCCCAGGAGTCAAAGTTGTTACAAAAATCTGTGCGCGCCTGCCTGGCGGTAGACAGACGCACAGATTTAGGTCGAAATTTCCTTTAGAATAAGCCGTTTCGACTTTTTGACCGGACTAAAAAATCTAATTGCTTTAATCATTATTTCTGCTCATTTACCGGTTTACACAAAAAATTTCCCACGCCAAAAAAGGTAAAAACAACTCGCAAGGGTTTGAGCTTTTTACCATGACTGGTCAATTCACATACCATTTTATTGGTCATGAATTAACGATGGGAAAAAGTAGCGGGCAGGAGCCGCAGCCGCCGGAACATCACGCATAGCGAGACGTCCCGACGACCACGGCCTGGAATAGCAGAGTTATTGGCGGGAGAATGGTGCAGCTGGCCCTTTTGAAGTGGCTGAGAGTAAGGCCGGAAACTGCACCGAAAGGAAATTGCGAAGGAATGGCGGCGTGCCGGCTATTTTGGTGTAAGTCACCGGCACGCCTGCCTATCGGTAGCTTGGTCTACCGGGTCTACTTGGCCGGCGGCCAAGCGACCTTGAAGGACTCCCCGTCGTCCTTCCAGAAGCTTTTCTGGGGGATGGGGAATTTGGCCGAGCCTGTCGGCCAGTATACGTCAAACGCCCAGTAGCTGGGCGCCGACGATACCTTCTGATCCGGCGTTAGACCCGAGGAGCCCTGCACCCAAGCCTGCAGGAGCCCACCGACGGCCGAAGTCGTCGACAGAGTTGCGGAGAACGGGATCTCCGCACAGTGGAACTGCAGTCCGGCGCCACTCGTAGGCACCGGCTCCGTTTGGACAACGCCCGGCTTCTCGGCCGTGACATAGTCCACTTTTCCACCGTACTGGGCGGTGAAGTACAGTACGTAGGCTTTCGCCTGCGCACCGCACTCCGAATCGCCGCAATCGATATTGGCATCGCCGTCGTCGTCGATGCCATTCCCGCAGATTTCTCCGACCCCGCATGGCTTGCCGTTAGCCATGATGATCGCCGTGAAGTTGCACGCACCCGTCGCGGGGGCGCATGCGTCTTTCGTACACGCGTCGCCGTCATCGCACGGCGCCGTATTGTTCGTGTACGTGCAACCCGTCGCCGGGTCACACATGTCCATCGTGCAGAGGTTGCCGTCGTCACACACGACAGCGGAGTGTGTGCAGGTAGTTGGGGTACTGCCCCCGTCCACCGTGCACACACTGCCATCATCGCAGGCGAGACTAAATCCTATACACAGCCCGGCCTGGCACGTCTCCTTGATCGTGCCAGGGTCGCCGTCATCACACACTACACCCGAAAGCGCAGCGTGCTGACAGCCCGTCGCCGGATTGCACGTGTCCGTCGTACAAATGTTGACGTCGTCGCAATCGGGAGCCTGACCCCCGACGCAAACGCCAACACCATTGCACTGGTCACCAGTAGTGCAGGCACTTCCGTCGCCGCACAACTGACCGCCGACCAGAATCATAAACACGCAGCCCGTCGCCGGGTCACACATGTCGGTCGTGCAGAGGTTGCCGTCGTCACAGGTGAGCGCGACCCCACCAGAACAACCGGCAGCCTTGCACTTGTCGCCGACCGTACACGCGTCGCCGTCATCGCACGGCGACGTATTGTTCGTGTACATGCAACCCGTCTTCGGGTTACACGAGTCGGTAGTACAGAGATTGCCATCGTCACAGACGAAAGGGGTGCCTTTGCAGACACCGCCACCGTCACACGTGTCGATGGTCGTACACAGGTCGCCGTCGGTGCACCATACACCTACGAAGACTGTGTACACGCAACCCGTCGCCGGGTCGCACGCTCCACCCGTGCACTCGTTGCCGTCCTCGCAGAGGGCTTTTGGACCCCCCACGCAGACGGCAATTTTGCACTTGTCGCCGACCGTACACGCGTCGCCGTCGTTACACGGCGCCGTGTTGTTCGTGTACATGCAACCCGTCTTCGGGTTGCACGAGTCGGTAGTACAGAGATTGCCATCGTCACAGACGAGCGGCTTCTGCGTGCATGGCACGCCCGAAGCCACATCACCTGAGTCGACGGTGCAGGTGTTCTTGTCGTCGCAGCTCGGAGCCGCACCGACGCAAACACCCGTCTCACACTTGTCGCCGATCGTTCCGGCGTCGCTGTCGTCGCACACCACGCTCGAAAGCGCAGTGTGCTTACAGCCAATCTTCGGGTCGCAAGAGTCCTTCGTACACGGGTTGGTGTCCCCGCACACAATGGACTCATGCATGCAACCCATCGTCGGGTTGCACGAGTCGGTCGTACACGCGTTCTCGTCGTCGCACGAAACCGCCCCATTCGAGCACTTGCCGCTTGCGCTGCAAGTGTCCCCCTTGGTGCAGGCGTTAAGGTCGTCACACGCCCCGCCCGCAAGCGCAGTGTGCTGACAGCCCGTCGCCTCGTCGCAAGAGTCCTTCGTACACGGGTTGGTGTCCCCGCAGAGCTTCCACAGCCCCACGCAGACACCACCCTCGCACCAGTCGGTCGTGCAGAGGTTGCCGTCGTCGCAAGCTAGCCCATCGGGCTTGCCTGCGCATTTGTCGACGGAGGCATCTTCGCCCCCGCCGACCTCGTCATCGGTCGGGGAGGCATCTTCGCCCCCACCAACCGTGCCGCCGCTATCCGAGCCATCCTGGCCGGAAGCGTCGACACACGACGAGTCGCTGGTAACGGCGTCCCCCCAGCAGGACGCCGAACTATCCACCGGGACACCGAGCTGGGACTCGGATCCGCCTCCATCATGGCAGCCTGCGCAAAGCGCAAGCAGCCAGACCAGCCGAAGGCCGCTGGTCAAAACGCGGAACTTCCGCATTTCACCCTCCTCCCCACCTTTCACGGCGGGGATCAAAAAAAATCTCTCTTAACGCACTCTTCACTCTCACAACGACTGTAAGGTCGAAGGTCAAAGCTTGCGCCCCGACCTTACAGCCCTACACAGATGATCCCTGTAGTTTTTAGCTACCAGGACCGTCGACATGAAGGCAATAATTATGGACATCGCGATCCATAAGTCACAGAAAATTCAAAAGCTGCCCGCCTTTAAAAGCATTCCGCGCGCTTACATTACCTTCATGATCGACGGCCCTGATGAGCCATCTAACATCTAAAATTGAACATTACTTCACACTCAAGCCGTATCTAAACGGCGAATGTAAAAGCATTAAAGTTTACCTTGCGAGTTGTCAAAGAACAGCCAATCCCTACTACTTGGCCATTCCTCGATCCATCTCAAAGTTTTTTGCAGAGAAGGAGAGATACGACCTCGTCAGAGGTCCATGAACGATCGCATTAAGCGGGCAGCCAATGGACAGTAAAGACTAGAAAGTGAATATACATACAGAATACGCATATGTCAAAAATCCATACGGTTTTTCCCGACAAATATTACCGGGAAAGCCAAGAAAAAACCCGCCTTGCCTTGCGGCGCGGCGGATTTTTTCCCCTCATTCCTATGAAAAATGTCGTTCGTACTAAAAGTTATTTCTTAGATTAATAGCCGTAGTCGTTCCTCATTGGGCCGTAACCTAAAAGGTAGTTGTTGTACATCTTGTACAGAACTAGAGCTACCTCACCTCTTGTAATTGCCTTATCCGGATAAAGATAAACTTTCGCGCCGGCACCATTGTAGTTGTATCCGAAGAAGCCGTTTTCGTAAGCTACTCCCGCGAAGTTTCTATACCAAGATTGCAAAGAATTATTTACATCCACGTCAGCGTAGTAAGAGAAAGCATAGTCCGGAACCGCATATCCCGTGAAAGCTGAACTGGCCTTAAGAGCGAATTTCAAGAACTCTGCTCTGCTGACATGTCTTATTACACCTGCGCTACCATCCTGGTAACCCTGAAGCATATTGTAAAACTTGGCAGTTCTGATGTAAGGCATATACCATTGTGCCGGATCGGCATCCCAGAATCCCTGGTTTGAACCGTCGCTAGGCAAAAGAGTGATGCTTGGGAAAGCCTTCAATACAACCTTCAATACTTCTGTTCTTGTAATAGGAGTATTTGGGCCGAATGAGCCGTCGCCGTAACCGCTGAATATTCCTTGTCCTGTTGTCCAGGCTATGGCCTCACACATTTCATAATTTTGATTTACAACGTATTTGGTATCGATATATCCACCACAATCTTGAGAAGGCTTTGGTGGGTATGGAATTGGCTCCGGTTCGGGCATTGGAGCAGGTTCCGGCTCCGGTGTTGGCTCCGGCTGTGGCTGTGGTTGTGGAACAGGCTGTGGAGTTGTGGACATATATTCGCCTGCGTTGCCGATGGCAAAAGTTCCAATTTCAGTGTCTTTGTAGTTGCCATTAGCCTTTGAAATCATCTTGTATGTATAAACACCGTCTTTCAAAGTCTTGCCATTTGCATCACGACCGTCCCAGGTAACCGTGTGGTATCCTGGATCTTGTTTCAAATAGTCCATAAGTATGATTTTGGCTTTACCACCGGTAGAATTACCTTCGTAAATTGCCATGTATACTGCAGGATCAGCATCCAGATTATAACTGAATTCCAACGTGTCGCTGTCCTGTTTGTCGAAAACAGCAGGAGTTGTTGTGTCGTTGCTTACATTCGATTTCTTGTCATTTACAGTATCCTGTTCAACTTTGAATGAAACATTCTTGTTTGCAATCAAGTCCTGAGCGGTTGGGTTTTTAGCGGTGATTTTGAATTTCCAATCGGTAGCATAATCAACTTCCGCACCATCGGAATCACGACCGTCCCAAGGAACCGTATACCATTGATTCTTCTGAACCAATTCCTCATCAACTAGCTTAACTTCCTTTGTAGTACCCTTGAATACTTCCACGGTCACCTCGGATTTAGTGTCAATTTTGAAAACAAAATTTTGCATTTCGTTCTTGGAAGGATCAAAAGAATCCTTGCTTACGAATGCTTCCACCACTGCAGGCATATCATATTTAACCGTAACAGTTCCATTGCGGATTGTGTCATTGGCAATTACTGTAACAGTCCATGTGCCTGCGTCGATGTAGTTACCATCGTCGTCTGTACCGTCCCATTCTTCAGTGTAGTAACCACTGTCAACCATCTTGTCATTCAGGATTTTCACAACTTTATTACCCTGCGCAGCCTGAATGTATACAGTTTGAACATCCAATGGTAATTGATAATGTATATCAATATTTCCCTTTATTGGGTTCCAAGTTTCGCTGGGATCAAGATAGAAATTCTTGATAGAACCGGTATTTGGAGAATCAACGGTTTTCACAACTTTTACCGGAGTAGATACGGTGTTGAAATCAGCACCGTTATTGAGAGAAGCTGTTACCTGAACAGTATATTTATTTTCAGGAACAACCAATCCACCATTATCAAGATCTTTACCATTCCAGGTAATTGCGAATGATCCGGCATCATAAAAAGTGCCTTTAAAGCTATTAAATTCACGCATTACATTCAAACCAAGCATAACCTTTACCGTGATAAAGCCGCCTTTGTTGGTAGTGAAATAAATGTCCGCTTCTTCAGCGTTAGCCGGAGAAAAAGTAGCCGGACTCACCTTGAGACCCGTTACCGCAGGAGCATTTGTGTTCAGGGTCGAAACAGTTATATTCTGAAGAATAGAGTCCTGTACCACCTCTGTACCACCGGCATCTTTTACGGCGGCGTAAGTTCTTACGCTATATGTACCATCAGCCAAATTAGCACCTGTGGCTATATTGCCTTCCTTACCATTCCAGGTAGGAAGAGTTACCGGACCGGCAACTGTAGCGACGAAATTGGCTAAAACGGCCAATACAGTCTTGCCATCTTCTGAAAGAACTTCGGAATAAATGTCCGCATTTTGTACCAAAGTGAAAGTTACTTTTGTAACTTCATTTTTGATTGGATTAATCTTCGCAGGACTAATACTAAAGTCCTTGATGAATTTTCCTGTTGATGGAGCACCTGCTCCACCGGGAAGGGGATCGGCGGCCAATGTCGTCCCTGTAGAAAGGATGGCGACCAGGCCCAGAACTGCTACGAATTTCTTGAACATATTGTTTGGGTTATTAATTGATAAATGGAGGGTAATGATAACTGTATTAAGAAATTTGTCAAGAGTATATTCACTAATTAGAACAATCCTTGCAAATGTAATCTGTAAAGCACCTCTGCGATTTCACCTCGGGATGACAAAACTCCGACACCGAATATTGCTCCATTGGCCACATCGTACAAATTCAAATTATCCGCTTCACAAACGTATTTTGCATACCATACCGTACTCATTACGTCGGGATGTGTTACAGAACATTGCACGCCGATCTGGCTTATCGCTCCGGAAGTCTTCATGCTTTCAAAAATCATTTTCAAAGCTTCGACTCTTTGACTTGAATCCAACGGTCTGGCCGTACCTTTTCCGGCATCACCATTAAAGATTCCAAAGTTTTTACCTCCCTGGACGTAAGGCATATACCACTGACCTGCTACTACATCTACGAATCCTGCAGTACCGGCAGTTGCCTGTGTCTTGATATCCAAAGCTTCCATTATGACTTTCAGCAATTCCACTCTCTGAATCGGACTGTTTACACCAAAACTGCCATCACCGTAACCCTTGAAGATACCTGCTTCTTTTACCCAGGTAATTGCTTTGCAATATTCATTTTTCACCGTTACATCAATGAAGTCTGCGCATTTCTCAAACACTGAGCCAGCCGGCTTTTCCTTCGGCTTGTCCCCGGGCTGCTCTTCGTCTATTACTCCATCATTGCCGCCATCGATGACTACATTTGGACTGACTTTACCGGTAGTTTTTGAACCTGATTTATTTGAAGAACTTGAACTTGAGCTTGAAACTGAATCTCCCACATTACCGACCACGAACAATCCGGTTTCCGTATCGGTACTGCTTTTTTTGGAAATGATTTTATAAGTATAAAAACCGGCCGGTAACTTTTTATCATTGCTATCTTTACCATTCCAATTCACTTCATGGTCTCCGGGAGCCTGATTGTTTATGTCTGCAAGAGAAATCACCGTAGAACCGGAAGTGGTATTACCCTTCAAAATACTAATCTGCACATCACCATAATCATCAAGGAAATAATGCAGTACCATATTTTCATTACCACTTGTTATGGCCGGATCAATACTATCATTGATAACATTGGCCCTGTTCGTCACCAAGCCATCTTCCGCCAAATCCAGCTTGATTTTTTTGCTCTCAAAAACATCGGTATTGGCTTTATTGGCTGCAATAATCTTAATGTCTATATTATCATCATAATTGGAACCTCGCCCATCCCATTGTACGGCGTACCATTGATTGGCGTTCACATCCATATCTTCCACTATATCGTCATCTTCCTGACCGTTATTTAAAACTTTTATGTCTATGCTCGCTTCTTTGTCGACACGGAAAAGGATATTGGTAAATTCTCCTTTCTCATTGTCAATTTTTGTCTTTGAAAGTTCCAAATCATTGATTTTTGGCTTATCATAGTCGATATTAATCGATTTTGATGCCGTCAGCTGTGTGGAACCAACTTTGGATTTAAAATCAATTCTCCACGAACCCATGGGCACATAATCGCCGGCACTATCGGTTCCATCCCAGGTCACTTCCAGATTATTTTCCTCAGCGACATTATCCTCATTATATAACTCTATTTTTTTGCTACCTCTGGTTGCAAATATCTGCAGGGAACTTAACTTCACCTTTGAGTCAAATTTTACTTTTAATTGGTCATCTTTACCCGGTCTGAATGTAGTTGAAGGAGATAAGGATATTCCGGCGACATGAATATTGCTGTCAACCAAAAAGCCTCCGGAATTATTTACAGTTACATCTCTGCTATCCACCACTACACCATACTCATTTCTTGTCGTTACTATTACTTTATAAGTGCCCAGACTCAGAAAACCTCCAAAGGTATTTTTACCGTTCCAGACCACCGAATTTAGAACATTGGCGCTGCGATTAGTACTGTCAAATTCCGTAAAGGAACGCAATATGTCTGCGCTTGTATTTTCTATTGTTACCGTAACATCGGTATCTACTGTATTTTTGAATTCAATAACCGCATCTTCGAAATTCGGATCAAAGGAAGTCGGACTTACGCTCAGATTGGAAATCGAACCTTTTGCTGCATTGTTGTAAACAACATCAAAAGTCTTCGAAATGGTTACCGGAACTTCACCCGACTTGGTAGCCGTCAGAAGCGCCGTATATGTGCCTGGAGGCACGATTTTGTTTATGGAAGATTCTCCATTCCATGGTTGAGTACCGGTTATTCCAGATCCGAGTTGAATGGTTTTTTTCACTATGTTCTTGGAGTCTTTAATTTCAACACTCACACTGTCAGGTGCTTTATTCAGACTGTAATCGAAGATCAGATCCTGATTATCACCCTTTGATGACGGATCGAAAGTTCCGGCACTTTTCGTGGGACTCATGGTCACATTGTAAGATGTAACTAGCAGGGTGGAAGGAGCACTCACGGTCACGTTTACTGTTTTTGTATCAAGAACAGCGCCGGTTGCCGTCTGCTTGGAAGTAACTTTAATTGTGTAAGTTTTATTGCTTTGTAACTGTCCGTTGGAATTTTTTCCATCCCAGGCCAGGGTTGCTTCATTTGACTTACTATATGTACCCGCAGGTAAAGATTTGTTATCAGTCAGCGTCTTAACCAAAACATTTCCATCAAAAATTTCCACCGTAATAAATCCGGCACTGGATGTAATGAAGGAAATATCGGCTGTCTGGCTTAAAGGATTAAAGGAAGCTGGTGAAACTGCCAAATTACTGATAGCAACAGCCGGAGTCACAAAAATTTGGAAATTTGCCGTTTCATCATCAAAACTTGTATCTGCTCCGCTGGTATATTCCACATGCGAAACGATCTGATAATTTCCTACGGGACATACTGTTCCAGAAGATTTGCACACGCTAAAAGCTTGAGTTGAGTCATCGATTGATTTTCCATCCCAATTAGGGATACTTGCAGGAACATTGCCGGGAACTACATCTCCCCAAGTTACCACAGTTTTGACTGTTTTAGCCCCTTGCATAACAAGAACATAACCTTTTGAAGTGCTTAACTCTGTACCAAAACCGTTAGTGTCAAAAACAATCGAGGTTTTCAAAATTTGTGGCTGCGCTGCCGATGGTTCAAAAGTTTGAGGATTGGATCCATCAACACTCAGAGTCATACTCTGAATAAGATTCTTAGGGGTGAATCCCGCATAGGCTGGCAGGATTGTTATTGATCCAAGTACAGCCCAAAGACAAATTGCAGATACGAATTTTTTAAACATTTTTTGATT
>CAYZOB010000035.1:0-5535 GCA_964480115.1 uncultured Candidatus Peribacteria bacterium
GCATAGGCTGGCAGGATTGTTATTGATCCAAGTACAGCCCAAAGACAAATTGCAGATACGAATTTTTTAAACATTTTTTGATTTAATTTAAATAATAAAAATAGGAAGCTTATATTAAACAATAAGCCATAGTGAAGTCAAGCACAAAAGTAAAAAATCTTTCTTACAGAAGGGATTTTATTAATTTTAAAGTCCCTATGGAGTTTAAAAGTCTCCTTCCGTCGTCATCAAAAACCAATTTTGGCGAATCATTCCGCGGCACAATCTCACCCACTGAAAAGGCCGTACCTAAACGGCCGTTCAGAAAATAAAAATCGTTTCCACCGACCTGCGCGCTATCCCCGACAACCAAAATGTTACGATAATTTTTCTCAAATTTCAGACCGCGCGTCTCATTCAGGAACCGGCCAAACCGCTGAATCGCCTCGTCTTTGTCGCCATTGGCCGGACTGATTATTACGCCGATTCCCGAATTTCCCACATGCACATAATTTTCATAATCAGGATGGATCTTCTCTAAAACCCTCAGTGTTATTCCGAATATTTTATCGGTCAATTCGTAGACCTTATCTATATCCGCTTTTTCTTCGTAATAATATTTACTGCCCATCACCACTACTATTTCATGGGCATTATACAAAATCTCACCATACTTTTTTACAGCTTCATTTAAAATAGTTCTTAAATTTTCTCTTGGAATGAATTTTTCCGGCCATTCCACCCGATACATTTCTTCGAAGTCCGCTTTTTCCGCATTGTAGTCATAACCAATAGCCCCGTTCTCCGCGAAGAGGTAGAGATTCTCTACAAATTTCGATCGCTCATGGTCGTCCACTTCCTCCAACAAATGCGCTAAAGCTCTTCGCTTGAACGATTCCAGTTGCCGGCCGGTACAAAAGGCGATTGGCATTTTTTGTGACAACAGTACCAGAGCGTCGGCGACTTCCCGCGTCGGATAATTCACGCCTTTCTCCGTGAGCGTCCCGTCAAAATCAAACATCGCCGCCTGAAATTTCATGTCGTCATTTATCATCATATATAAGGCTTCACTCCGTCAAAATGTTTTTTCTTCTCTCAAAATTCTCGCTCTCTCCAACATCTTCCCCCCCCCACCCTGCAAAAATTTGATCCTTTCCGAACCCTGAACTTTTCCAGCCAAAAGATCAATCAATTCCGCCGCTTGTTCCACATTCAAGCTGTAAGCCGTGAAATGCACGTTTTTATCAACATATTGCAAATACTTTTCCAATAAATCTAAACATTTCACCAGCACAAAATCAAAATCCGCCGGCCTCACCCCCTGTTTAAAATAATCCAAATAATAACTGAAATCATTCATCGGATTCAGCCTCAAAGCTTCGGAAACATCTTTTGCGCAGTCCTCATTATTACTAAATTTATACTCCCTGCTGCAATCAATGCCGGCCTTCAAATGCCATGCCGCCCCATCCAAGGGATTGATTTGCAGCTGATAATCCAGATTGGCCAGTGCGTCCATAAAATTTTTATTTTTAATCTGCTCCATCGCCGTATTATTAAAATGCTCTCTGGGAAATAGGGAATGCTCCAAAGCTTTTTCATCTTTGCCAAATTTTGCCATATCCCAGTAAAATCCCTCATACATGGCAATTATTCCAATTGTCAGACCAAAAAGCAGGATTGTGTAATCTTTTCCCTCCTCCGTCTCCTTCACAATTGTTGAGCGAATAAAAATCAGATAAATAAAGAGCAGCAGCAAATTAGCGAAAAAATTAAAATTGTAATCAATCAGGCTGTGAGCCAAAGCTCCCGCCACGGCCAAACTCAAAATAAATACCAGATCTTTTGATTTTTGATCCAGATTGCCAAATCTTTTTATTATTAAAATGAAAATACTTAGCAAAAATACCGCAAAAAACAGCACGGCGGGCATCCCGTTTTCCACCGCGATTTTCAAAAAAATATTGTGCGGATGATCGGCATTCGCCAAAAAAGTTTTCTGAATTGGATTATAGGCATAGCGGAAACTGAATGGTCCCCAGCCAAAAAGCGGCTTCTCCATCATCAGCTTGACTGCGCCTTTCCAGAATTCCAGCCGCTCCTGTCCCGAAGTGATAGCTTCACCATTACTAAAAGTCACCCTTTTTTCTACATCAATTACCTGATGATTTAAGCCGCGCAGATAGTTGCTGCCAAAGAATATTGTAATCGCCATGGCCGCCACTCCAAGAGCTCCTAAAAGCTGTCTTTTACCTATTTTTCTGAAATTATAAATCGCCAGAATTGCAACTTGTGCCAGTAAAGCAATTACCGCCCCTCTGGAAAAAGTCAGTAACAGAGCCGCAATTGTAAAAGCCAAAAGAATAGCTCTCACGCAAGATTTATCCTTTGAAAATGCCTTCTGCGGCAACAGGAAAATTGGCCAAGTCATGAGCAAAAACAACGCAAAAGCATTCGGCCAATTATTGCCTCTGGCAAGAATATTAAAAAACGGCCCAAACATCCGCACATTTTCTAAAGTGAAATACAGCACGAATCCCATTGCCACAGCCAAAATCGTCACTATTTTCACTACCCGCAAAAATTTTTCCTTCCATTCCAGCCCCCGATTGGCAAAAATCAGATAAAAAACAATCATTGATAAAAATGCCAATACTTCGCTAAAACCAACATTTTTGGTCTGCGAAAAAGCAAAGGAAAGTATTGTAAACAAGCCAAAAAGCAGTAAGAAGATTTTTTCCCATGACACACGCTCCCGCGCCTGCCTGCCGTCAGGCATGGCCCGCCCGGCGCCCAGCCGGTGACTGAATTCCACCAAAGCGAAAACCGCCACCAAAACTCCAAACACCAAAACCAGCGGGTATTCCGCCCCATAGTCATATTTTTTAAAGAGGGGATTGAACAGATCCACAACAAAAAAAATACTCAGCAGCCAAAATGTAAAATTTGCTGGAAAATTTGCTTTTAGATTAGATCTTAATTCCATACTTGGTTGTCATGCCAATTGCCCTACAAATATAAGGTCAAAATATAGTCCCCGCAAAGTCTTAAGTTGAAAAGTCTGCTCGGGCAGACTTCAGCAGGTGACAAATCAGACCGCCCCAGGGCGGGGAGTTCGAAAGCCCACTTCTAATTTTTACAGTCACCACACGGGCACAGACCGCTTATTGCATAAAGAAATAAACCGGCCGGCCACCAAGTCAACACCCATTCACCAAAAGCTCCCATGTTCACATCGAGATAGACTAAAAGCAGCGCCAGCGAAGTTGCAGCCAGTATCAGAGGTGCCACCCAGCGACAGGCAACACATTTACCAAGTTCTTTCATAGAAAATAAGGTTAAATAGTTGCCCCAGAAATAGCATACCTGTAAATAAAATGCAACTCATGGTAAGCTCCCGACCATGAAAATGCTCGAGGTTAATCGGAAAATGAAAGCGATTTTGATCGATGTTATCGAGCCAAAAGTTTCCAAGGCGGACGCGATGAAGAGACTGACCGAACTGGAAAATCTGGTTAATACCTATGGTGGAATTGTCGTGCTCAAGTCCATCCAGAAGCGCGGCTTGCCGGACTATGATACCTACGTCGGTAAAGGAAAGGTTGAGGAAGTGCTGGCTCTCGTCAGTGGCACAGAACTACCTGGCCAACACGACGCAGGCGCGGACATTTTGATTATAAATAATATTCTAAAGCCCAAGCAGATTTTCAATCTCGATGAGCTTCTTCGACCCGCCCAAATGCGCGCCTGGGATCGCATTGATCTGATTCTCAAAATTTTTGATAAACACGCCAAAACCACTGAAGCCAAACTCCAAATCGAGCTCGCCGGCATCAAGCACATGGGGCCGCGCATATATAATATGGGTGTCGAATTGTCACAGCAGACCGGTGCCCGCGGTACTCTCGGCGGCCAGGGTGAAACGAATATAGAATTGATGAAGCGCCATTTGCAGGCTCATGAATTAAGTATTGTTAAAAAGCTCAAACATTACGAATTGATAAATAAAGGCCATCGCGACCGCCGCAAGCGCCAAAATTTCAAAACCGCCGCCATTGTCGGCTACACTAACGCCGGCAAAAGTTCGCTTTTAAATGCCCTCACCGGCAAGGATATTTATATTGCCGATGAACTTTTCGCGACTCTGGGTACAACAGTTGCCAAATTATACATTCCACCGAACACCACCTTCGCGAATCCGAACGATTCCGTTCCCGCGGATTATTCCTACACCCCCTACGTCCCCGGCAAAAACGTCCTGCTCTCCGACACCATCGGTTTTATTCAAAACCTCCCCCCGGAGCTTATTCAAGCCTTTAAATCTACTTTGGCTGAGACTGTCGATGCTGATCTTCTCCTCCATGTCATTGATATTAATGACGAAGAGATGGAATTAAAAATTGCCATTGTTGAGGATATTCTGAAACAACTTGGCCTTGAGCACAAGCCAAAACTTTATGTTTTCAATAAAGTCGACCTGCTCGCGCACCGCATCGCTTTTGAAGATAAAAAGGAAATCATGGAAATGAAACGCACCAGCAATATTGTGCAGGCTGGAGCATACGCCTCGCAGATATTGGGCTGGCTTGATCATAAAAAGCACGAAGAAGCCGCGCAAAAAGTTATATCGCTCAAGAAACAATACGAAAAGTTCCATCCCCACTTCGTTTCCACGGTCCAAAAAGTAAATTTGGATAAACTGACCAAAGCGATTGGTGAAAGAGTGTGAATTTTCTCACATCACATCCTACGGTTTATCTAGATCTCCAACTCCATCACTGTATTTCCACACCACAGCAAAAATTTCCTAAAATCTTCCTGACTTATTCCCAAAGTCACGGTATTCACGTTCGGGTGAAAATTGACAATAGGCTGGTTCAAAAGCCACTTATCCACAATCACAGTCACGCTTTTATCCCTATCATTCACCAAACCAAAAGGTGAAACCGAACCGGGAGTCAGTCCCAAATACCGCATCATTCTATCTGGTGAAGCGAAAGAAAGCTTTTTTTCACCAATTATCTTTTCCAGTTCTTTCAAATTTGCTCTTTTATGCGCGCTCATAACCACCAGAAAATGCTTGTCACCTTTATCATTTCGCAAAAACAGATTTTTGGAATGAGCTCCCTCCATTTTTAAATCATATTTAGCGCTATCCTCCACGGTAAAAAGCGCCGGATGATCATGTTTCACGTATTTGATGCCAAGTTCTTCCAGAATTTTGTAGATGTCAGACATAAAATTATATATTCACCAAGTCTTTCTTTTTGGATTTTCTTGCTTTTGCCGCTATTGATTTAAGCTCCACATCTACTTCGTCATTTTTCAATTCAATCAACTTTGGTACATCTGCTGTAAATGCGAGATCAAGAGAGATTTTGCCATCAACAAAACTTTTCATCGCGTAAGTAAGTAATGCTTTCAAAGTTATGCCTTCGTCTTTTGCCTTTTGGAGAGCTTTCTCCTTTAACTCCTGATTGGTAGTGAATGAAACTTGTGTAGTCATAGTCATGTAGTTATTAACTATTTTTAAACTACTTATAGTATACATTAAAA
>CAYZOB010000036.1:0-17929 GCA_964480115.1 uncultured Candidatus Peribacteria bacterium
GCTGGAGAAGTAGATAAGGCAGCGGCACCATCAGCACAGCCAGCTGTCGCAACTTCAGAAGCCCCCCGCCAACTCACACCCGAACAAAAAGAGTTTACGCTGGCTACCTTAGCAGCTCGTTTCGCAGCCAATGAAAATCTCCACAAAGGAGTAGAATGGACTAAGGTAAAAGCTTCACTTGAAGCTAAACCGGAAGCCATTTGGAGCATTAACGAAATGGAAAAAGCCGGACATGAGCCTGATGTATACAACACAGATGCACAAGGTTTTGATATTGGAACATGTTCTAAAGAATCTCCAGAAAGTGGTAGAAATTGCGTATTTGATGAAGCAGCAGAGGAGTGGATGAAAACTAATAGACCTAATGCAAAATTCAATGGTAGTGCAGTAGCTATGGCCAAAGCTATGGGTATTGATCTGATGGACCCCGATCTTTACAAGGATGTATTGCAGAAAAAAGGAAGATTTGATGAGCAAACTTGGAGTTGGCTAAAAACACAATTAAGCATTAGGTCAACCGGCGTTGCGCTCAATGGTTTTCGTGTCCGCGATGGCGTCGGCGTGCGCCAGAGCATTGCTGACAATCACGATGTCGATGGGTCTTGGCGCGGCTCGCTAAGGGTCGAATGGGCTGCTTAGTATTTGGAATTTAACCTAATTTTTAACAATTTTATATGGAATTCAATCAATTGCCGGAAGATTACGATGTAGAAGAATTTGGCCCTCAAAAGCGCCAAGCCGAATTTGCTTCACCGGAAGCAAAACTGAACTTTGATGCTCAAAGCCTTATTGCAAAAGCTGAAACTCAATCCGTAAAATTTTGTACATTAGTAGATCCAATCTTTTTTGCCCAAAGAGCTGACGACGACATCGAAGGATTGAGAGCAATTATAGTCGAGGAGCAACAAAGAGCTGACGACGAAATCAAAGGATTGTTAGCAGCCGTTGCCAAAGAACAAGGTGCAGCAAGTGGTACAGAATCTACTAGCCCGGCCGCAACCCCAACTCCAGGATTAGAATCTACCGCAAACGCCCCCCGCCAACTCACACCCGACCAAAAAGAGTCGACCCTGGCTACCTTAGCAGCCCGTTTCAAAGCTAATGAATACCTCCACAAAGGAGTCGAATGGACTAAAGTAAAAGCATCATTAGAAGCAAAACCTGAAGCACTATGGAGCATAAACGAAATGGAAAAAGCCGGTCACGAACCTGATGTCTACAACGCAGATGATAGAGGCTTTGATATTGGAACATGTTCCAAAGAATCTCCGGAAAGCGGTAGAAATTGTGTATACGATGAAGAAGCAGCACAGTTGGTGCTAAAACATAATCCTGGTGCAAAATTCAACGGCAGTGCCGTCGCCATGGCTGAAGATATGGGTATAAATCTAATGGATCAAAATCTTTACAAGAATGTATTGCGGAAAAAAGGAAGATTTAATGAACAAACTTGGAGTTGGCTATTAACAAAATTAAACATTAGGTCAACCGGCGGTGCGCTCAGTGGTACTCGTTACTACGCTGGCGGCCTCGGCCTCGTGCGTCGGGACGGTGCTGGCAGTCACTCTGCCAGTGGGTCTT
This sequence comes from uncultured Candidatus Peribacteria bacterium, assembly GCA_964480115.1. Taxonomy (GTDB): domain Bacteria; phylum Patescibacteriota; class Gracilibacteria; order UBA1369; family LOWO2-01-FULL-3; genus JACRIB01. The sequence goes on from CAYZOB010000036.1 coordinate 1,582, forward strand.
GGCGCGGCTCGCTAAGGGTCGAATGGGCTGCTTAGTATTTGGAATTTAACCTAATTTTTAACAATTTTATATGGAATTCAATCAATTGCCGGAGGGTTATGATGCAGAAGAATTTGGCCCTCAAAAGCGCCAAACCGAATTTGATTCACCGGAAGCAAAACTGGCCTACGACGCGCAAAATTTGGTTGCAATAGCCAGAAAATATCTAACATTAAAGGGCATAAAAGCCGACTCCAGAGAACAAATTTTGATGACAACATGCAAAAATATTGTGTGTCAAATTTTAAGCCTTTCCCGGGACGGCATTTTAATTCAGAAATAGTTCAAAAAACGAACTATTTCTAGACTAAAATGTACCGCCGGGGGTGAATAATAAAATAAAAACATGACAGGTTGAACTAAAGTAATTTTTTATCTGTGTCCCCAAAATCTGGGCCCACAGTGAATAATGGCTTTTAGAAGGACAAATCCGGTTTTTAGTCTATTTTTTTGGGGACACCTACGGGAACGTGCCATAAAATCAGCCCTTTCACAATCATCTCCAGCACTCTCTCCCGCCCGCCTTACGGCTATGATCAGCCCTTTTATCAATGAAGACTATTTAGCTCTCCACCTCGAAAATATTCAAAATCCCAAATTTCCACACACTCGCGATCGGTCTTAGCACAGCCAAATTTCGGTGCCCATTATAATACCTGACCATTTCATTGTAGAGTTTAACCTCTTCTTCCAGGTCATTTTCCAGTTCATCAATTTCCGTCTTTAATTCCAGGAAATTTGTATCTTTCGCCAGCCCGACATTTTCTTTTTCCAACCTAATTACCTCGTTTATTACCATGCTCAAATCATGTTCATATTCGATTTTTTCCACGCCGCGTGAATACTCTTTTGCCGCTTTGATCCGTGCCGCAATCATTTTTTCCAAAAGCTCCTCTTTGTCCTTCGTAAACATTCTCACGGTCTCAATTATATTTGGCAAAATACTCTGCCTTTTGCGCAGTTGTTCATCGATCAATTCCCATTGCTCATCAACCTGACCCTTCAAAGATTTCAAATGGCGCACGGCCACGACAGACCACAGCGCAGCCAAGAAAACTACCGCGCCCACTATGATCGAAATATTTACTTCCGTGCTAAAACTAAACATAATTTAAATTTAACTAAAGAGAATGTAGCATATCTTTGACTATCTGTGCATATTTTTTCCAGGAATATTTTTTACCCAGTCTTAAAGCCTTCTCCTGCCATTCACTACGTTTCTTCTCATTCATCATAGTCTCCATTGCCGGCGCCGTTTCACCATTTCGCAAGCCCACGAACATCGCGCTATCCTCAGCCACTTCTCGATGCACCGGAATGTCAGAAAGTATCATCGCCGCCCCTGAATTTGCCGCTTCCAGAATGGTTAAATTAAAGCCCTCTTGTTTTGAAAGATTTACGAATGCCAAGCAGTTACGGTACAAGCAAGCCAATTCTTCCTCATTCAAAAATCCTGTTTTCACGATATTTCCGAGGTTTTCCAGTTTATCAAAACTTTTATAAAGCCCATTTTTTAACAATTTCCCACCGGCCAAAACCAGGGGAATACCCGCCCGTCCTACGCCAGTCCGGTGCGGATGGGCATGGCCTTTATGTTTTTCACTGAATTTCAAATATTCCTCCACTAAAAAATTCACATTTTTCCGCTCATCATAGCCACCAACATATAAAAAATATCCGCCACCCTTTAAACCAAATCTTCCCAGCACTTCTTTCACGAAAGTCCCATGCGGCTCCTCCTTGTAAATGGGGGATACGTCATTGTAAACCACTTCAATTTTTGCCGCATCCGCTTCGCAAATCTCCACAATGTCCTTTTTTGAGCTTCCGGAAACTGTTAAAACAAGATCCGCCCTCCCCACGGCTCTGCGAGTCTGCGCGTGATAAAGTTTCGCCAAAATCCCTTTACAATAATTTTTATTCATCCAGGGAATACAATCGTGTACGGTTACCACGGTTTTGGGCACCGACGACCCTTTTTTGTACCAATCACGAGTCCACGGATTACAGGGATAAGTAAAAAACGCCACATCCACTCCGGTTTTCATAAAAAACTCCGGCACCTGGATCTGCTCCCACCAGGTTTTCCGCATACCCGCACCGGGAAACCACTTTTCCTTCAATATTTTTATCTCTAGATTTTTAGGAGCCTGCCTGCCGTTAGGCAGGAATTCTTTTTGCGACTGCGGCGAAATTTCCTCCGGCACGACCAAGATATACTGCGTCTCCGCATCCTGCCTCGCCAACTCCGCCAAAAGATTGCGTGTATACTGCCCAATTCCCGTAAAAGGCTTCGTCAGCAATCTGGCATTTACTCCGATTTTCATATAGTAATTTCAACTTCTCTTTTTACCAGCACCAATAAATTTGTTTTTTTACCGGGATCAAGTTCAATATTTAACTCTCCAGCAAATTCCAAGGGAAGAATGGTATAATCAGCTCCGGAATCTATAAAACCCTCAGTATAAACAAAATGACTCTTATACCTAAAAAATATAGGTATCGATGGACGATAAACACTTTCATTGTCTAGACCTGGAAACTGTGAATATGAGAATTTCATAAATTTATCCAGCCATTATACCCTTTGGAATTAACACAAATCTAACCTTTTCCGGATCCTCTTTTTTGACTTTTTCCTTTACTCTCCGAAGAGTTGTACCGGAAGCTAAAATTTTGTTTTCCTTAGCCGCAACCCATTTTCCTGCGTATTGCGCTGCATACTTCATGGTGAAAGATTTAAGATTAAATAAAGGAACCGAATTATATACTTAATCCAATAATAATCAAACTCGAAATAACTTTTTTTGACATGCAATAATACTATTTTCACCACGCTGGATGAGCACAGCTTTGTTGACTTTTGTCAAACAGCTGTTATTATTCAGACATAATAATAGTTTAAATATGTTTATTCTAAGCCAAAAACTAGAGATTGCCGTTCTGACCACCACAACCACACCAAAAGGAGGGTGAGGTTGATTAGCATGTAAAAAGCTATTAAACCCCGCTCTCCGACCGGAAGCGGGTTTTTTTGTAATCTTTAATTTTTCTCACAATGAATCGGCACAGTAGCATCAGGGATCAATATTGTCGGAATAAAAATTGTCCATATTACGGGCTGAAATTTGATAATAAAGTTTCAATTCATTCTCGGAAAGAAAACCGTTTTCAATGTGCTCATTGCAAGAAAACTTGGGTTGAGCATAGCGACGATATTTATTTTCGCCTGCGCGCGCCCAGACAGAAATTCGAATTGGCAAAAATTCTTTATGAAGCCGGTAAAAGTGTGCGTGAAATTGCTCATGAAACTGGTGTGAGTCCCGGCACAGTGCAGCGCTGGTGCGTTTTACTTGGGAATTATTCCATGTGGTGCCACCTTTCCGGAATAAAACGCAATCCGGGGCAGGGTCGCAAGATGGAATTTTATCAAGTTTCACGTCGCTTTATCTTACATCTTATTGACATACAACATCATGGCTTGGTTTATTGAACAAATCACAGCTTGTGACTTGCGTCGCAGTTACGAGTAAAGCAGCAAATTTTGTGAACGGAGATGATTTAATTTTGAAAAAAGACCTGGAGAACAATCTTATTTCCGATTCCATCATTAAAATGCATCACATCTGTACATTCGATAAAAGACGCATTCACAAGTATATTGGCAAAACAATTGAATTGACAATGGTAAGAATAAAGGAAAAACTCAGGCCACAATTTGATTTATAAGTTTTCCACAAATGACCCTTCTTTTCAAAAAAAACATCGAAATCAACGATCGCTTCAAGGAAGCCATGGAGCTAATGGATAAAACCTCGGAAAACATCTTTATCACCGGAAAAGCCGGCACCGGCAAATCCACTTTGCTATCTTTTTTTATCGAGCAGACAGAAAAAGACCTTGCCGTCCTGGCTCCGACAGGTGTCGCGGCCATAAACGTAAACGGCGAAACGATCCATTCTTTTTTCAAATTCATGCCGGGAATAAACCTGAATGAGGCGATGAAAAAGGGCAAGCAGCAGCGCAAGAACGCACTTTATAAAAATCTCAAGACGATAATAATCGATGAAGTCTCCATGGTACGTGCCGATCTTATGGATTGTATTAATGGCTTTTTACAGGCGGCCAGAGGCAATAATCAGCCTTTCGGCGGAGTCCAGATGATCTTCATCGGCGATCTTTATCAGCTCCCGCCGGTGCTGACGAGTCAGGAAAAACCACATTTTGAAAAGCTTTATGAGAGTCCCTGGTTTTTCCATTCGCAGATTTTCCAAAGTGAAGATTTTTCCATTAAACTCGTCGAGCTGGAGAAGATCTATCGTCAAAAAGATGCCGACTTCATTGATTTATTAAACGCCATTCGTACCAATACAGTCGATTCACATCATATAAAAGCCGTAAACAGTCGTCTTGACACCACCACGACTCGGGATGAAATAACTCTTACGAGTACCAATGAAAGCGCCAATGAAATCAATGATTTGCATCTTGGTCGTCTAAAGTCAAAGCTGCATTCTTTTGCATCCGAAATTGACGGCTCTTTTGAAATGAAACAGCTGCCAACTGAGCAAATACTCAATCTCAAGATTGGTGCTCAAGTGATGTTTGTAAATAATGATTCTCTTGGCAGATGGGTCAATGGCACAATCGGCCAAATCACCGGTTTTGACAATAGCCCGGAAGAAGAAAAAGTTCTGGTAAAAATAAGCGAGGGACCGGTGGTAGATGTCTCTTCACACACCTGGGATCGCTACAAATATTATTTTGATGCGGGATCACGCAGTCTTGATCAGGAAAAGGTCGGCTCTTTTACTCAAATACCGCTACGGCTGGCCTGGGCCATTACCATTCATAAAAGCCAGGGTAAGACTTTTGATAGGGTGAAAATAGATCTCGGGCGCGGCAGTTTTGCCTCGGGACAGACCTACGTGGCCTTGAGCCGCTGCCGCACATTTGAAGGAATTACCTTGCAAAAACCCATCAAGCCTTCCGATATTCGCCTGGACTGGAGAGTACAAAAATTTTTGACCGGCTTTCAATATGCCATTTCCGAAAAAGCCCTTCCGCTGGAACAAAAAATCAAGCTTATTCAAGATGCCATTGATTGCGAATTTGAGCTGGAAATCCTTTATTTGAAGGCTAAAGATATAAAATCTCAACGTAAAATAAGGCCGCGACAGGTCGGCCAAATGGATTACGATGGCAAGACTTTTCTCGGCGTGGAAGCCTGGTGCTCACTGCGCAAAGACATACGCATGTTCCGCGTCGACAGAATTCTGGAAATCAAGGCGGTATGAGAACGCAAGATCCGTAAGTCATCCATACTTCAAAATCATCTTCACAATCTCTCCAACGCCATTTTTAAACTTCCCGCCGTCATTTAGCTTATTCCTAAACACCATCTCCACCGCTTTCACAAAATCCGCCACTTGCACATCTCCCACCAGCACGCCCCAGCCCAGTCTTCTCGCGAAAATTTGCGCATTTTCAATCTGATCACCGCGGCTTGCAGTCGTACCCAAAGGAATAATTAGCGCCTTCTTTTTCAAAGCCGCAATTTCCGCCAAACTATTCGCTCCACCACGCGAAATCACCAGCTCGCTTATCGCATATACATCCTTCATTTGTTCGTCTAGGAATTCATACTGCACATAGCCTTTTTTATGTAAACTTATATCCAAATTCCCGCGTCCACGGATGTGTACAATTTGAAATTTTTTCAGTAATTCGTCGATCCCGCCCCTCACCAAGTCATTTATTTGTTGCGCGCCTTGGCTTCCTCCCATTACCAAAATCACCGGTCGGTGTTTGTCCAATCCCGCAAATTTATAGCCCTTTTCCGCCACTCCGGTCAAAATACTTTTTCGCACCGGATTGCCGGTAAAAACAATTTTTCGCGCGTATTTCTGGAAATATTTTCTCGTCTCCTCAAAACTCACGCAGATTTTATCGGCGTACCTCGCGCAAATTCTATTTGCCAAGCCCGGCCTCACATCAGATTCATGTATGATTACCGGAACCTCCAGCCGGCTGGCAGCAATCACCACCGGCACACTCACGAATCCGCCCTTGCTGAAGACCACCGCCGGCTTAAATTTTCGTATAATAAAATACGCTTGAAAAATCCCAACAGGAACTTTGAAAATATCAATCAAGTTTTCAATCGAAAAATATCTCCTGAATTTACCACAAGCCACGGACTTGTAAGGCATATTAATGCCCGGCAGGACACCAATTTTCTCCACCATTTTCTTTTCCACGCCATCGGCCGAGCCGATATATAAAATTTGATTTTTTCCCGGGTCCATCCCCCTAAGCTCTTCGATAATGGCGAAGTTCGGTATGACGTGACCTCCTGTACCCCCCCCTGTTAGAACTATTCGCATAATAGCTGGTATTTTCAGATATTTTTAAAAGAATTGCAACTGCCACCAAATCCGCTACCAAAGATGATCCTCCATAACTGACAAAAGGTAAAGTGATGCCGGTCACGGGGAAAAGAGCGGTGTTTACGGCGATATTCACAAAAGCCTGTACTGTAAGCCAGGTCGTAATCCCCACCGCCGTGTACATTTCGAAATTGCCATCAGCTTTATTGGCAATATTGTAACCTCTTAAAGCGATTACCAGATAAGCCAAAACTACAAAAATAATTCTGAGAAAACCCAATTCTTCCGAAGAAGCCGCAAAAATAAAATCATCCGAAGCCTGCGGCAACCAATATGATTTCTGCACGCCTTGAGTCAAACCCTTCCCGAATAGTCCACCGCTTCCCACCGCGATATTCGCCTGCTGTGATTGCCAACAATAATCTTCGATGCAATCCTGATCCACACTCATAAATCCCTGAAATCTTTCCCTCACATGAGGAACAAAACTAACCACCACTATCGATGCCAGAAAAGCCACTAGAAATCCCAACGCAAGATGTTTCAATCTTGCTCCGGCAATAAAATATACGGATACCGCCACCAGAGATAAAACTACTGTCGAGCCATAATCATTTTGCAAAACAATTGGTAAAATTATTAATCCGCAGATGAAACAAAATGGCAAAAATCCATTATAAAAATCACCCACGGCTTCCCTTCTTTTACTAAACCAGTAAGCCAAATAAAGGATTAGGGCTAACCTCGCGAATTCCGAAGGCTGAAAGGAAGTGTTGAAAACCAGAATCCAGTTTGTGGCGATTGTTCCAAAGCTTTTACCGAACGCCACTACGAAAATCAGCATTAATAGCATCAATACAAAAAACAACGGCGCGATTTTTTTCCAAAATTTTGTCGGCAATTTCCAGGCTAAAAAAAACGCCACGATTCCCACCCCCAACCTCACTAAATGCTTTTTAAAAAGCAGATAGCAATCTACATTGGCATCGCTGCAATTTGGATATTCCACCCCGGGCGCCGACAAGGAAATTGACTTAGGCACGCCGATACTGGTGATCATGATTAAGCCAAAAATTAGCAAAAACAGTATAGTCAAAGCCAAAATAGTATCGAATTTGAAGCTGGTCTTCATAAGTTTTAAATTTGCAGTAGGGGTATGCTTTCCAAAGATCCCCAAGATATTCTACCTATCACATTGTTTTTTCAAGCTTTTCATGGTCTATTGATGAAGATGAACAGCGGAATTTTCAAGATTGGACTTTGGTCGCTGATAGCGATAGCTCTGGACCAAATCAGTAAATATTTTATTTTCAAATTTGTCCCGTTCAATATTCGCATATTGGGCGATCTCTTGCGTATTGAATACACCCAGAATACCGGCATTGCTTTTGGCATTCCCATTCCTTACACAATTCTTGTCATCGGCAATATTTTGCTTATTGGCGTGATTATTCGGCTTATTATTAAGGAATTTGACATCGATCAGCCCATCACAAAAGCCGCTCTGATTCTGATCATCAGTGGTGCTTTCGGTAACATTATAGATAGGCTTGTTCATGGCTTTGTAATAGACTTTATAGCTATTTGGCTTTGGCCGAATTTTAACTTCGCCGATGCCTATATCAGCATAGGGATATTGTTAATGCTTGTGTTTTATGGTAGAATGCGACGTAGTCGCGTATGAATTAAAAATAAATAAATCAAACATTAAATGACTGAAACAACAGAAGTAAAAGTACAAGAAATTGGTCCGGGCCGTATCTCTTTTGGTACCTTCTTGCTGAAAATTTTGGCCGGCGGTGCCGGAGGCATCGGTGGCAGTCTTATTTTGGTAATTATATTTGTTTTAGCCTCGTCTGTTTTGACCCCTCTTACCGGAGCGCAGGATGGCGAAGCCATTCAAGTCAGTCCTATTTTTACTTTCATTTTAATGATGATGATTTTCTTGTCCTCGACAGTTGGTAATATCATCAGTACCTGGCTTATGGGTCTTACCGAAAGAGGCAAATACACCAGGACCGCTTCCGCTATTTCCCAGGTTTTCATTATCAGTATGATTATTTTTATTTTAATGGTACCGGTGTATTTCATTGCCACCGCTACAAATATAAATGTTATCGCTTACGCCGTCGCTCTGCACATTATAGTTTCTGCTCAAGTAAGCGCTTTAATTCTGGAAATAGTTTCCAATTATCGTTATGCCCTCGTAGGTGTTTATGGCATTACTTTTTCGATTTTTGTTAGTGCCGGAATAATGTTTGGCCTGGCCGGTATTGTCAAAAGTCCGCAAATATTACTGTTCGCCGCTCTACCGATAGTTTGGGGTTCAATTGCTTTTGTACAAAGCATTTTCACCATGCTTTACGGCTGGATTGCCCGCACTTACGATAAAGACTTCCTCTCAACTCAAACTGTATATGGTAGCGATTATGGCAGGGAAGTGGAAGTTGAAGAATTGCCTGAAACTCCAAAGGCTAAGGACGAAGAAGGCGCAGACTTTTTGAGGCATAACTAGGAATTTTTCAGTGCGCGCTCCAGCGCCTCCCTCATGACTTTTTCCGGCGGCTTTTTCTCTGTCCATAACTCAAACTGATCCAGCGCCTGATAAAACAGCATTTTATCACCGGTGACAAATTCTTTTCCCAGTCTTTTAGCCAACTTGATTAAAGGCGTTTCTAAAGGGCTGTAACATATATCCATCACCAGTTTAAATTCCTTCACATACTCGGCTTTGCAAAAATACGGCAATTCATTGGCTCTGAGCTCGGGATTTTTTGTCCAAATAGAAGTAGTATTAACCAGAATATTTCCGGTTCCCAGATTGTCCAATCCCACACTGTGAATTTCAGCTTCCTTGAACATCTCTGCAAACTCAATCGCAATCGCATCGGCCTTTTCCTTGGTTCTGTTAGCTACCCATACATGAATACCCATTTTTAAGAGTCCGTAGCAAACTGCCCTGGCCGCTCCACCGGCACCGATCACTATGGCCACCGGATCTTTTTTTGGCACATTCTTACCGCCACCGTCAAGAAAAAGTGCTTTATTTGACGCCAGATAATCGGTATTGAACCCGTACAAAAAGCCTTCACTGTTGACAATAGTATTCACCGCACCGATTTTCAAAGCTTCTTTATTGATTTTATCCAAAAAAGGCATGACCTTAGTCTTATATGGCAAAGAAACCGACAAGCCCTCTATCGGTTCATTTCTTACATATTTCATGAACTTCTCCAAATCATTTTCCGCCACCTCGAATACTTCATAATCAGCTCTCATATGGAGCTCCTTAAATGCTGCATTATGCATCAGTGGTGACAAAGAATGCTTAGCTGGAAAAGCCAATATGCCATATTTTTTTCTCATAGAACAAAACACTATCAACTTACGGGCAAAAATCCATTTTTAGTACTTGAGCAAAAGTCTAAAAAATGTTAATATATACAGATATTTCATGGGACGCAGTCCCATTATATAAAAACAAAAACATGCTCACAGCCTACGCCGCCACAAATACCGCTCAGCAGGTAACCGGCGAAACAACAGATCAGATTAGTAAAATGGTTGCCGGATTAATTGCTCATATTCCACTCTGGATTGCTGCTTTTATCGTTATAGTTTTTTCTATAATTGTAGCCAAAATTGCCCGCCGTATAGTTGAAAACAAGATGGCTGAAAAAGGTATTGAAGATGAGCATAAAGAAGTGCAGGTGCTTGGTGGCAGACTCACTTACATGGTGATTATAACTCTTGGATTTACTGTTGGTTTAAAAATTGCCGGTATAGATCTGACTACAATTATTGCCGCCGTGGCTTTTGGTATTGGCTTCGCTTTGAAAGATATGATTACCAATTTTCTTGCCGGAATTATGATTTTGCTCAGCAAAAATTTCACTATTGGTGATTTTATTATTGTAGAAGGGACGATGGGCAGAATCATTGAAATTCAATCTCGTGTGACTATTATGCAGGCGGCCGACGGTACTAAAGTTATAGTCCCTAATGCTCAATTATTTAATAAACAAGTAACCAGCTATACCAGTAATCCATTTCGTAGAATTGATGTCGAAACCAGCGTGGATTATCGTTCGGATTTGAAGAACGCCCTGAAAGTATGTCTGATCGCCGCCAAAAGGACTAAAGGCGTTTTATCAATGCCAAAACCTGCTATCCTGGTAAGTGAATTTGGCGATAGCGAAATTGTAATTTCCATTAGAGTATGGGTGGAATCCAGAGCCGGTTTCAAAAAAATTCAAAGCAGGTTATTGATGAATGTTAAGGATGCCTTTGATGAATACAACATTGATTTTCCATTTGCAATGCGCCAGGTTATTTATGATAAGGAAGTTGAACATGGCGAAAATATTGATAAAAAAGTGGAAGGAAGTGAATTTGATGCTGAATTTGCCAGTTTAAAAGTTGTCGAAAAGGAAGAAACCACGGTAAGTCCAGACCCCAAAGCCGTGGCCATTGATCTGGACGATGGTCAAACCTTAAAGCCTCTTGCTGAACAGCAATATGACCAGCTTAAGTAAGGCTGGACAATTTTCAGACTTTCGTTAAACTGGAGCAAATTACCAGTTTGCAAATTGACGAATTTATCCATTTTCGACATCGCGGGACCAATAATGGTGGGACCATCCAGTTCTCATACCGCCGGAGCCTGTAAAATAGGGCAGTTTGCCAGAGCACTGTTCCATGATACGCCCAAAAAAGTGACCTTTTACTTACATGGATCCTTTGGCGAAGTATACAAAGGTCATGCCACTGATAGGGCTCTACTAGCCGGAGTAATGAAATTTCAGACCAGTGATCCAGGGATTAAAGAAGCTTTTGCAATTGCCCGGAAAAAGCACTTGCAATACAAATTTATTGCTAAAGATTTGGGCTCGCAATATCATCCCAATACTGTGCAGATTATTCTTAAAGACGGTAAGAAGAAGATGTCAATTATCGGCTCTTCCGTCGGTGGCGGCATGATAGAAATTATAAAAATAGATGATTTCAAGGTCTATCTGAAAGGCACGGCCGGCAAATATCTTTCTTTGGTTGTTTGTCATGACAAAAATCCGAAAGTACTTGAAGAATTAGAGAAAAAAATCAATAAACTTGGCATGAAAATTGCCGATAGGGCGGAAAGTTCTTTCAAAGAAAAAAGGCTGAGCGTACTCAGTTTGGAAGGCAGAAGAATTACGCTGCCGGAAGTTGTCGAGCTTGAGAAGAGCACGCAGGGCGTCGATTTTATTCGTTCATTATCCAGTTTGCAAAAGAGCTGAGCGAAGCGAAGGTGCAAACACCTTTCCCCAAAAATATCTATCCAATATCCTTATGATCCAAACGTCCCTCCACTACGAATTTCACACCACTGCAGAATTGCTCAAGCTCTGCCACAAGCACAAACTTTCCATTGCAGAAATTACCAAGCTTTATGAATCCGAAAGATCCGGCAAAAAAATCTCCGCAATTCGCAACAAAATGAAGCAGACCAGGAATGTCATGTACGAGGCTGTAAAAAAGGGCATCCACTCAACTGAAAAATCTAAAATGGGCATGGTCGGTGGTGACGCATATCAGGTTTACGCCGCTACCAAAAAGCTCCAAAACATGATGGGCAATAAAGTGACTGTCAGGGCTATGTCCTATGCCATCGCCGTAGGTGAGCAAAATGCCTGCATGGGGCGCATCGTGGCTTTTCCCACAGCCGGAGGAGCGGGCGTAGTGCCGGGCGTTCTCTTTAGTTGTGCGGAACATTTTAAGGCCGGAAAGAGAAAGCTGCTTAATGGCATGTTTTGCGCTTCAGCGGTTGGGCTGATTATTGCGGAAGGAGCGACACTTTCGGCTGCCAAGGGTGGTTGTCAGGCTGAAGTTGGAGCCGGTGTGGCCATGGCTGCCGCCGGACTTACCGAAATGCGCAGTGGTACACCAGAGCAATGTTTCCATGCCGCTGCTATGGCTTTGAAGAGCTATCTGGGACTAGCTTGCGATCCTCTCGGTGGACTGGTGGAAGTACCATGCATCAAGCGCAACGCCCTTGGTTGTATGGTGGCAATCGGCGCCTCCGACCTGGCTATTGCCGGAGTAAAAAGTTTTATTCCCTTTGATGAAGTGGTCCAGGCCATGAAAAATATTGCCAAAATCATGTCGCCAAAACTTCGCGAGACCGCTCTCGGCGGTCTGGCCGTAACCAAAACCGGCAACATGATCAAGCGGAAATTGGGTATGAAGATCACGCCGATGGATTTATAGTTATCACCGCCGGTATTGCTCTACCTGCTGATCTATAAACCAATTTAAGTTTTCGTAATCGGCCTCTTTTCTGATTTTCCAGTTTTTTGGCGCCTGTTCTTCTTTGTCTATTAATCCTCTATGTGCCAAGGCATGATGAGCCTCACACAAAGCCACGATTTGCTCGGGATCATGCACCTTGTTTGAAGCGAATCTGTTTGTGTGATGCAGGTGAGCATAATTTTTGTCACAATTTGGAAATTCACATTTTTCGTGTGATCGCTTCAATACATAATTTTCTATTTTTTTCGGAACATGGTGAGAAACACTCTTCACCGATTCCGGTTTTTCTTTTTCAAGCTCTTTATTTAAATTTTCTTCATATAATTCTATTAATTTCGCCATCAATTCATTCCAGTCTCCTTGACACAACTTTTTCAATTTCAAAACAATTTCCGGTCGCAAGTTCAAGGCCAGTAATTCTGATTGTTTAACAAAATTCGGCCCCTCAATTTTTAAATTCAACTGATTATAACCGGATATTTCATCAATATTTTTATCCTGCCCTTGAAGGCCTTTTACAAAAGCTTCCAGTTCATTTTTAGGCATTTTTATGGCATATTTTGCCCAAAACTTATCAGTCTCGGCCGTAGCCACGGACGCAACCGGCCTAACGGCATACAATCCCTTTTTTTCAGCAACGGCAAGCAACGCCGGCTTATCCTCAATTTTTCTAAAAATCCTTAAAGACTCAACCACCTGATATTTATTCATTCCGGCCAATTTTGCCGCGTACTCATAGATGCAGGAAAATCCCTTTTTCTTCCAAACCTCAAATTTTTCTATGTCTCCCAAAAGCAAGCCGCATCTTCGTTGCCACTCTTTGGCATTGCGGCCATATTCTGAAAACTTTTCGTGAATTTTATTGATATTTTCGTCCATAATTTTATAATCATTTTTTCTAACTTCATTTTCTTATTTTTCTTGAAAAATTAAAAGCTAAAATTGCAATTTTCAGCTGACAAAAGAGCATAAATGTTGGTGAGTATACACTCACCCACGGCATTGCATTCGAACTGAAATTATTTTCTAATCCTCGATTTCGTCCTAGGACGATCTGTAGACATGAAAATTTTTGACAATTAGTTTTGACAATTAAAATAGCGCAGCATTTTCCCGGCGGCTTGCACGTGGGTTGTTGATTAGTCCTCCGGAAAATCAAATCAGCGAAAATACAAATAAAATAAAATACAAATAAAATCTGCTATAATACCCACATGTTCAAAATCGCTGTCCTCGCCTCCACCAACGGTACCGATCTTCAAGCCATTATTGATGAAATAAAGGCCGGCAAAATGCCCGGCATCGAGCTCGCCCTGGTCGCTAGCAATAAACAAAATTGCTACGCCATTCAGCGCGCCAAAGAGCAGGGATTTAAGACCGCCTTCATCGATCCGAAAAATAAAACTCGCGAAGAATTCGACCAAGAAATGGCCGCCACCCTCACTCAAAAAAACATCGACCTCATTGTTCTCGTGGGCTACATGCGCATTTTGAGCGTTCCATTCATCAAAAAATTCAAAAATAAAATCATCAACGTCCACCCCGCCCTCATCCCAAAATTCTGCGGCCCCCAATTTTTCGGCTCAAACGTGCACGAAGCCGTCCTCGCCGCCCACGAAAAAGAAACCGGCATGACCATTCATTATGTGGATGAAGGCGTCGACACCGGCAAAATCATTCTCCAAAAAACCTGCCCGGTAGACGGGCGAGACACGCCCGCTTCCCTGAAAGCCAAAGTGCAGGACCTGGAGAAAAAATGGTATCCGGAGGTGATTAGACAGCTCGCCGCATAAACTATTTTCCCCTCCACTTCCAGTGATATTTCACCGCGCTGGCCAGATGCCACCAGGAGATTTTGTTGAATAAAAGTTTGAAGAACGCGCCTTCACTCAGCCTTTTGTGATAGTGCACAGCCGTAGCCTCCGGATAATAAATAACTTTCAAGCCGGCCTCCTGCACCTTTCTGCACAGATCAAAATCTTCCATGAACATAAAATACCGCTCGTCAAAGCCGCCGACTTTATCAAAAACAGCCTTTGGCATAACCATAAATGCACCAGTGATCAAATCCACCGCCTCGGTTTTATCATGCTTGAAATCTTCCATAATATATTTCTGATAACGCGCCTTAAACGGCTGAATTTTTTTCAAAAAACTGCGTTTGATAAATAAATCAAAAAATTTGAAATGTCGGCGACAAGACTGCTGCACCATGCCATTGTGATACATGAGTTTTGGTCCCACCATGCCAACATCGTGATGCTTTTCCGATGCTAAGGTCAAGCCAAGGCGTGATGTCGATTGGGGTAATCGACCTCCGTGACGCGCGGAGTGCGCGTCCAGGTAATTCACCAATTTCTGCAAAGTGTCATGCTCCACCGTAATATCCGTATTCAAAATTAAAATATATTTCCCCTTAACATAGCGCGCCGCAAAATTATGGCCGCTGCCATAGCCCAGATTGCGTCCTGGTTGCACTAACTTAATCAAGCCTTCTTTATGAGCCTTTTTCAAATATTCCAGACTCTCGTCCGAAGAATCATTATCACAAACAATAATTTCAAATTCAAAATTGGTTTTGCTTTTTTGCAAAGCCTCTACACAAAGCTTTGGAAAATATTTTTGATTATAATTTACGATGGTGATAGAGAGAGTTGGCTTGTTTGACATATTTGAATTTGTGATTTTAATCTGCGCCCGCCTGCCTGGCCGCAGACAGGGGCGCACTTTTCTATCTCTACAATCTTCCTTTAAAATCCCCCCTGCCCATTCCGCCGATATCTTCGCGATTTTCTGAGATTTTCAATTTCCACTCTCCCCGCACGAAACTATTTTCCGGCACATCTTCCGGCACCACAATTCCCGCACCCACAAAGCTTCCGCCGCCCACCCGCACGCCCGGCATCAGGCTCGTATTCACCCCCACACGCACATTATCACCGATCACCGCCCCAAATTTATTGGTATGCGCGTCAATTTTTTTACCATCATGATAGATCTGCACATTTTTCTCATCCAGACGCAAATTTCCCGTCACCGTACCCGCGCCAAAAGAAACATTATTGCCGATCACACTATCGCCAATGTAATTCGAATGCGTCCAAACCTCATCGCCCAGGCAGCTTCGCGCCACCTCCGTACTGAAGCCAATCACGCAATTCCTGCCCACATTGCTGTCGCGTACGAGGGCGTTCGTGGCCACTACGGTGTCATCACCGATATAGGCCGGACCATTGATCACAGCCCCATCAAAAACCTGCACGTTCTCGCCAATAATTACCTCGCCATTCACAATCGCATTTTTTGCAATCTGCGCCGATTTTGCAATTTTCTTCTCGGCCTTACTAAAAAGATATTTAAAAACATTATGCACATGCCAGGGAAACTTTAAGGGCTGCCAGAAGCCTTCGTATTGCACCGCCTTCATTTTTACGCCGGCTTTCATCATTTTGCTCAATGCCTGCTCATATAAATCATCATTTTTGCTGCGAACATTTTCCAAATATCGAATCAATTCGGCCGCATTTTTATGAATGTGCACCACCAGATTTACCAGGTCACTCGGCTCTTTTCCTGGTTCCGGTTTTTCCACTATATTTTTAATAAAACCGGCTCGATCCGTTTCCAAATAG
>CAYZOB010000037.1:0-21169 GCA_964480115.1 uncultured Candidatus Peribacteria bacterium
AATTAACTCAAATTATCACTATTATTTCAGCCGTACTAAGTGTTTTGGTAGGCTGGTTCTTAATTAAAGCAAAACGTTGGTCATACATACTCGGTCTCGTATTAGTAATTCTTGCATTGGGTGTGCATGGACTTGCTCTATCTCAAGTTGGCACAACAAGATGGGATGGACTAGCATTATCGATAACAATTTTGATTTTGCTAATTGTTGGAAGAAAAGATTTCAAGAAAGCCTAAAATTTTGATTCATCGAACAACACGGACTTTGCGCTTCGCTCCTTTCAGTTGTTACGCGTATATTGAAAAAAATTAAACATGTTGATAGAAATAAAGAGTGGCGTGAAAATCCCTGATTTATGGAATCGCTGTGCGATAAAATTAGGTACAGCTCAAATACATCCTATGGAACTAATGCTCATAGCGCCATTTTTAGGTGTAATTGCAACTCCAGATTCTGAAAGGACAACACGATGAGGAGTTTTTTATAAGACTTGTCCATGAAATATTTAGACAAGATCCTAAAGCTGAAATTCTTTTTTTCTAATTTTTTCAAAAAGAAATTTATGGAAAAACGTAAAATATTGGAAGTAGGTCCTGGAATTACTCCCATGCACCATCGTTCTAAAGGAGCGCGAAGTTTACAGCTCGGTGAAGACGAAGAATATACAGGTATTGATCAGCCGCATATCGTTAATTATATGTCCGAGCATGAAGTCTGGAAAAAAGCGAAAGAGCAATATGGCAACCGTGCCCATATCTTACAGCGTTGTTAGTTTTCAGAAAGGTGCAAAATCGATCGAACAAAATTGACCAAAATACTTTAATGAAAAAATCGTTTAGATCACTAACTATATCCCAGCAAAGAAAAAATCTCGAGAGTTAAACTCTCAATATTTTCCTCATTTCTCACTGAAAAATCTATCTCCCCATCTGCTGGTTCATCAATAAGCCCATAAGCCTTTTCAGCCAATTCCCTGGAAAAACCACGCTCTGAAACCAAGGTTTGAATAATCTTAGGCTTTGGCCTTTCCACCCAGATCAATTTATCCACAAAATCAGCCAGGAAATTTTCATCAAAATATATTGCCTCAATGGCAATATTTTTCCCCCTATTGTTCCCCACAAGTAAAGCAATTTCCTCATATACCAACGGATGAATAATATCATTCAAAAGCTTAAGTTTATTCTCATTTTCAAAAACTGCATCTCTTAATTTCAAACGATCCACTGAGCCGTCGGACTTCAAAAATTCTTTTCCGAAAACAGCCACAATCCTCTTCGCACCGGCTTCACCGGCTCGATACAAGCCATGCGCAATTTTATCCGCATCAATGCAGTAAAAACCCTTCTCAGCCAGAATCTTTAAAACTTCAGATTTTCCGGAAGCGATTTTGCCGCAAATTCCTAAAATCATAAATTACAGATTAGCTCCTAAATCATTCAAAGCTTTTTTAAATTGGCTTAAAGCCTCTTTTCCTCTTTCTGAAGAAATTTTCACTAATTCATGAGCCAAAGTATTGCGTAATTTGTGAGCATTCCACACTCCATTCAAATCTGAAAAATGACCCTTTCCCTTTTTCAATTTTTCACCCAAAAAACCATCATAACCGTAACACTTCAAAGCATAATCCAGCAATTTATCGGCATCCATAACGCCCTGCCCGGGATGATCACCAAAAGCATCAATAATACGAATCCAGTGAGCCTTAATATATTGCAATTGTTCACTCGAAAATCGGCTTCTGCGAGACCTTTTCCATAAAGCAAAAAAGCCAAAAACAAAAACCAGAAAAATAAATACTAAAATGAAGATTGACCAATAAATTGGCATGCTTAATTCTTATTTGGATGATCTACTTTATTATTTTGAATGTGATAAGCAATCATATCCGCCAACATATCCTTCAGAACCTGATGATCTCGCACACTTCTTTCTGCAACATAACGTTCCTGATAATCCATAATTTTTCTTTCAATTTGCTGCGGATGCGTCGCATCAAGCAGAACCACGGAAGTTTTTGCGCCCAATTTATCAATGGTTATATCACCGGCATTCAAAACCGTATTCCAAAAACCCTTTATTGTATAGGAAATACCTTCAATCATATGATATTCAACGCGCGTAGCGGTCATATTAAAAAGCCCCTCTTTATCCAAATCGACCACGCCAAAGTTGGTTAAAATCCAGCAATCGAAATACCAGTCGACAAAGTGATAAAAAAGGCCAAATAAGCCAAAAGCAATCCAAATCAAAACAACTAAAAGGAGTTGAGGAAAAAATAAATACACAACGATCGGCAACATAATACCGAAAAACGAAGTTTTAGCTGAACTGACCTTTAACATAATAATATGACGATGAACCACATCTAAAATTCTTTCCCCATCGTCCAGATACCTGGCATAAAAATAAAATTTCTTTTTTTTCTTAACTTTCTCAGGAGCCATATGGGCATTATATTACATTGTAATGAAAAATCAAAAGAGATAGAATTAAAAACATGAAGGAAAAAGCAAAGAGAATTTTACTTTGGATATTGGATTTGGCGGTTAACCTGGGAGTAATACTCATACTTGTACTAATAATACAAAAATGGATTATCGCACCATTTGATGTATCTGGGGCTTCAATGTGCGATACCCTGAACAATATTAAAGCAAAATGCGCCAATGGCTTCGGTGAAAAAATTATTATCAATGAAGCTTTATATCTATTTAATAAGCCGGAACGTGGCGATATCGTAGTATTCAAAGTGGACGAAGGAGAAAGTGATGAAAAATATTTCATCAAAAGAATTATCGGCCTACCTGGCGATGCTATTGAAATTAAAGGCGGTGACGTTTACCTGACTCCAAAGGGTTCAAAAGAAAAAGTTAAACTAAACGAGACTTACTTGAATGTTAACAATAACGGTCTAACTAAGTCCTATTTCAGCGGTTTTAATAATTTCAAAGTACCGGAAGATCATTATTTTGTACTGGGAGATAATAGACAGGCAAGCACCGATTCCCGCAGCTGTTTCAAAAGCAACATCTCAATTACCTGCAAAGATCATCCTGAGGAAGCATATATCAAACGTGAAGCTATTCGTGGCAGAGCTTGGGTGGTCTGGTGGCCATTACAAAATATTCGAACACTGAATCATCCGGATTATCCCGAGCTTAAACAAGCCGAAGCCAAGGCTCAAGCCAACTCTGAATCTCTAGCCGAAAAGTAGAATTCCAAAAGTACCGCAACAAAAACCAGCAGCAGCCCTGACCACCAGTTCAGGACTTTCATCATTTGAAAAATTAAACAAAAAACCGCAATAAGACTGAGAAAAATTCCCTGCCTCAACGCCACATTAATATGTCGATAAAAAATTTCATTTTTAAAAAGCCAAACCCTGAAATAAAAGCCCAAAACAGCAAAAGTAGCACTTAAAGCAATAAATAAAGTAATATAAAAAAAGGTCAATGAGAATCCCAAAGTCTCATAAGGTGAGAGTTTAGAAATTACCAAAAACCAACCAACCCAAGCCAAAAATCCCGTCCCTGCAATAATCGCTATATATCTATGATGACTCATTCAATAAAGATAAATACAAAGACAAATTAGCAAACTTTGCGGAAAATTTGAAGTAATTTACCTAAAATTCTAAAGATTTTCTTGATAAATCGGGGGAAATTATGGTGTACTTCGTACTCTCTCCAATATATCCCGGCAGCATGAAGCCAGAAGCCTTGGGATGTCCACCACCACCAAACACTCCGGCAATTCTTGATAAATCCAGATTGGATTGTCTGGTTCTAAAAGATCCCTTCACATTTCCCTTTTTATCCTCATTCAACAAAACAGCAAATTTCGCATCAGGAACCATATTCAAATAATCAATCACCCCCGATAAATGTTCGGGACTGGATCCCGCTTGCTCATAATCCTGATCTTTTATTACGGAAATCACAACTTGCTCATCGGTCAGCCGTACATTTTCCAAAACTTTTCCCCACAACTTTAAAGTATCCAACGATTTGGATTTAAATAAAGATTTCGTAATAGCCGCAACATTTGCACCTTTATCCATCAAATCCGCCGCAATCTCATAAACCTCTTTGTCGGTATTAGAATGCATAAAACCGCCAGTATCACCATAAATTCCCGCCAATAAACAGGTACCCATATCGGCATCAATTTTCACCCCTAACTCTTTAAAGAATCTATACAAGATTACGGTAGTTGAAGCAGCATGCGGATCAACAATGTTTATTAGCCCAAAATTGTCATTGGAAGCATGATGATCGATATTGATTATTGGCACGCCACAAGTAAAGAAATCCGGATATTTCAGCTGAAAATTTGTCATATATGAAGCCCCGGCATCAACTATAATTTTCAAATCGAAATTCAATGAATCAAAATTCTGAGTATACTGATCTATCAATGGTAAAAAAGCTAATCCCTGATCCGGCCTATCATAGCAAGCCAGAGTCACCTTCTTCCCTAGCTTATCCAGCCATAATTTCAAAGCAAGCGCGCTACCAAGAGTATCGGGATCAGGTTTTCTATGAGAAATAATCAGTATTTTAGCTGATTTATCTACAGAGTTCTTGATTTCTTGATATAGCTTATTAAACATAAGGCTGAACAAATAGAAGACATTGTACAAGTTTTAACGAATTACGCAAGTAAAAATTGGCAAAAAACGCAATAACTGATAATATCACCCTATGAAAATAATTTACTTTGGCACTCCGGAATTCGCAGTAAAACCTCTGGAAAAGCTCTATCAAGATGAGAAAATCGAAATTCTAGCCGTAGTCACTCAACCTGACAAACCGCAAGGTCGCAAACAAACTCTGACAGCCAGTCCGGTCAAAATTTGTGCTGAAAAGCTTGGTCTAAAGATCATTCAACCTAAGAGGAAAAGGGAGTTGCGGGTGGAATTGGAAAAATTCAAGGCTATAGATTTTCTCATAGTCATCGCTTATGGCATGATTCTGCCAAATAAAGTTTTGAAAATTTCAAAATTAGGCGCAATCAACATTCATCCTTCCCTATTACCAAAATATCGCGGCGCCACGCCCATTCAAGAAGCAATACTGCATGGCGATGAGGAAACCGGTGTTTCCATCATGTCCTTAGACCGGGAAATGGATCATGGCGATATTTATCTAATGAAAAGAGTAACAATAAACGAAAATGAGAATCTTGAACAATTGACTGCCAAACTATCAAATGTCGCAGCGGAAATACTCCCTCATACTCTCGGAGATATAAGCACCGGAGCCCTTTCTCCCATCAAGCAAAATCATCAAAATGCAAGCTATTGCCACAAAATTACTAAAGAAGACGGTGAGATTGACTTTCAGAAATCCGCCAAGGAAATACAGAATATGCTGAAAGCTTTTACCCCTTGGCCTGGAATTCATACATGCTTCAATGGCAAAAAATTGAAAATTATAGAAATGGAAATTTCAGCGGAACAAATAGATTTGGGAAAATTCGTGATTGACGGTAAAATTCTAAAAATAGGTACGAAAGACGGCACGTTAATTCCCAAAAAACTGCAAATGGAAGGCAAAAATATTATGGAAGTAGCAGCATTTATCAACGGATACAGAACAATAATTAATAAATAGATGAAAAAAACAATTGCCTTCATTTCGACAATCACGTTATTCATAAACATCAGTCTGGGAAATGCTTTAGCGTCGGAATTAAGTCCGAATCAAACAGAAAACACTATCCGGAAAAGTATAAATTGGCTCAAACAATCACAGGAAATAAGCGGACATTTTCATTATGAGTATATGCCGTTTCTAGATCGCTACATAGAAGACGATCACATAGTAAGACAAGCAGGAGCAGTTTTTATTCTAAGTGATGCCATGAATAGAGACGAAAAAAGCAATTTTGACCTGAAAAATACAGTTTCAAGGGGTCTGGAATATCTCAACAGAAATTCCACCAATCAGACATTCAATAACTACCAATTTAGATGTCTCAAGCTTAATGAAACAGAGTGTACTCTCGGCGGCACAAGTCTGGCCTTGATAGGCTATCTAAATTTAGTGAAAAAATATCCCAAGCTGCAGCAGGAATATGCCGATCTCATAGAGCAAAATCTGAAATTTGTTTTGGCCATGAAATTGCCGGAAAGTGGCTTTAGAGGATCTTTTTATTTGCAAAGTGGCCAGTCAGAAAGCGAATCGGATTTTTATAATGGTGAAGCCCTACTTGCACTTACTTATTATTATCAACAAAATCCCGACGCAAAGGTAAAAACCGTAATCGACGATTCAATAGCGTATTTTGATAAATTCTATTCTGCAAATTGGAATAACAACTTTTACCTCTGGGGCATGGCTGCCATAAAAAATTTGTATAAAATTGAGGCGAAAGAAAGCTATTACAAATTCGTGAAAGACTATACCGATTGGCGCATAGATGGCTACAAAAATAGCCACAAAAACGACAGCAATTTCTGTGCCTATTTGGAAGGAATAGTAAGCGCTTATTCCATTATTCAAACAAAAATAGCGGACAGTGAAAAGGAACCTTACCTCGAGGAAATAAATTTTTGGCTAAATAAATCGCGGAAACTTCAGATCAAAAAAGGCGACAAAATGATCAGCCAAATAAACAAAACCAGGACACAAAAACTAAACCTAAAGAAACCTGACAGAGCAATTGGCGGCTTTCTGACCAGCCTGCGAGAACCAGTTCTAAGAATAGACTTCACTCAACATTGTGTCAGCTCTTTCATGCAGAAATACGAAGACATCGATGGTAATCAACTATAATCGAAAAGGCGCTATTTGGGGACTCTATTTCGTCTTTTTCTTCTCATCCTTAGCACCTTTTACCTCCACGGCTTTCGGTACTATCAAACCTTCGGGAGGCAGCATCTCCGTAATCTTGTTTTGGGCATCAAGAAGAGAACTATTGGCGGCGCCGGCAAAATTAGCCCTGGTAATAACATCACCAAAAAGACTCTTGTAAATATAATAATCAAGCACCGGAAAGCTTTCGGCATAACCAATCTGCGCAGCAAAAACTCCGTAAATCGGATCCTTTTTTTGCTCATCAATCATATCACGACGACTGGTAGGCTTGTGGGTCTTGCTAAAATAATAATCGAGATTTTTCTTTTTAGTTAATTCAATCAGAAAATCCCAGGCAATATCCGCATGCTTGGAATTGCGCGAAACACCTTCTGCAAAATAATTAGCATAAGTGACACGTTTATTGCTGGAAATGTCCGGATCGTAGATTTGAGGTGCGGGAGCGATGCCAATATCTTTTACATTAATCAAGGATCCACCCTTATCCGTCAAAGCCTTCACCTCATTCACAATATCGTTGTAGGTGTAAGCATAGCCAAAAATCATCGACACCTGGCCTTTGGCAAAAGCCTCAATTTCCTTATTGCCGGTAGGATCGGCAACCATGTATTCATTCCAGGAATAATGACGCTGTTTTTCATCAGCAAAACTCACCAGTAATTTCAACGCCTCAATCCCCGGATATAAAGAAACTCCACCTTGCTGACCAGCAAAAGTAGCCTGTGAAAAATTTTCATTATAAAATTTGGTGCCATACTGCAGCATTAGCAAATATAGAGCATCTACCCCCCTACTGATATTATCAGCTCTACCGACAGCAATTCCGGCAACTTCAAATCTGGAAAGACTCTCATTTACTTTATTCAATAGCACCACGTCATCCTTAATCCCCTCCCAAGTCTTAGAAGGGCGGCCACGCACGGGAATTCTATCCTCAAATTGAGCTTTATTGTAATAAAGAGCCAAAGTATCTACCGTCATCGGCATACCATAAACCTGCTCCTGACCGCTCTGGTCTGTGCGTACCAAGTCTTTGTAGGCAACATCCACAAAAGTTGCACCAAAATCTTCAGGTTTACCTGAACCGGCTGGCAAAGGAGCCAATTTCTTATAATTGCTCATGAACCAAGTATTTTGCATTGAGAAAATGTCCGGACCTGAGCCCTCAGCCATTTCATTCAAAATGACTCTCTGATATTCGTTAAAATCAGAAAATTTTCGGTAATTTATTTTCAAACCAGGATGATCGGCTTCGTATTGTCTAAGAATCGGATCCAAAATTTCCTGACTATCAAAAACCTTATAATAATTAAGGACAATTCCTTCATAATTACCTTTTTTGGCAACAGAACCCTTCGTCCTACACCCAAATACAAACAACAGGCTTGCCAGTAACACGACAGAAAATACTTTTTTTATCATATTTCCAAAGTAAGTTTTTTTTTGCAACTGCAACCACCACCGCAACCGCCACCTTTACTAGTACATTTTCCCGGCGAACCATCAGTACCGCAACCACCACAACGCTGAGAATTGTCATCCTGAATTCCACTCAACTGAACTCTCAATTTATTACTATCCAAAACTTTATCATGCGGACAAAAAACTTTATTGGGATAAAAATAAGTAGCTTCCACCCGTAAAATATTATCGGCTTCACAGTTAACACAAGCAATATCCCTGAAATCCATAGAAGAAATCAATTGCTCAAAAATTGCCGAGCAGCTATCGCACTTAAACTGAAAGATAGGCATGAGAAATGATATTACAAACAAAACGCATTATAGAAACAGCGCGCCAATTAATCAAGAAAAAAGCCCCGCTTTGGCGGGGCTTTCAGCGGGCGTTCTAAGCCGCAACCAGTTCCTCCTCATGTTCTTCCTGAGAAGCAACTACATTCTCGATCCCGACTTCCGCAGTACCGGACTTAGTTTTTTTCCAAGTAAGAATATTAATTCCGTCAGCAACTATCTCCGTTCGATAATGTTTGTGTCCCTCTTTGTCATCAAAAGAACGATTTACCAAACGACCTTCAAGATATACAGCCGTACCCTTCTGCAGATATTGACCGCAAATCTCTCCTAATTTATTCCAGGCTAAAATCCGGTGGAAATCCACGATTTCCCTTTTTGTTCCATCTTCAGCCTTAAATACCTTGTTTGTTGCGACCGGAAAATTCACAACAGTGTGTCCATTCTTGGTCTGCCTTGTTTCCGGCTCGGCAGCCAGATGCCCGATGAGCATCACGCGATTCAAACTTCTCATAAAATTTGAGTTAAAAAATAAGCACCTCAGTCATAACATTCAAATCTAAAATTTTCTTAAAATAATTCTAAAAAAAATCTAAAATATCTAAAATTTATTAAATATCTAAAATAAAGCTTTATATATAGAGTGAAATATGGCAGAATACACATCTGTAAAAAACATCATGTTCACAGGCATCGTCCAGGAAATAGGCAAAGTTAAAAAAATTGAAAAATCCGCTCAGGGGTTAAACCTTGAAATTGCCTGTGATAAGGTTTTAAGAGATAAAAAAATCGGCGACTCCATAGCCGTAAACGGAGCCTGCCTGACAATAGTTGAAATTGGCGACAACAACTTCGGATTTGAAGTAATTACAGAAACGATCAATAAAACCAATCTGAAAAATTTACAGCTCAATGACGAAGTGAATTTGGAACCGGCCATGACTCTTAATCAAGGCATCGATGGCCATCTGGTACAAGGACATATTGATGGAGAAGGCGTTGTGCAGAGTTTAGAAGTTGGAATTTTAACCATAAAATTTCCGGAAGAATTAAGTGACTGCCTCGCCTTCAAAGGCTCAATCACCATCAATGGCGTTAGCCTGACTATCTCCGACCTTCAGCACGACACTTTTTCAGTTTCGCTGATTCCCCACACCTTGACCAATACCAATCTGAAAAACTTGAAAAATGGTGACACTGTTAATCTGGAAGTAGACCTCATTGCCCGTTATTTGAAAAATCTTTTGGACAAAAAAGAGAACGAGACGAAATATGCCTTTCTAAAGGATCGTAACCTAATATAATGAAAATCGACAAATCAATAACTATCAGCGTTAATGGCAAAAAACTAAAAATTGCCATCGTACTTCCCTATTTCAATCAAGAGCTGGGAAAAGAATTGCTAAAAAATACAAAAGAAGAATTGATCAATAACCAAGTTCAGGAAAAAAATATAATGATTTTTCGAGTGGCTGGAGCCCTGGAAATCCCCTTTGCCTGCCAGAAAATAGCAAAAAAATTTGATGTAATCATCGCTCTCGGTATCGTAATCAGAGGCGAAACAACTCATTACGATCTTGTGACAGAAACAAGCCACCAAGGACTGATGCAAGTACAATTAGATACCAAAATTCCAATAATTTTTGGTATACTTGCATGCGAGAATTTGACTCAAGCCAAAAATAGAATTAGCAAAAAAGGTCTAAATAAAGGCAGAGAATTCGCCCAGGCAGCCTTAATTCAAACACTAATATAATCTCATGAAAATTCACAGCATTAAAGAAATTGCCAATCTGAAAGGCAAAAAAGTTTTGCTAAGAGTAGATTTCAATGTGCCTCTGCAGAAAAACGGTAAAGTTCAAGATGACACGCGTATGGTTGAATCATTACCGACTATCATATTTTTACAAAAAAAGGGCGCTAAAGTAATAATCGTCAGCCATCTGGGCCGACCCGATGGTAAAATTGTCGAAAATTTAAGATTAACAGAAGTAGCCAAACATCTTCAGAAATTACTAAAAAAACGGGTTAAAAAAATTGAAGAAACCATAGGCACAAAAGTAGAAAAAGCTATCTCTCAATTAGAAAATGGCGAGGTTCTCGTGCTGGAAAATGTCCGCTTTCACAAAGAAGAAGAGGCCTGCGAACAGAATTTCACAAAAAAACTGGCCTCATTGGCCGATATATACGTCAATGACGCATTTGGCACAGCCCACCGTCGCCATGCCTCTACAGCGGGCGTTGCAGACTATTTAGAGGCCTACGCCGGACTACTGATGGAAAAGGAAATCAAGCACCTCTCCCCTCTTCTGGACAAGAAAATCGCCAGGCCACTAACTATGATTTTTGGCGGCGCAAAAATAGATACCAAGATTGGAATCATTCAGCATTTTCTCAAAAAAGCTGATTATTTTCTGATGGGAGGAGCTCTGGCCAATACTTTTCTCTATGCCGCAGGTTATGAGGTAGGCAGCTCATTATACGAAAAAGACAAAAAAGAAATCGCCAAAAAAATAATGAAAGACCGCAAAAATGATAGTTTCATCCTTCCCGAGGACGTAATTTTAGCTGAAAAAATATCAAATACGGCAAAAACAAAAAATTCCTTGATAAGTAAAATTGAGAGCAACCTGAAAATACTGGACATTGGCACCAAAAGCGCCAAAAAATATTGTGAAATAATCTCTAAGTCAAAAACCGTGATCTGGAATGGCCCACTGGGTCTTTGCGAATTCAAACCATTCCAAAAAGGCACTGAAACCGTAGCCAAATGTCTTTCTAAAACCAAATGTATTTCCATAATTGGCGGTGGTGATACCGCCGATAGTTTGAAGCGTCTAAGAATAAAGCCTGAAAAATTCACCCACGTCTCCACCGGCGGCGGCGCCTGTATAGAATTTCTATCAGGTGAAAAATTGCCTGGAATAGAAGCACTAAGGAAATGAGAAGCATCATTATTCTTTTAATACAAATTATGCTTGGACTATCATCAAAAAGTGAAAGAGCAGAAAAAATATCCTTCAATCCTGAGTGGGATGGAGGGGCACCGTCACCACATTTACTACAATCGGATCATAAAACATTTCTTACATACTATGTAAACGATGTTGATCCAAATTGGAATGGAAAATATTTAAAACTTCAAAACCCAACTTCTAATCAACCAAATAAAATTGCCGTTGTTGAATGGGTGTCCTGCCATGGTGCTGTATTGGGTGGATTGAATGATGAAGCAATTTCTGGCCACCGCCTTTGGAAAAAAGGATTAGAAGATTGTTTCTATGGAGCGGCAATTGTTCAAAACAGCAATTGGATTGAAGAAATGAGAAAAGGTAATAGTGTTCATCCATATCATAAAGATGAAATGTTTTCTGATTTGAAACATTTTATTCTGCTCTTTCATGATTCAACCTTTGAATGCGTTGCTAAATCTTATAATATTGAAATATTACATAAATCGATGCCAGAAGTATTGAAACATGTAATTGCCAAACTGAATTCTTAAACTAATGTTTGCTGCACCCAACTTTTACTGTGCTTACGGTTCAAAAAATTCTTCTTAATTAAATCTCCGCGATACAATCAATCTCAACCTTCGCACCCCTTGGCAATGCAGCAACACCGACAGTAACTCTCGCAGGCTTATGTTCAGCAAAATATGAACCATACACCTCATTCACCGCAGCAAAATCATTCATATCCGCAAGATAAATCGTACATTTTACAGCTTTTTCAAAAGAACTGCCGGCAGTACTCAAAACAGCCTGCAAATTTTGCATAACTTGCTTTGTCTGCTCCTTCACATCACCATTAACCATATTACCATCAATTCCCAATGGAATCTGACCACTGCAAAAAACCAAATTGCCCGATTTTATCGCTTGCACATAAGGACCGATAGCCTGCGGAGCTTGATCTGTTTTTACAATTTCCATATTTTCAAATTAAAAATTAAATATTCTTTATCTTCTGCACCGCATCCCATCCATACAACCTGATCGATGTAATAAATCTTTGAGTATAAGGGTGAAATAAATGACGACATGCGGCATAAGTTCCATATGCAAAAAAGAAAGCCGCCACCACATCAATTGAATAGTGGATATGCATCAACAAAACCGTAATAGCCTGTAAAATCGTCCCAATCAAAAATACCCACCTTATCCACGAATCACGAAACAGCCAAAAAGCCAAAAACGGGAAAGCCGTATGCCCGGAAAAGAACAGATCATTTCTGAATAAAATATCCGCAATAACATCTTTGCCCGCCTTAAAACTATCAAAATAGAAACCATGAGGAGGACCTACATTAGTCAAAAGTATGCAGCCGGAACGAACATATAACAAAACAGCGTAACATTTTATTACGAAAGGCGTCAATTCCGGTCTGAAGAAAAAGGGATATATAAAAATCAAAGAGGTCAAGAAGTACATCCCCCAGGTAAAGATAAATTCCAGATTATAAGTGGGAATATTATCCAACAACAAGTCACCAACCGAGATATAAGTCTGGCTATCTTTGTAAAAAGCTGCAAGATAATCGACAAGATAACCAAGAGTCAACAGACAAACACCAATAAAAAACGCCACCTTGAAAGTGTGATCACTAAGCAGCACTTTCCAATGATAATGAAGACGCAGAAAAAACTCTTTGATTTTCAACATATTATTTGTGTTTTAGGTTAACATCCTCTTCAACAACACTACTCCAACGCCTGATTTTATCAGTTACAATGCTGGTCTTTTGACTATACCTTTCTCTGGAAACTTTTACAATTTTATCAATTCTTTCGCGATCAACAATTACAAGAGGCGGAGGCAAAGTCGCCAATGAAAATGTTTTCGTTGGCATACCATCTACCAAAAGCCGCATGTAGGCAGTATATTTGCTCAGTGAAACAAGATCCGGCGGCATAATTTCCTCACCATATTGCTGGGAAATATAATCAGCGTCATCAAAACCGACCTGAAAACTCAAAACCGTACCCACGTTTCCAAAAACTGCGTCTCTAACTTCTTCAGGCATTTGGGCAATATATTGATTGGCCATCGTCAAATTTAGCTTATACTTACGCGCTTCGGAAAGTATCGTAGCAAAGGAATCCGTCGCAAAATTCTGAAACTCATCGACATATAGATAAAAATCCTTGCGCTCCTTCTCGGGAATATTCGCCCTACTCATGGCATCAAGCTGAAATTTTGTAATGAACATCGCACCAAGCAAAGCCGAATTATCTTCACCGATCTTACCCTTGGACAGATTTATAATCACAATTTTGCCCTTATCCATGGCAAAGCGTAAATCAACCGTACTTTTTGGCTGCCCTACAATATTTCTTATTGTTGGGCTCGAAAGAAATTGACCAACTTTATTTTGAATTGGCGCAATGGCTTCCGTCCTAAATTTTTCCTGCATTTTTGCAAACTCTGTCACCCAGAAAGCTTTCACCACCGGATCTTCAATTTTCTTCACAATTTTTTTCCTATAATCCTCATCCTGAAGAATTCTGGTAATCCCCAACATGGTAGTTCCGGGATATTCCAGCAAAGAAAGAATCGTATTGCGCAAAATATGTTCCAAACGCGGTCCCCAGCTTTCCGCATAAATCTTCTTGAAAATTCCAACTAAACCGCTACAAACAATCGAATTCAAAGACGGATCTACATTTTCCAGCATATTAAAAGCCACGGCATAATCCTTGTCGGCCGGATCAATCAATACCACATCATTAATACGATTTTGTGGGATGAAATTCAACACCGCATCCGCCAAATCACCATGTGGATCAATAACTCCCACACCTTTTCCGGCCATAATATCAGAGAAAATCATATTTTCCAGCAAGGTAGACTTACCCATACCGGTCTTTCCAATCACATAGACATGTCTGCGACGATCAGTTGGCTTTATGCCAAAAACCTGATTGGATCCACGATAATTAGTGCGTCCAAGAGTCGTGATAGTCTCTGTAGGATTATTCGCTTCCGTCGGTAAATCATTTGGAGGTTCCAATTTTTTACTTCTCACCCAGGCAATAGTGGGAGTTTTAACGGTCAAATTGGGCATATGATAAATAGTTGCCAACTCCTCATTATTCAAAACGCATCCATTATTAATCAAACGTTTATTGTAAGCCCTTATGACCATGGCTCCATGTTCAAATTTTCCTTCTTCAAAGCCATTCAAAGTAGGATAATTGAATTGTTTAAAAGCACCCACCACTTCCTGCAATTTTACTTCCGCTTTTTGCTTATGATGGTGCTTGGGAATGTAAACTATGCGGATAGTCGTATCAAAAAGTGGTCTACCTACCTTATCAATAGCTGCATCAATATTGGTCTCGCGCTCATGACTTTTTGAAGACATCTCTTCCACATCGTCATCTGACGCACCTCCGGCCTCCGCCGAAAAATTTATATGAGCTGTAATAAAAAAACCCCGCAGCCAAAACATAAAATACACCGGGAAAAAAACAATTTTGGGCCAAATCTTTCGCGTGATAAAAGCACGAGCATAAGCCTTTTTCCAGGCATCAATATTCGCAAAAACCCCATGATGCATGATTTTGACACATTTTATAAAAATTAAACGCCACTTATCTCTTAAAGGCGTGACCACCAATTGGATCCAAGCCTGATCCTCCACGTCATCAAATTTAACCAAAGCAGAAGTAATACCGGCAATTGGATCTACGGCAATTCGCGCTAATTTATCCTCAAACTGAGAATAACGTTTGATCGGAAAAATATCCGGATCACTAAACTTCAATTCCACACCGGAAGCGTACTGAAAATCTTTAACTTTATTACTATAATCTGGACATTCCTCAATTTCCACATCTGGATACTGAGCATAAATTTGTCCCTCAACCAAATTACGCAATTTCGCCGGGAAAGCGGCATAAAATTTAATCACTCTATCAATACTGGCTATTTCAAAACTCACGCTATCGGTGCTATAGCCCTGAAACTTCTCCCAAAGAGTAAATTTAGTTATCAATCCATGCAAAGTGGCAAAAAGATTTTCCATCGCAATTGGTCCAAGATTTTTGTTATCATCCGTTTCTTTCACAACTCTGATCTGCAAAACAACATATTTCTCAGACAATTTTCGTCTAATGCGATTAAAGGAAGAAATAACAAGAAACACAACAACCAGCATCAGAAAAGCAAGAGTGACAAAACCTGAATAATAAAATGTTTCTTTCATCCCGCCGATTATAACCTAAGCCTTCAGCTTATTAAAGAATCTTTGTAAAATTATCTGGGCGGCATAGGAATCATCATGACCTTCTATACCATATTCCACCATCAACTGTTCCGCCTCAAAAGAGCTCAAACGCTCATCAATCAAAACAATCTCCACCCCCTTCAAAATTAGCTTCAGTTCTTCGGCAAATACTTTGACATCTTTCATTATTCTATTTTCCCGCTGATCCTCCTGCATACTCAAAGGCAACCCCATCACAATCATTTTCACACTCAAGTCATGACATAAAGATTTAAGCTGCGACAAAACAAAGTCTGAAGACTTATTTTGCAAAACCATGCGGGGAAAAGCTATGCCAATC
Organism: uncultured Candidatus Peribacteria bacterium; assembly: GCA_964480115.1. Classification (GTDB taxonomy): domain Bacteria; phylum Patescibacteriota; class Gracilibacteria; order UBA1369; family LOWO2-01-FULL-3; genus JACRIB01. The sequence continues at coordinate 16,147 of CAYZOB010000037.1, forward strand.
TCCAAATCGCCACTGGCAACACCAATCCGCTTCTTGCCATAGTCCAAAGCTAAAACTTTGCCTTTATCCAAATTTCAGAAGAATTATAAAGCCTTCACCGTAACCCTCACCTTTTCTTCCATATCCGGAGCAAGATGAATAATCACATCATGAGTACCTGTTGTTTTGATATGATTCATTTTCACAAATCCTCTATCAAGTTTTAGATCGGTAGCCTTTTCAATTGCCTCAACAATTTTATCTTCTGCAATAGAACCAAAAAGCTTACCCTTTGAACTGATTTTGGCTTTCAAATTGAGTTTTAAACCTTTCAACTTTGCCAAAATCTCTTTACCGTTCTCCAAAACTTGCTTGCGAGACGCAACAATTTTCTCCTTGCGTACAGCCGCTACCTTCAAAGAAGAAACCGTGGCAATCAAGGCAAAACCCCTTGGAAGCAGAAAATTTCTGAAATATCCCTCTCTTACCTTAACCACTTCACCTCTGTGACCTAATTTTGGAACATCCTTACTTAATACTATTTGCATATTTCTAAATTAAAAGCCATTAACTAATAGCGAATTACACCAGGAAAGTAAAGGCTATTTTTTAATTTTCCAATTACCTATAAGATCCAATCTATCACTGGGAAAAACCAGATAATCCATTTTCACCCCGGAAATCCTACTATCCATCGCATAATAATAGACCGGACGATACAAAAATAAAGCAGCAATATCATCTTTTAAAGCTTTAGCCAATTCAGCTAACTTGTTTTTTCGCTGCCCCTCATCAAAAGAAGAGCGTATTTCTTCAATCAAGCTATCCATTTTAAAACTTTTATAATTGGAAAAGTTTTGTCCCAAAGGTCCTGCCTGAGTAGAATGCCAAAAGGAATAAGTATCGGAATTGTAACCCAAATTCTGTCCCAATAATAAAAGATCATAATCACGACTGGAAATTTTTTCATTAAAGCCTTCTATCGGCAAAAACTGAATCTGTAAATTAATGCCAATCTTTTTCCAGGAAGCAACCAAAAAAGCCACTAAATTTTTAGTCTCCTTAAATTGATAAGTACCCTCATCGTACAATCTGGCAATCAAAATCAACTGCAAAGCACTCCCCTCTTTATCCAACCTGAAACCTTGATGATCCGGATCATCGGCGGAATATTTGTAACCGGCGGTCTTCAAAGCAGCATTGGCCACATCCATATCAAGTTTATACTCCCAATCTTTTTGTTTCAACTCCAAAATTGGCGTATTGATACTGATTTTATCCAAACTGTCACCAATATAATCTTCCTTATCCAAAGATTTAGCCAAAGCCAAACGCACATTGTCATCTTTTAGAATCTTGCTCTCCATATTCAAGAAAATGGCCATGTATTGAGGCAATTCATAAGGCATCAACTTAAATCTATCATTCTTCAAGAAATCCATAATATTTCCTCCGGAAATCTTGACCACACCGTTTACTGAATCAATATTATCAAGTAAATCCTCAATAGTGGGATAAACTATAAAACGTATAAGCTCTATTTCCGATTTTTCACCATAATAGTCATTATTTCTGGTGAGTGTAATCTGACCGCGCCCATCAGAAAAAGATTCAATCTGATCGGTAACCAGATAGGAACCGCTACCAATCGGTTTTTTATTAAAATCATTTTCTAACAAATTGGACGGATCAACATCCTTCAAAATATGTTGAGGCAAAATACCGGTTATAAAATTACTCACAAAAAACACATTTGGTTTTTCCAGGCTGAATTTAATCGTCTTGGAATCAACCTTCTCCACCTTCACTCCGGCAAAATTGGTTCTTAAAATATCGTTGGAAAAAGCCGGACTCATTATCAGATCATGAAAAGTAAAGTAAACATCATCAATTGTTAAAGGCTGTCCATCATGCCATTTTAAACCATCTCTTAAAACAAAAATATAATCCTTCTTATTTTCACTGATAGTCAAATGCGCCATATCATCCACAATAGCATGTCTTTCCAGATCATATTTCATTAAACCCGAAAATATCAAACGAGATACCTCCCTATCCGCCTCATTATAATCAACAAATAACGGATTGATACTCTGAATTCCATTCTTGGAAATCAAACCTTCGGTATAAATATTATTCTGTCCAAAACCAAAAAGACCATACGGAAAAACAATCATTTTAGCTAACATCAAAAGAAAAATCGCCAATGACAAAACTGAAATCAGTTTGTCAGCATAAGTATAGGTTTTAAAAACCTCTAATATATTGCGCAAAAATTTCATGTTTTAAACAAAAAGGAACGCGAGCGAGTTAGCCAAAAATAGCACTGCAAGAATCACAGTAGCTACTGAAAGAAACTTTTCGATTCCTCTTTTGCTTGTATAAAAGCCCCCTCCGCCACCAAAAGTGGCGCTAAGACCGGTACCTCGCTGCTGAGCAAGAATTACCAACGACAGCAAGATGGAGAATACCACTTGAGTAACGATGAGAACAGTTTGCATAGAATTTAGTTAATCAATTAAACCTGCGGCCCAGTTAATCAAACCGAACACAACAGCTCCTATAGCATAACTCGCAAAAGTTGGAAAGACCAAAGTAACATTCTGGAACTGAATAACAGATATAAAATATTGCAAAATCCACAGCACCGCCACATTTATAACTATCAAAAATAGGCCTCCTGTAATGATCATAGCAGGAAAAGACAAAAGCTTGATCAGCGGTTTAATTATCATATTAATCAAGCCCAAAACCACCCCTCCAATCACGAAAAACTTCCATCCACCCGTAAATGATATCGTCGTAACCAACTGAGTCAACAAATATAAAATTCCCCCATTTAGAACTATTCGAAAAATTGGCTTTAAAATCAGACTCATGTTTTAGATTTTTAAACTTTCCTTACAGCTACTTTAACACTTACTCCATCAAAATCCACCTGGATTTCCTTGTCCCATTCGAAATTTCCACTCTGCTGCAATTCTTCAGCCAGAGTTTCCCTCTTAATATAATCTGCAAAAGCTGTGACCGCATCGGTTACTTCACCCTGAGGAGCCTCTATTGCTATATAAATATGATCATCCACCTGATAATCGGCGTCTTTTCGTAATTCCTGGATATAACGCACCAAATCGCGCGCATACCCCTCGCGTTTCAATTCATCAGTAACATGAGTATCGAGAGAAACCACCACGCCTTCTTCACTAGCCACGTCAAAGCCCTGTTTTCCTCTAAAACCAATCTCCACGTCATCACCGGACAATTCAAAAGTACCAACCTTAATGATCTCGCCCTCCACCTTATAGTTTCCGGATTTTAAATTATTGATGATAAATTGCACATCCTTACCAAATTTTGGGCCAAGCACCTTGGGATTTGGCATCACAATGCGTTCCACAATCTCCGAAGCCTCCTTAATAACTTCCAAATCCTTTATATTCAACTCTTCAAGTATAACTTCCCTTTGACTTTCAATCAAAGCAGCATCTACATCGTCAGGTAAAGCAATCTGAGCCTTAAATAAAGGCTGCCTCACTTTAATTTTAGCCTTAGCACGCACACTATGTCCTAAATTGACTATCGTACGAATCAAATGCATTTCCTTATTCAATTCATCATCAATCAAATTTCTATTGGCTTTCGGCCAATCTTCCAGATGAACAGAGGCTTTCTTGCCGCCACTCAGATTTTGGTAAATTTCATCGGAAATATATGGCATAAACGGCGCCAGCAATTTTGAAAATTCCATCAGCACAATATACAAAGTTTGATAAGCCTGCCTTTTATCCTGATCGTTTTGGCTCTTCCAGAAGCGACGACGTGATCTCCTGATATACCAATTGGAAAGATTCTCCACGAAATTCTGCATCGGACGCACTGACCATGTCAGATTATAATTATCCATTTGCTTCGTAACCTCGCCAATCAAACTATTCAGCTCGGAAAGCAGCCATTTGTCGAGCTTGTTCTCCGGCTGGAATATAGTGAAATCCATCTCCGGCTTAAAGTCGTCAATACTGGCATAAGTAACAAAAAAACTATAAGTATTCCAGAGAGTCAGCGTAAATTTCTTCACGATTTCCTCCACGTGTTTCTCCGAAAAACGCACATCCTCAGCCAGTGGCGCCGTCGAATTATACAAAAAGTATCGGGTACTATCCACGCCCTGAGTTTCAAAAAGCAGACTGGGATCAGGATAATTTTTCTTACGCTTGGAAAGTTTCTCGCCATCGGCAGCCAGCAAAATTCCATTCACTATCACGTTCTGAAAAGCCGGCTTGTTGAACAAAATTGTCGCCAAAACATGCAGAGTATAAAACCAGCCGCGCGTCTGATCCAAGCCCTCGGCAATAAAATTCGCCGGAAAATTATTCTCAAATTCCGCTTTATTTTCAAAGGGATAATGCAGCTGAGCATAAGGCATCGAACCGCTCTCAAACCAGCAATCCAAGACATCCGTCACACGCTTCATTTGTGCACCGCATTTCTTGCACTTCATAGTCACTTCATCAATATATGGCTTGTGCAAATCAATTTCGCCATTATTTAAAGGAATTTTTCCACCCGATAATTCTTTCAATTCTTCAATCGAACCAATACAAACCTGATTACCACACTGACATTCCCAGACCGGAATCGCACAGCCCCAGAAACGATTTCTGGAAACCGACCAATCACGCACGCCCTCAAGCCATTTACCAAAGCGCCCATCCTTCACATGCTCCGGCTGCCAATGAATTTTCTGATTATTTTTTTGCAGACGAGCTTTGATTTCGGTAACCTTTATAAAAAAAGAGCGCGTAGCATAATTGATCAAAGCCGTATCGCATCTCCAGCAATGAGGATAACTGTGTTTATAATTATATTTTTTGAAAAGTAAGCCTTTTTTTGCCAAAAAATCGGCAATATTACCATTCTGGCCAATCACCGACTTACCGACAAAGTCTTTCACTTCCGACTTAAAAGTACCGTCCATATTTACATGACAAATCTGCGCATAACCATATTTTTGACTAAAATTATAATCATCATCACCAAACATCGA
>CAYZOB010000038.1:0-6522 GCA_964480115.1 uncultured Candidatus Peribacteria bacterium
AATATTACCATTCTGGCCAATCACCGACTTACCGACAAAGTCTTTCACTTCCGACTTAAAAGTACCGTCCATATTTACATGACAAATCTGCGCATAACCATATTTTTGACTAAAATTATAATCATCATCACCAAACATCGAAGCGATATGCACGACTCCTGTACCATCTTCAGTTGTCACAAAATCACCGATATTTATAGAATAAAGCTTGCCTGCCGGACAGGCAGGCTCACCCTCTAAACCTGTGTTCAAATAATAATTAAAAACCGGCTCATAGTGTTTATCGACCAGTTTTTTTGGATCAATTTTCTCAATCACCACATATTTTTCTTTCCCAAAAACCGCATCAGCTAATTTCTCAGCAACAACATATGTTTCCTCAACATCTTCAGCATTTTTAGCCTGTACTTTGACGTAATCAATATTTTCACCAAAAGCCAGCGCCACATTTCCGGGAAGTGTCCAAGGAGTAGTCGTCCAAGCCAAAACATAGACATCCTTTTCTTTTGCCTTAATCGCTCTCAAAGCATCTTCTTTCAACTTAAATTTTGCCGTTACCGTCATATCCGTCACATCCTTGTATCCTTGGCTTACCTCGAAATTCGAAAGCGCCGTCTCACATCTTGGACAAATGTGCATCGATTTAAAACCGGAATACACCATGTCTTTATCCCAAATTTGCTTGAAAACCCACCAGATTGACTCCATATAATCGTTGTCCAAAGTGGCGTAAGTATCGTCAAAATCCACCCAACGCCCTACTCTCTGCAATAAGCCCTTCCATTGATCGGTATAACGAAACACCGACTCCCTACATTTTCTATTAAAATTTTCCACACCATATTCCACAATCGCCTTACGTCCGGACAAACCCAATTCCTTTTCGATCTCGTATTCCACCGGCAGACCATGACAATCCCAACCATTAGTTCGCGGCACATAATAGCCCTTCATCGTCCAATACCTCGTCACCGCATCTTTCAGCGCCGTAGCCAAAATATGACCATAATGCGGAAGGCCATTGGCAAATGGCGGCCCGTCATAAAATACAAATTTTTCACAATTTTTCCTTTGTTCCACGGATTTCTCGAAAATTTTATTCTCTTCCCAATAACTCAAAATATTTTTTTCCATGGACGGAAAAGACTGTTTGACATCTACTTTTTTAAACATAAAAATAAAATTGTAATAAAATTTTCAGTGATCTCCGCAACCCTGACAGCCTCCGCAACCGCTAGGCCCACAACCTTCCTGACCTACGGCAACTTTTAATTCGTAAGTGTCCACAAGTTTCTCGGCCAAACCAACATAGTTTGTAGGAGTCAAAGCCATCAAGCGTTTCTTATCCGGTGCCGAAATTTTCAAACCCCTGATGAATTTCTGCACCACAGCCTTAGTAATTCCGGCTTTTCCGCGTGTCAATTCTTTCAATTTTTCGTAAGCATTTGGCATTAAATTTTTCTTCATTACCACCTGAATTGGCTCCGCTAAAAGTTCCCATTTATCAGCTAAATCTTCTTTAATTTTCAATTCATTCACCTCACATTTTGATAGCCCCTTTATCGCACTCTTATAAGCCAAAATGCAATACGACAAGGCACTTCCGACATTTCGGAGAGTTGTAGAATCCGAAAGATCCCTTTGCATACGCGAAACCTGCAATTTTGAAGACAATTGCTCCAGCAAAGCATTGGCAATGCCGATATTACCCTCAGCATTCTCAAAATCAATTGGATTAACCTTATGAGGCATCGTAGAAGAACCAACCTCATTTTTCACCACCTTCTGACCAAAATAACCAAGACTGATATATGTCCACATGTCACGCACAAAATCTAGCACCACATTATTCATACGCTTCACGGAATCAAAAATATCCGCATAACAATCATGCGGTTCGATCTGCGTCGTATGCATATTCACACCCACTCCCAAACCCTGAATGAAATTTTTGCTTACATCCAACCAGTCCACATCCGGATAAGCCACTACATGAGCGTTGTAATTTCCAACAGCACCATTGATTTTTGCCATTAAATAATTAGCATTAGACAAAAGCTCCATTTCGCGCTCCAGACGCGCCACAAAATTAATCAATTCTTTGCCAAGAGTCGTAGGCGTCGCCGGCTGTCCATGTGTACGCGAAAGCATTGCCAAACTTTTATATACTTGAGCTTTTCCATGAATTTCTTGAACCAGTCCTGATAAAATCGGCACCAATTCTCTTTCCAGAAAATCGCGAAGCATACAAGCATAAGCGATATTATTGATGTCTTCGGAAGTACAAGCAAAGTGAATAAATTCCTGATATTTTTCGATCGGACCACCTTTTATTTTTTCTTTCATGAAATACTCTATAGCCTTCACGTCATGATTGGTAACTTTTTCAATATTTTTCACACGCTCCGCATCGACCACGTCGAATTGTTCGTAAATACTGCGCAAAATTCGCAGTTCCGTAGGCTCTAAAATTTTAGTGCCGGGCAATTTCGCTTCATTAAAAAGAAAAATAAACCACTCCACTTCGGTCAAAACGCGATATCTCATCAACGCCGCCTCGGCAAAATACTGCGAAAGATAATCAACCTTATCCGCATACCTGCCATCCAAGGGAGAAATCGCCAACAAAGGATTATTCATAAAATTAAGTTATTGAAAATTAAATCTGTGCCTGCATCTTAAAAGAGATTTGCCAAATGGGCAAATGGGAATGTTAAAGTAAACATGGTTACTCAACACTATGTTTCTCCTTCCTCATAAGAACGAACCGATACGCACCCATCATCAATTACATATGCAGTTGCTTTAGCAACAGCAGTAAACATAGCGTTTAATTCAGGATCATCGTTCGGCACCAAAACACCTTCAGCACGCATATCCCCTGCCGTTGGCACCGCCGGCAATACTTCATCTCGCATAGCCGAACCAACTAATACACCATCCTTATCCATAAAATCATCAAGCGAAGCTCCTTTCATAGCGTCTAAAAGATCCTTTAAACGCCCACAATCTCTGGGTATTAGCACCCCAGTCGCCATAAGTTCCTGTCCTCTTTTGTTATGACTCATCATTTCGTCCAGATCCGCACCGGTACGACCCTTTGATTTTTCTAATCCCATAAATTACTGGTTACATTATAAATTATTGTTACAATCAGTCAAAACTCTTCCTCACTTTTGCAATCCGCTCGATCACCTTCACGCGCAAACTCGCATCCTTTTCCGCAAAAATTTTAACCACTGATAGAACCAGATTAGCCGGATCAATGACCGTCATCACCGGCGTGTCACTCGGCATCATCAGGGAACTATTCAGATTTACCATCATATCGGTCTTATCCTTAAATGGAGGACAAGCAAACACCGGATGTACACTATTCGCCGCAAGTACACCGGACAAAGCGTTGGATCTACCGGCCACACCGACGAAAACCACATCTTCAACACTATTATATTTCTCCACAATATCCGCCACTTTTTTGGGAACTTTATGGGCGGAAGCCACAATTACTTCACTCTCAACTCCCCATTCCTTCAAACCGTCCACCATCTGCACCGTAAATTCCAAATCCGTCTTGGAACCTAGAAGAAAAACTGTTTTCATATCCTAAATTTGTTAGTTATATTTTGCTAAATTCACCTTCAGCCTTTCAGCCACATTTCCTACTTGAGCCTCAAATTTTTGACCTGTAATCAACTCAAAAGCTTCAATATAACGACGCGCCGTCTCCACTCGTATATCATCCGGAATTACCGGAATTTCTCCATCACCCTTAAATCCCCTTTCCGCCAGCCATTCTCGCAAATATTCTTTATCAATTTTTTTCTGCTCTTCACCACTAGCCAAACGTTTTTCATATTCATTCGCAAACCAAAAACGTGAAGAATCCGGCGTATGTATCTCATCAATCAAAACGATTTTGCCATCCGGCGCCATGCCAAATTCATACTTGGTATCAACCATAATTATTCCCTGCTTAGCACAAATCTCCACTCCCCTCTGATACAATTTCATCGCAACATCAGCCATAAAATCAAATTGTTCCCCCGTAATCACTCCGCGCTCCAAAATCTGCTCACGAGATACGGATTCATCATGATCACCATGCTCGGCCTTTGTCGAAGGCGTCAAAATCGGCATCATCAATTTCTGATTTTTTTTCAAACCTTCCGGCAATTGATTGCCACAAAAATTTCTCACACCTTTTTCATAATGAGTCCAGATACTCGTGCTAGTCACACCGGTAATATAGCCACGTACCACCATTTCCACCGGCATCGCCTTGCACTCCCGCGCCACCACGACATTGGGATCAGGAAACTCAATCACATGATTGCCGGCAATATCCTTAGTCTGCTCAAACCAAAATTTCGCCATCTGATTCAAAACCTGTCCCTTAAAAGGGATCAAAGTAATTACTCGATCAAAAGCCGAAAGACGATCAGTCACAATAATCACACGCTGACCATTTTTGGAGTAATTATCACGAACTTTTCCTTCATATTTCACCCCCATAGTCGGAAAATCCGTAGTAGTGAGACAATAGGGCAGCTGGTCAAACAAATCATCTTTATTAACCATAAATTTCTTTAATTAAAAACTAAGCCAACCCAATAATAGAGAATAAATAAAACAGTAGCAAATGAATTAAACAGTGTCCATAATCGAAAAACAATCTGAGATCATAACGTTGTAGCCTCTGTATGATAGATCATGCCACCAAATTTAAAAACTTCCACCCCAACCGCCCTAGCCACTTTCATAGCATCATCATTAGTATAAATAACAGCAGGTCCGTTCAAAGCCTTCATAACCTGCTGAACAGTAACCTCTGCAATATCAGTGGTCACACTGAAACCGTCAGGCGCACGATCTGAAAGAATATCACTACCTGGAACAATGCCACCGTTTAACCCTGTTCCAGTATCTTCATCTAACTCATTCTCTCCACAACTTATACTCATATGATTTCATTAATTTTTCTGGTGGGCGCTGAGGGATTCGAACTCTCGACCCTCTCGGTGTAAACGAGATGCTCTAACCAGCTGAGCTAAGCGCCCCTGTGGCAAGGAATATAAAGTGTAAGGAAGCAAAAATCAAGAGAATGATTCCTCACCCTAGCAAAAATCCATTCCTCCTTAGCCACTTTTCCGGTTCTTTATAGTCCGGCATTGCACTTGCCACCCACTGCCAGAAACGCGCGGAGTGATTGAATTCCTTCAAGTGTGCCAACTCATGCACGCACACATAACGGAACACCTCGCGCGGGGCAAACAATAATCTATAAGCAATGTTAATATTCCTCTTTGAACTGCAACTGCCAAATCTCGAATTGGTTCGCTTGAAACGCGCAGCTGAAATTTGCTCTTGAAAATATAGTTGGTTCAATTCCGCCAAAACCTCAATCAAATATGACGTTTGATCTTTCATAATCGCCCTTTCCGTGAGAAATTTAATTTTCTCCTCCCTCTGAGTAAAAGTCAGAAAATTATTCAGCCGAATTTTCAAAAAATGCCCTTCTCTCAACACAGCCCGAGAAATCACCCCCGGCAAAACATCCACCGTCAGCTCATAAATTTTATTATGCGTTACAATCCTGCCACCATCCTCATACTGAGGTCGCACAAAATCATTGATCGACATTTTCTCCAACCTCTTTCCCGCCCATTTCAAAAATTTCCCCACCATTTCGTCCCTACTTTTACCATGCGCATAGCGGCTCAGTTTCAGCACCACCACGCCATTTTTTATCCTCACAGACGAAGTAGATTTCAAAATCGCCTGATATTCCACGGGATAGCTGATCTCCCCCATTTGTAAGCTGTCCGGATAGTTCACAAAATCCATTTTAGCAAATAAACTTGTATTCCTGAAGAAAATTGCTAAACTATACTCAATATTTTTTAATCCTAATTCTATGGAAGGTAGTACATGTAGTTGTAAAAGCGGTTGTAAGAGTACAATGATTGCCAAGATATTATTGATCATTGGCGGCTTAAACTGGGGACTTATGGCAATAAACCCGGAGTGGAACGTAGTCAACATGCTCCTCGGCGAATGGCCGCAGGTTGAACGTGTAATATATGGATTAGTAGGATTGGCTGCAGTGATGTTGCTAGTAAAGATGTGCATGAAAATGTGTGGCGGAGGATGCTGCGGAGGAATGAAGAAATAGAGAAAAGACAAACATTGGTAAAAAAGGATTTCTGGAAAGAAGTCCTTTTTTCTGAGCGCTTCGCGCGACAGAAACGAAACCTAATAATACAAACTCAAGCCTGTTTCGCGAAGCAATTCTATCACTTTGTTATTATCTTTTAGATCAATGGCTTCCAAAACTGTCTCCAGTTTGTTTTCGCTATAAGGTGTTCTCCTTTTATCGTAATCAACAAAAACAATATATCTTCCACTTGGCGATAAATCTACATAGTTAAAATCTAACCATATCCCACTTTCATCTTGAGTTGTATCTGTATATTTTAGAGCTATTTCTCCGTTTTCTAAATTTAATGTAAAAATTTGTTT
>CAYZOB010000039.1:0-17729 GCA_964480115.1 uncultured Candidatus Peribacteria bacterium
CAGTTTTTCGGATAGAATTGAGGGGGAAGGGGTGGTGGCTGTTGCTGTTGCTGTTGCTGTTGCTGTGGGTAGAGGTTCTGTTTTATCGGGAATTTTGGTGGGCGGGGATTGGAGGGTGGAGACCGGATAATTTTGTTGGGCGACGTGGTTTTTCACTTCTTGTGGGGTGGTGGGTGGTCGCTTTTTTTCATAGGCTTGTTGTTCGGTGGCGACTTCTTCTTTGTATTCGTCGCTGGATTCTTCAATGAAAGTCAGAGGTTTTATTTTGTAGTAACTGAAAATCGGAAGATACTTATTAAAATCAGGTTTGCCGTTGGCGGTCATTGTATAGTAACCAACCTTGCCGTTTTTCGGATTTACCCCTCTGATGCCGGTACCGATGTCACTACCCTGATCGGAGAATATTTGCACGGTTTTGAAAGTGGCAGGTAACAGATTTCCTGCACCAATGCCGTATTTTGTTTTGTTATTGTTGTCCAGTTCTTGTTTTACCGTCATGATCTCTTCTTGTTCGTCTACGTCGAGGTACATCTGGCCAAGTTTAAGGTGTTTTTTGATGGGGCTTTCCTCGTTTTCTTTTTCGTTGATGCCAAGCCATTCGCAGCCGCCCTGGAGGTTTATCAAGGTAACGTCATTGCTTGCGGCTTTTTGGCGGAGTTTTTCCAGGTTTTCAGGAGAGATTTTTTCCTTGGCGAGGGCGTCGAGGTAGGTTTTGGGGATTTTTGTGATAGTGAGCTGTTCGTCGCTGATTTTTTCAGCTAAATCGTATGTCATTTCCTTGGCCCCCGGTTTGATTGGGAGTTTGTTTGAATCTGGTGGTGGTAGTATTTCTGTGAATGATGCTATCTTTTCGCGCAAAAATCTGGAAGGCATTTTTCTTAATTTAAATCTGTAAATTGTACCATTTTTTGGGCTTTTTCTCAAGTCGTGAGCCTGTGCCATTCTTTTACGGAAAGTGTTTCGGGGCGGCGGTTTGAGGCGATGCCGGCTTTGGCCATGGCGTCTTTGTGATCGGCAAGCGTGTTGGAAAGCATTTTGCGGCGCTGGGAAAAGGCTTTTTTGGCCAGACTTAGGATTTGGAGAGCTTTTTTGGTTTCAATGAAATTGGGGTCATTTGGTTTATAAAGTTCGATGTGAATAATGGCTGATTCTACTTTTGGGGCCGGGAAGAAGCTGCTTGCCTCGACTTTTTTGATTAGTTTTGCCTGGCCGAAGAGAGCTACCTGAAGTGAGAGTACGGTCATGTCCGGTTCGAGAGTGCAGATTTTTTCAGCCACTTCATTTTGGACGAGGAGGGTGAGACCGGTGGGTTTGTAATCGGCCTGGAGGAAGAGATTTATTAGCGGGGAAGTGATGTTGTAGGGAATGTTGGCGACGACTTTGTAATTTTTGAAAACCGGACTGAAGATAAGTGCGTCTTGATTAAGCAGGGTGATGTTTTTGTAGGTTGCGAGCGTGTCTTTAAGGATTGGGAGGAGGTGGCTGTCCAATTCCAAAGTGGTGACGTGTTTGGTTTTTTCGGCCAATTCTTTAGTAAGAACGCCAAGGCCGGGACCAATTTCCACAATTTCGTCATCAGTTTTCAGATCAGCTGTTTCCACGATTTTTTCCAGAACGTCTTTGTCTATTAAAAAATTCTGACCAAAATATTTCTTGGCCCAAAGTCCGTGTTTTTCGAGAATAGCCTTGATGTTTGTGAGATTTGCGAGATCCATGGCGGCTAAAATTTTATTCTAATTAATTTTAATTGTGAACTTGCGCCGCTAATGATGCTGATATTTTCTTTTGGCAGGTTTAATTCCCGGCTCAAAAATTTGATCAATTCTCTGTTTGCGCGGCCATTTTCCGGAGCGGCTTTGATGCGGATTTTAATGGTTTCGTCAGTCATAATTTCCGAAACTTCATTCGTCCGGCTCTTCGGAATCACTTTGATGCGCAGGTATCTCTTTAATGCTATTTTCATGCAGTCTAATTAGAGCTTTTTGGCCTTCCATAAGCAATAAGAAAATGAAAGCACTGAAATATACCATGGCTGTTTCTTTGCCACTGAGAGCTGTCAGTCCCAGAGCTTTTTCGATTGTTGGATAAGAGGTGATGGCATTGAGAATTAACATACAGACCAGGGTGGTGAGTGTTACATAAATATTGGAAAAGGCTTTTTTTATTTCAAAAGCTAAAATTATTTGAATTAATATTAGCAAAATGAAAACCATGGTGCTGGAAATCATGTAAGCTTCGGTATTTCTGGCGATGTTATCTCCCGGGATCCAGCCGAAACGCAGCAGGTTCCAAAAATAAATTCCGCCAAGAGTCAGGATGCTTATGAGGCCCCGGATTAGCAATTCCGGATTTAAAATTTTTGCGTCTGCAGCCGCATATTTCATGCGGCTTGCATCTTTGTTCAAGGCCAATTCCAGAATTATGTTGATTAAGATGTCGACAATAACTATTAGTTGTAAGGAGAAAGGAAGGGGTGCTTGAAGTATCAGGGCTGCCAGCAGCAGTCCTATTTCCGCTATTTTTGAATTAAGGGCATGGGCGATTAATTTACCGTTATTTTTTTCACTTTTGCGGTTACGGTTGATATACTCCAAAAGTTCTTTAATACTATGCCCGGGCGGGCCCGTAAGGTGCCCTGGCGGGCTGGCGAAGGTAACGGTTTCGCCGTTTTTTTCCAAAGCTGCAACAATTTTGAAATTTTGATCTGGTGTTATATCACAAAAGACATAATCTTTTTCTCGATTTGCCAGCATTTTTTCCAGTTTTTCATTCTCTATGCTTCTGAGAGATGTTCCATCGATTGTTTCAAAATAATTGGGATTAACTATTTTCATTTCCTGCGCGATGGCGATAGCCTTTTTTTCTTTCACCCTGGATATAATATAAATTTTTATTTTATTTTTTTTGATCTCCTCGATGTAGGGGATGAGTTCCGTGTTAATATTTTCCACCAGACCGATAAAACCTACGAGAACCATATCATTTTCGCACAGCTGTTCGCTATAATTTTCCAGGCGCTTGATGGGCATCTGCTTGTAGGCGAAGGCGATTACTTTTTGGCCCTTTTTAACCATTTTCTCAATGCGCTTTTTTAGCTTGTGACGGCGCTGATGATCTATTGGTTCTTTCTTGCCATCAATTAATTCCCGGGTGCATTTTTCCAGAATTTTGTAAGAGTTGCCCTTGGAAAAGGCGCTGATTTCTCTGGTTTTGCCGTTTACCGCAATTGTGGTGGAGATTTTTTTCTCCTCGCCGGAAGAAATTTTGGTAATTATCTGATATTCTTCTCTTATTCTTTTGAGATCGATAGCACAAGACTTGAAGAGAGCCGCGGTGATTTCCTCAATATTTTTTAATTTTTCATAATGGCAGAGGCAAGTGGTAATTGCCATTATATTTAAAGCAAACTCTTTTTGTAATTCGGTGCGCTTAACATCGATTTCCAGTTTACTTTGAATGTCTAAGAGCTTGAATTTATGGCTTTCATGCACGCTTGATTCAGCGCGAGCTTTAAATTTGTCAAAAAAAAGCGTTTTTACTTCGACCGGTTTTTTAGTTAGTACGCCGGTTATGGGAGTGCAGATGCTGGTGGTTTCGGCAAGTTTACCATGAAATTTCAGAAAAAATCTGGGAATGCCGAGAGCGCCAATCAGGCTGAAAGGTGCCAATGATCCGAGGCCGGCCAAAATGTAAAAAAGAAGTTCTTGGTTCATTGCTTAGGAGAGTTTGCTTTTACGCCATTTGGCTATTTCTTTGTGATGTCCGGACATAAGTACGTCGGGGACTTTCATACCTTTGAATTCGGCGGGGCGGGTATAATGGGGATATTCTTTTTTACGTTTTAGGGCTTTAGAAAAGGATTCTTCCTGATGAGATTCGGCGCGACCGAGAACTTCCGGAATGAGGCGTGATATGGCATCAACAAGGATTAGGGCAGGTAATTCACCGCCGGTGAGAACGTATTTACCTATGGAGATTTCGTCATCCACCAGGGAGTCGATAATTCTCTGATCAATACCCTCGTAGTGGCCACAGAGAAGGATTAGTCCGCGGTTGGCGTTTACGCTTAGCTTTTCCACTTTGATTTGAGTAAGAACTTTTCCGTGCGGGCTGAAATAGATTACAGTGCCCTTGTTGAGCTTTTTGACGTGCTTTATACAGTCATGGAGGGGTTGTGGAGTCATAACCATGCCTGCGCCACCCCCAAATGGTAGATTGTCCACCTTGTGGTGTTTATCTTTGGAGAATTGGCGAATATCGTGAATATGAATTTGAATCAGCTTTTTGTCCCGGGCACGTTTGAGAATGCTGGTGTTTATATATGAATCGAAGATGTTTGGGAAAATTGTGAGAATGTCGAAGCGCATGGGCGGATAATAACATTTTTTTTTAAGAATTTCTGCTGAAAATTTTGCGGAAAAATTCGGTTAATCCCGGGATGATAAAAGCAGTTAGACTACAAGCTACGATTATCAACCAATTGGCGAAATCCAGTGGCACTGTTTTGAAGATTTTTTGGGCGAAAGGTAGATAGATTACGGCAATTTGCAAGAGTAGTGAAAAAATTATGGCGAGATTTAGGTTTTTGTTCGAGAAATAAGAGGAGAATTTTTTGTCATCTCTGCCTTTACATACGAAGGCAAAAAACAATTCAAAAATAACTATTTCAGTGAAAATCATAGTTCTGGTGTGTGAAGCGATGGAGAGGTTTTCAGTGTTTATGCCAATCAAGGAATCTTCGTAAAGACCATAAAAATACAGCATGATGTTTGCTAAAGTTTGAAGAATAACTGTGACAATAATAATATCGCCAAATTTCCTGAACATGTTTTCTTGTTTGGGGTGAGGTTTTTCCAGCATGATGTTTTTAGGAGCCTTGGATTGCCCTAAGGCAAGCGCAGGAAGAGCATCCGTGGCGAGATTGATCCAGAGAATTTGTAGAGGCAGAAGCGGTAGCGGAAAGCCCATAATGGTTATCAGTCCCACTATCATGATTCCATCGAGATTAGCGGCGAGCATGTATTTTATGAAAGAAAGAATATTTTTATAAATGCGGCGGCCTTCTTCGATAGTGGTCACAATGGTGCTAAAATTGTCATCTTTGAGAATTATGTCGGCTACTTCTTTGGTAGCTTCAGTGCCTTTTATTCCCATGGCTACGCCCACGTCGGCCCGTTTGAGTGCCGGGGCGTCGTTTACACCATCGCCGGTTACGGCTACTATTTCGTTGTTTTCTTGCAATATTTTTACGATACGATATTTATGCTGGGGATTGGTGCGAGCAAAAATATCCGTTTCGTAGATTACTTTTTTTAGAGCGCTATCGCTTAATTTATCGATTTCTTCTCCGGTAGTTATTTTGTTTATTTTTAAACCAATGTTTTTACCAACAGCTTTTGCAGTGATGGGATTGTCGCCGGTAATAATTTTGATTTTAATGCCGGCCTTTTGAGCTGTTTCTATTGAATATTTGACAGTTTCTCTAGGTGGATCGATGATGCCTACAAGTCCGATGAAAGTTAGATTTTCTTCAGAGAAGGCGTTAGGGCCTTTGGCCGGTGCTTCACGTCCGGCAAATGCCAGAACTCTGAGAGCTTCTTCAGCATAATCATTTGCCGTTTTTTCCAAGGCCTGTTTGTCTTGCGAAGTTATTGGGCGAACCTTGCCTTTGACGCTTATGTGTGTGCATTTTTTAAGAATTTCTTCTATAGCTCCTTTTGCCATTATTTGTTTTTCCTTATCGACTTGATGGAGAGTGCTCATCATTTTTCTTTCCGAGGTGAAAGTGTTTTCGTCCAGCTTTCTGTATTTTTTTGCGTAATCCGCTTTACGGCTAAGAATTTTTAGGGAAATTTCGGTGGGATCGCCAATAATGTTTTGTTCCACAAAAGAATTGTTGCAGTTTTCGCAAATTTCCATCAACTTTTTTTCTTCCGTTGTGTCGATTTTGAACTTGTTTGTCCAATTGTATCCCACTCCTTTGATTATTTTTTCCTGAAAGTTGGTATAAATTTTACTCACAGTCATTTCGTTGAGCGTGAGTGTGCCGGTTTTGTCGGAACAGATCACTGTTGTCGCTCCTAAAGTTTCAATGGCATTCATTTTTCTGACAATGGCGTTTTTTTTAGCCAAAATCTGTACGCCGATGGCCAAAGTGAGAGTTACAATTATCGGCATGCCTTCCGGAATGGTGGAAACTCCGAGCGAGACTGAAATGAAGAGCATTTCGTAGGCGGAGATGTGTTTGAGATAGCCGATTATGAAAAGAATTATGATGAGGGCGAGGGTGATTAGGCCGATTTGTTTGCCTAAATGATCAAGCTGAACGGAGAGGTGCGATTGTGTTTTTTCTTCTTTGGCAAGAAGTTTAACAATTTTGCCAAACTCGGTGCGTGAGCCGGTGCTGATTACTCTGGCTTTGCCGCGGCCGTTTACGATTAAAGTGCCTTTGAAAAGGAGATGGGATTTGTTGCGCGATGATGCTTTGTTTCTCACTTTTTTTTCTGCGGGAATACTTTCTCCGGTCAGAATGGCTTCGTCTACTTTCAGCGAAAATGATTCAATGATTTCCAGATCGGCCGGAATTTTTTCTCCTTCCGAAAGAATAATTATATCATCGGGGACAAGATCTATAATACTAATTTCTTTTTCTACTCCGTCTCTTAAGACGACGGCGGTGGGGACTACCAATTTTTTCAACGCTTTAACGGCATTGTCAGCTTTATATTCCTGGATAAAGCCTATGGTGGCGTTTATCAGAACGATTGAGAGAATAGCGATGCCATCTATCCATTCATTGAGATAAATCGAAAGCAGGCCGGAAATAATGAGAATCACTATGAGGAAAGAGGTGAACTGGGAGAGAAGAATTTTGAGCGCGGTGAATTCTTGTTTGGTTTTTATTTCATTCGGGCCGAATTTAGCCAGATTTGCCGCCGCCCGGGTAGAGGAAAGGCCGGTTTCCAGGTGATTTTTTTGATGATTTGCCTTTAGGGCGGCCTGGCTATCTACGATGTAGTTTTTGAGAGGGAGGGACATAGGTGAATGGGGATTGTAGACATTTTAACATAGTGTCCCCAAAAAATATTGATTAAAGTGACATTTGTCTTTATTGAAGCCAGAAATCGTGATGGGCTCAAATCTTGGGGACACTTGACCGAAATTTGACACGTGCTGAAATTTGCAATAAATAGTGTTCATATGAACACTATTTGATCTGTAAATTTTGACAAGTATTTTTTTTGACAAATTTTAATCTTGATTTGTGGTTCAACCACGTGGGGCCTTTTTGATCTGTAAAAAATGACAAGTGTGGGGGGAGAGTCTGTTTTAAGCTATTTTTCCATCCGTGTGATGGTCTTTTGTTGGTTGCTTGCTTTACTTTAAGCTATTTTCGTGTTATATTCAGGTGTTAAAATCAACTATTATGTCTTTGGATTCCGGCTTAAATAAGGGTGAAAAGGTATTATATGAATTTAAACACGAGGGCACTCCCGCTCAGGTTGTGATGGTGCAAAAGGAGGATTTAGATCAGCAATCCGAGAAATTGTTGGCGGAAAATTTGGCGGCAAATTATAAGCTACTAGATATTCCACATGCTGCCGTGAGAAGTAAAGTGCGCGGAATTACTCATGTTTTTAGGGACAGAATTTTAAATAAAGTTGATAATAGTAATCAAGGATTGGTTGGCAGTTTAAGACTGAGATTAGCTGATAAATTAAAAAATGCAGGTGAGGTCATTTATCCTGACATTAGCCACGCTGAAGAATTAAAAAGTGTTTCTTGGCGTTGGCGAAAATTGATTGAAGACGGCAATCTTTTTGGTATTAAAGTTGAGGGGAAACTTGTGGCGGTTCAGGGTTATATGAAAGTAGGTGATACGTCTAGTGGTAGAGAAGTTTTTGAGTTGAACAAAGCTTCTACAGTGAACGATCCGAAATATCGTAAGCAAGGTTTCAATAGAAGATTGTTGATGGCGATTTTACAAAAAGCTACAGCCGAGCATAAAGATTTGCTTTGGGCTGGTTCATCGGTAAATCCAGAGGTGATTGCCAGCGCTGAAAAACATGGTTTTCATGTGGTGGAAATGGACGACCAGCATGAAGCTGTTGTGGCCATAAATTCGCGAAATCCTGGTTACGCAAAAATACTGAAAGAAAAAGGTTACAAGGCTTTTTACTTTGATCCGAAAGTTGACCAGCTGAAAATTTAACCAATGCCTCGCTTCGCGGACGCAATAATGCCCACTCGTGCTTGTGCACTCGTGGCTGTTAAAGCTTGCTGAACTGTGGACCTTTACGAGCTCTCTTGAGGCCGAATTTCGCGAGATTTGCGGCTGCAAGAGTGGGAGGAGAGGCCGGTGAGTGGGTTTGCTATTTCAGCAGACCGATTTGATTTGCCTCTGGATTTTGCGGCTTGAAGGAGTGTGGCCATATGTGAATGAAGAATTACAGTCCGAGTTTAGCAAAAAAATTTCTACTACAAAGTAAAGGGTTGATTGATACACTTTATTTTTGATTCATACCAGGCTCATAGCCGGTTCTTAAGAACTGTTTTTCTTTAAAGCGGTTTGTGGCTATTAGTTTACCGGACGGTAGTGATACCGGATTTCAACAAATCTGGACTAATTTGATATTTATTTTCTTATTTGTTCATATGAACACTTTCTGATCTGTAAAAAATGACAAGTATGCGGGAAGGTCTGGTTTAAGCCATTCTATGATTAGCGTGACCTTTTTGCTTCTGAAAGCTTTATTTCAAGCCATTTCTCTGCTATAATTAGGGGAAAAGAGGCTATTGGTTTAGTGAGAAAAAAGTATCCTGATTCTCCTATTGTGACCGCTACGGCAAATGAAAAGGCTGTTGGTATGTATCAAAGAATGAAGTGGAAAGAAGCTACATGGGGAGACGGATCCGATTTAGATTTGTTGGTAGCAGGTCAAAGGCCTGATGGTACCGATGAAAAATGGAAAAAAGAATATGAGGCAATGATAAAAGAGGAATATAAGATATTCTTGTTTGATCCGAGGGCATAACCAATGCCTCCCCGCCTGAGGCGGGTCGCACTTGAGAGCTTCGCTCTCTGTTAACGTTTGCTGAACTGTGGGCCTTTTCTGGCTCGCTTGAGCCCGAATTTTTTGCGTTCTTTGACGCGAGAATCGCGAGTCAATAAGCCAATTTTTTTGAGAGTTGGTTTGTTCTGCGGATCGTAAATAATTAAAGCTTTGGCAATGCCGTGACGGACAGCTTCAGCCTGTGAGCTGATGCCTCCACCCTGTACCATCACTTTTATATCGAATGATTTTAAAGTTCCTGTGGCTGTTAGCGGAGTTTTGAGTGTGCCTACGAGTGTTTTAACAGGGAAGTATTCGTTCACTTGTCTTTCATTGATCGTGATTTCACCGGTACCGGGAAACATTTTTACTCTGGCTATGGAAGTTTTTCTTTTGCCGCAGGCATAATAGAATTTATCTTTGGAAGAAGACTTTTGTTCAGTTTCTTCCGAATCAGTTATGTTCTTTATGTCTTTAATTTTCGTGGTGCGTTTTGTAGCCATGTGGTGTTCGGATTTTATGATTAGACTTTAAGGATTTCCGGTTGTTGTGAAGTATGTGAATGTTCCGTGCCGGCAAATAATTTGAGTTTTTTCATCATTTCGGCGCGTAAATTATTTTTCGGTAGCATTCCCCTTATGGCTGTAGAAATTACCATTTCGGGTTTTTTGGAAGCCAAAACCTGTGCCGCGGAAGGAGCAATAATTCCTCCCGGATAACCGGTGTGGCGATAATAAAATTTGTCAGACAATTTTTTACCACTGAGTTTTACTTTATCTACATTGATGATAATGACAAAGTCACCGCAATCCATGTGAGGGGAGAATATCGGTTTATCTTTTCCTCTAAGTTTGTCGGCAACTTTTGTGGCAATTTTGCCCAAAGTTTGATCTTTGGCATCTACCAAGTACCATTTTCTCTTGATGTCCGGTTTTTTTACGATTGTAGTTTTCATGTGGTGATTTTGTAATTGTTGTTTGCTTAGGCTTGGCGAGCTGTTATAGCAGCTCTAATTGTACGACCGGTGCGTTGTCGCCGGTGCGATAGCCCAATTTCGTGATGCGGGTGAAGCCGGAAGTGCGATCCTTGTATTTTTCAACCAATACGTCAAGAATTTTTTTCGAACTATTTTCATGATCTAAAATACTCATTATTAACCTGATAGCGGCTACTTTATTTTTCTGTTTACCAATGGAAATCAGTCTTTCAACCAATGGCTGTACGGCTTTGGCTTTAGCGGCGGTGGTTTTAATTTTTTCGTATATGATGACAGACATAGCCAGATTCTTCATCAGGGAAGTTGTATGACTTTTATCATTGCCGATTCTGACTTTGTGGACTTTATGTCTCATGTGGTGGGTTGATGAATCATAATTTTATAGGGTGTTCGCTGCCGCCTCGCTTCGCTCGGCGCTGGGTGCTGCAATGCCCATTCGCTTTCGCTCATGGCTTATTCCTCAGACAAACTAAAACCCTTTTTTTCAAGTGCTTGAGCAACTTCCGTTAATGCTTTCTTACCAAATCCTCTAAGGTTTGACAACTTGCTTTCCGTACATTTGGACAATTGTTCGATTGAGCCAATTCCACCATTGATCAAGGCATTTAGAGTTCTTGGTGAGAAACCGAGAATTTCTATTGGAGTATAGGATTCCTGGTTTGGCTTGCTGGCTTCCTGTTCGCGCTCTTTATCGATAATGGATTTAACATCGGACATATAATATTCTTCCACCATAGCGTTTTCAGCATTGAAAAAGCCAAAATATGACTGAAGAAGGTTGGAAGCAAATTTAAGGCTATCTTCAGGGCTTAAAGCTCCGTTAGTCTTAACCTCAAGTGTCAATTTATCCAGATTGGTCATCTGTCCTACACGGTTAGCTTCTACATCATAACGAACTTTTCTGACCGGTGAGTAAATACAGTCAATCAAAATAATTTGTGGATCCTTTTCTTCCTTTTGTCTATGGGAGGCCGGTACATACCCCACGCCTTTATCCACGCGCATTTCAATTTTAACTTTTGTACCTTTTTCAACCGTGCAAATATACTGATCCGGATTCAAAATCTCAACTTCGGAAGGACATTTGACGTCTTTACCGTAAATTTCTCCCGCTTTGTTTATTTCAAGAGTAATTATGGAAGTTTCCGGAGTAGTTTTCCTGATTTCAAGCAGTTTTAAATTCAGAGTGATATCCATTATGCTTTCCTTGATTCCGGATATGGTAGAATATTCATGGTTGATCCCGTCAACTTTAATACCGGAAATACATGCACCGGGAAGGGAAGAAAGAAGTATTCTGCGAAGTGCATTACCAAGAGTTACACCATAACCGGTAGGTAAGGGACTCAATGTGAAAATTGAGTGATTTGGTCCAATGTTCTCACTTTTTAGCTTAGGAATTCCTATGTCTTCTTGGATTTGATGCATTTGTATAATGTTATAGGGTAGAAGTTGCGATCCGGGGGTGAGATGCAAGAGCTACGTTGCGATTTTGTCGCATGTTATTTAGAATAGAACTCAGTGATCAGTTGATGCTCAATAATGTTTTCAATATCATCTTTGCCCGGGACGGCTGTAACTTCGCCTTTTAGTAGTGGTAATTCTATCTTCATCCATTTTGGACCCTTATATTTTGCTTTTTTGGATTCTTCAAATAATTTGGAATCTTTTTTCTTGGCAACCACTTCAAATTTATCGCCAATTTTCACGAGAATTGATGGAGTATTAACTCTTTTACCGTTCAAAGCAACGAGGCCATGACTTACCATTTGTCTGCCCTGAGGTCTGGTTTGGGCAAAACCTGCGCGATACATCACGTTATCCAATCTTTGTTCTAATAATGAAAGATATTTCACGCCGGTTACTTCACTGGTTTTACTGGCCATTGTATAATATTTGCGGGATTGTTTTTCAGTTATTCCATACATGAAGCGAGCTTTTTGTTTTTCCAAAAGCTGCCTGCTGAATTCAGACATTTGAGAGAAACGTTTTTGTCCATGTTGTCCGGGTCTGAAATTCTTCTTTTGGAATGCTTTATTTTTGCTTTCGCCGTTGGTAAATAAAGCTACTCCTAATCTTCTTGAAAGTCTGGTTATTGGACCGGTGTATCGTGACATAAGATTTAATTATCAATGTTTAATTATGGAACTAAACCCTGCGTGCTTTTTTCTTTCTGCAGCCATTGTGGGGGATTGGAGTTACATCGTTTAGAGAAACAATGTCCAATCCACTGCTTACCAAGCCACGAATAGATTGTTCGCGGCCGGCTCCAACACCTTTTATATACACATGAACTCTTTCCAGGCCGTATACTTTGGCTTTTTCAGCGGCGTGTTCGGCTGAAACCTGTGCGGCATAGGGAGTTGACTTTCTGGCTCCTTTGAATCCACTGGATCCCGAGCTGCTCCAGGAAAGTACGCTGCCGTTAGGTTCGGTAATAGTTACTATGGTGTTGTTGTAGGATGCTTGTACGTAGGCATTGCCAATCTGTACGTTACGTCTCTTTGTCTTTTTCTTTAACATTTTTTTACCCTTGCCCTCTTCCTTTACTTCACCTTTTGGGTCGCCGGCCGGCTTGGATCCTTGTTTTTTTAGTTCTTCGGTCATTGTGCTGTTATTATTTGGAGTAGGTTATTCGCTTTGCGACTTATTTGGCAATAATCTTCTTATTCGCCACTGTCTTGCGCTTGCCTTTTCTGGTACGGCAGTTGTATCTGGTGCGTTGGCCGCGTACAGGCAGTCCTTTTTTATGTCTAATACCACGATAAGTACCTATTTCCTGTAAATGTTTAATATCCATGGCGATTTTTCTTCTAAGGTCGCCTTCCGTTGCGAATTTTGCCAGGATTTCACGGATAACCGCAATTTCGTTTTCGCTTAATGCTTCAACTTTTTTGTCCTTATCAATCTTAGCTTCTTTCAAAATTTGATTACTCAAATTGCGTCCTATGCCATAAATTGCAGTCAGTCCTACTTCGATACGCTTTTCTTTTGGTAGATTTACTCCGGCTATACGTGCCATGTTTCTTGATCGGTTATTTTCTTGATGAGTCCTAATTGGCTCAAAGCCATTAGTCAGCACTTTTGCGAGAAAAGTGTTGGCTAATAAACTTTGATCAACCCTGTCTTTGCTTGTGACGCTTATTTTCGCAAATTACTCTTATTACCCCCTTGCGGCGGATAATTTGACATTTCTGACAAATTTTTTTAACGGATGCTTGTACCTTCATATTTTTTACCTGTGTGTCTATATGTTATGCGCCCTTTAGTCAGATCGTAAGTGCTAATTTCAACCGTCACGCGATCGCCCGGTAAGATCTTGATGTAATGCATTCTCATTTTTCCTGATAAATGCGCCGTAATCAACCTACCATCACTTAATTCAACTTTGAATTCCGTGCTTGGTAGAGATTCCGTTACCGTTCCCTCTAGTACGATAGGCTCTTCTTTTCCCATTAAGATGCCATTATTTAACGATTTTTTTCAAAAAAAGCGTTTGGAGTTTACCTGATATATTTTATCTGTGCAAGTCAATTTTCACTTTTCATGTGAAAAGATTATTGTCTGCTATACACTGGTGAGTATTTCGCTGCCTTTTTGGGTTATCAAAATCGTGTTTTCCGCTTGTACAGCCGTGGATCCGTCGACGGTTACGATTGTCCAGCCGTCTTTCAGAGTTTTCATTTTACTGGTGCCAATTGAAAAAATCGGTTCGATGGCGATAGTCATTCCTTCTTTGAGTACGGGGCCTCTATTGCCGTTAAAGTAATTGGCGATTATGGGATCCTCATGCAGTTTGCGTCCCACGCCGTGGCCGGTGAGATCGTAAATTACATGAAATCCGGCTTTTTCAACTATTGACTGGATTAATTGGCTTATATCTCCCACATGAACACCGGGTTCGGCCAAGTCGATCGCTTGGGACAAAGCTTCGTTTGCCACTTTGATTAGTCGAGCTTTTGTCTCGGAAATATTGCCGATGCCAATGGAGCGCGCAGCGTCCGTGACCATGTTTTCGTAAGTCACGCCGCAATCTATTGTAAGCAAGTCGCCATCTTCAAGAATTTCGTCTGAGCGTGGAATGCTATGAACGATTTTTTCATTTACGGCGGTGCAGAGGGTGGCGGGAAAGCCATGGTAACCTTTGAAGGCGGGTTTGCCGCCTTTTTCCAGAATAAATTTTTCGGCGAATTCATCGAGTTCCTTTGTGGACATGCCGATTTTGGCGAATTTCGAGGTGGCTTCGAGAACTTCGGCAAGAATTTTGCCGGAGACGCGCATGTTGGCAATTTCCGCTGGATTTTTTATGATGATGGACATTGGGGTAATTATTTTTTAAAATTATCTTAACAATTTCAAGAAATCTTTTTGAGATATATTCGCTTGTCTTAAAATACCAAACAATAATCCTCTTTTAATATCTTTTGCATGAATTGGAACTACGGCCATGCTTAGTGTTACTGGATGGCGAAATATAGCATGACTGCCAGCTTGTCTGCGCAAAATAAATCCCAGCTTTTCAAGGATCTTTATAAGTTCTTTAGGTTTTATTTGTGGTATTCTATCTGGCACACAACTATTTTAAGCGGGTACAATCACAGTACTAATTGAAATACGCTCTTCATTCTCTACGGGAATTTGGTCGTGATCTTCCTTTAGCACTTTAATATAGCTTTTTATTGCATCTTTTACATTGATTTTTGCTTCTTCGTAAGTTTCTCCTTGGGTTACGCAGCCCGGCAAAAGAGGTACATAAGCAACATAACCACCTTCTTTGGCGGTTTCAAAAATCACCGTGTATTTTAGTACTTTATTAGTGCTCATGCTTGGATTATATACTAATTTGATAATTTTGGTAGAAAAAACTAATCAGACTTAGTTGAAGGAATTTTTGATTGTTTGTTCGAGCTTTTGGACACTTTTTACTTTATCAATGATTGGACGTTCAGCGTTCGGCGCAGAGCTATGCTGAATGCTGTCATTGATAATGGTGGTGTTGTCATAAATAAATGGTTGCCCGTTTTTAATACCAAATATTTGCGGATGACTACTGAAAACTCCATCAGTTATTTCATTTTTGAATTGTGTGTTATTCGCCAAGCCATACTTTGCGATAAATGCTCTTTCCAGTTCTGAGTTACCATCAGCATCTCCTTTGACGACTGCCAGCTTAATGTCTTTATTGGTTTTTGAAAGTTCATTGCCCATTGCTTCGATTTTAGTGCATGCAGGGCAGCTTGTAGCGCAGAAGTAAATTACTGAGTTTTCGGATTTAGCGAGAAATTTGGTTAGGTCTGTTGCTGTAGTGATTTTGGCTACGGTGCTGCCTTTTTCCGATCCTTTTTCCCATTGCTCCCATTCTTCGTGAGTATCTTCCATCTCATTTGCTTGAAGTTCTAATGTTTCGAGCTTTTGGCGAAGAATTTTTTGTGTGCCTCTATCGTATTTAATTATGAGGCCTTTTTGGGGTGAGCTTGCCAGGTCATTGCCGGAGAATTCATTTTTGATCGAATAATATTCGTATTGGTGGTCGGTATTTTTCCGTCTTAGGTAATTGCCGTTTTTTTCAAATCCGTTTTTGTCAGGCGCCGTCCAGGTATTTGATTGTTTTAGGACATTGATAAGTGTGCCCAGTTCTCCCATGGTTGTTAGTGTTAATTCTCTTGGCTCGATAAACCATGGTTTATCGGGGGCGGTAGGTGCTGGAGGAGGTTCAGGTTCAGGGTCATGGTCATGGTCAGGGTCAGGGTCAGGAGGAGGTTCGGCTGGATCAGGTTCGGCTTTACTGTAAACTATTTCTCCTCCATCAGGAGTTTTGATTTCGTCACCTTCCTCCCGAGTTGGTCCGTATGTTGAACCTGTTAGTTTTGATAAATGTTCATCTGCTTCCTGTCTATTTTGAAAACCGGCTTTGAGAGCGGCTTCTTCAAAATTGTAACATATTTCCTCATAGGCTAGTTTGTAATAATTTTCGCAGGTTAATTCTTCGATTATTGCCTTGGCATCTTCTTTGTGTTTAGCCTTGCCATCTGGGTGTTCTATGAACTGTTTTAATATCCGGATGACATTGTTGTTTTCCCTTACCCGGATGACATTGTTGTTTTTCCATACCTGGGTGGAATCGTTCGTTTCCTTCAATGGAATGTATGCTTTTCCTTGAAAATAAAGAAATGTTGGTTGCTTTGTTCTTTCCCAGCCTTCTTGGCAGAGCTTTATAGTTTCATCAAAACTGTTATTCGTATAGGCTGACTTTGCACGTGTTAGAATTTCTTGGGCTAATTTAAGATTTGCGCGTAGTTCTTCCCGGGAAGGTTCGGCGGCGGGTACGGCGACAGGTTTGGGGGCGACTGGTGTGAATTCTGGAACAGGTTCTGGGGTAGGTTCGTCTGGGACAAGTTCCTTCAATCTGGCGATTACTTTACCGGCTTCTACTTTCAATTCTTCGGGGCTCCCTGAATTATTTATGTATTGATTTAATACCATGATGGCATTGTTTGTTTGTCCCAATTTTTCATAGGTTAATCCTTGTAAATAAAGAAATCTCGGTTGTTGTGTTTTTTCCCAGCCTTCTTTAAGGATTCTCAGAGCCTCGTCAAGATTTCCATTATCAAAAGCTTCTTTTCCACGTTGGTGATAATTTTGTGTGGCCGCTTTAATTTCTCTAGGAGTTAGTGCTGTGGTGGTTGATGCGACAGGTTTAGCGACATCATCAGGAACAGCATCAGATTTGGGTTCTGGTTCGGGTTCAGCATCAGGTGCTGCATCTTCTTTACCGCTATAATTGCCTTTCTTGTCAAATATCATTTTATTGCCAATAAAAATCGTGTCTCTATTCGGTCCAAAATGATCTATTCTTTCAACTTTAATAAATTCATTGTTGTACTTAACAAAATAAGCATCACCAGTATCCAGCCTACCCCAGATGTTATCGTCGTGGTCAGAATTAAAATATATACCATAGGCAGTTCTTTCGAAGGTTACATCGTTGTCGGCTTCTGTAACCGTTTTTCCCACTTCCATGTCAAAGACATGAGCCTTTACAAGAGCCTCGTAGTAAATGGCGAGTGACAGTGGTCCTTTAATATCCAAAACTTCATTCTTTGATTGGGCATAGGCATGGGCGCGGTATTTAATAATTTGAGATTTTTCCTCGCCAGCAGGATTTTCTATTTTAGATAATACGTCCAGAACATCTTGAGCTGTTTTGTAGTAAACTGCACTTTTTCCACTGGGCTCTTTGATTTCATCACCTGTCTTCAGAGTTGGTCCGTATTTTGAACCTGTTAGTTTTGATAAATGTTCATCTGCCTCCGTTCTATTTTGGAAACCGGCTTCTTGAGCGGCTTTTTCAAAGTCGTAACACATTTCTTCGTAGGCTAGTTTGTAGTAATTTTCGCAGGACATTTGTTCGATCATTTCGCCAGCCTTTTCTTTGTCATTAGGTTTGGCAGTTGGATCTATTATGAACTGTTTTAATACTTGAATGCTATTTTGGTATTCATCCACTTTCTGATATAAAATTCCTTGGCTATAAAGAAATGATGGTAACTTTGTTTGTTTCCAGCCTTCTTTGTAGAATTCTAGGGCGTTACTATAATTGCCTTTTGCGTAAGCTTCATCTCCAAGTTTTTGAAGATTTGCGGATTGTACTTCCGGGGAAGGTACGGCGACAGGTTCGG
>CAYZOB010000040.1:0-33164 GCA_964480115.1 uncultured Candidatus Peribacteria bacterium
TCTTGATTGCCGCAGCTCGGCGAGCGGCTCTTTGTGCCATCATCGGCGTGGCTTTCAACATTTGAAGAGCGGCAAAAGCGGCTTTAGTATTGTTTAATTTATTATTTGTACCGAAAGATTTACTCATCACGTCTTTGATTCCGGCCAGATCCAAAACTTTACGAATTGTACCGCCGGCGATAAGACCTGTACCAGGAACGGCCGGCATTAAAAGCAGCCTGGAAGATTTTAATTTGAGATATACCTGGTGGGGGATGGTAGTGCCATCCATAATCACGGTATAGAGATCTTTTTTAGCTTTATTGATGGCTTTCTGAATCGCACCTTGTACTTCATTGGATTTACCGATACCGATGCCTACCTTACCTTTGCGGTTACCAATAGCGACAGTGGCGCGAAAACGTAATTTACGACCACCTTTAACTACACGGGTAACTCTGTCAATTTGGATGACTTCCTCCTCGAATTCTTTCGGTTCTCTCTTCATAAATCCTTCTTTTTTGTGTGCTGGTTTGGGCATAGATTCAATTTTGATTAAAATTTGAGACCACCTTCGCGAGCGCCGTCGGCTAAAGACTTAACGCGTCCGTGATATTTGTAACCGTTTCTATCAAATACTACCTGCTCTATTTTCTTTTCTTGCGCGATTTTAGCCACTGCCGTTCCTACCTGTTTGGCTTTTTCGGTTTTGTTGACTTTGCCTTTGATTTTCATATCGGAAGTACTCAAGAGAACCTTCTTGTTTTCATCATTTATGATTTGAGCATAGATATGGCAAAGGCTTCTGTATACCAATAGTCGCGGTCTTGCAGCCGTACCGGAGAGTCTTTTGCGAATCTTGGCGTGGCGTCGTAATCTTGATTGTTCTTTCTGTTTAGACATTGTGTAAGGTGATGATTTTATGAATTATATTGTTGCTTGGCTGCTATTTTTTGGCAGGAGCGGCGGTTGCTGTTGCGCCAGCACCGGCAGCTTTACCGGCTTTCTTGGCAATCTTTTCTCCAAGGTAGCGAATACCTTTGCCTTTATACGGTTCAGGCTTTCTGAATGAACGTACTTTTGCGGCTACTTCTCCAATTATCTGTTTATCGATACCTGTAATAATTATAATGTTTTTATTCTCGGGATCCAGTTTGAACTCTATGCCGGATGGTGCCAAATAGTCTATAGGATTGGTAAAACCGAGAGTCAGATTAATTCTATTCTTGTTTGGAGCCGCTCTGTAGCCCACTCCTACGATTTCCATTTTTCTTTCGTACCCCTTGGTTACTCCTTCTACCATATTGTTGATCAAGTTCCTGGTAAGTCCGTGCAGAGCTTTGTCGAATTTTTCTTCACCTGTTCTTGTTACAACTATTTTATTATCCTGAAGTTCGATTTTAATCTTTGGAGAAAAATCTTTTTTTAATTCACCTTTTGGACCTTTCATAATCACATTACTGCCTTGAACGGTGGCTGTGACGCCGGTCGGGATGATCACTGGTTGTTTACCTATTCGGGACATGTGGTGGCTGGTTAATATATCTCGCAGACTAGCTCTCCGCCAAGTTTCTGTTTTTTAGCTTCGGAATTAGTCATCAAACCTTTAGAAGTGGAAATAATGCGTAGTCCCAAGCCGCTTTTGACGGCTTTAAGATCGACATTTTTGATGTAAATTCTTTGACCGGGCTTGCTGATTCTCTTGAACGTCAATTTGTCCAAAGTGTCTTTAAGAGTAATGTTCAAAATCTTAAAGGGCTTTTGTTCTTCCACTTCGTAACTTTCCACAAATCCATGATCTTTCAAAATTTTAACAACATGTTCCTTCATTTTTGAATGGCCTATGCTTAGGTCTTCATGATGAGCGCCATAGGCGTTGCGAATTCTAGTTAGTAAGTCTGCTATTGGATCTGTATGCATGGTGTGTGGGTGATGTTTTTTAACTTTTTTGGTAGGACTTCGCTTGCAAGCCAAGCTCTGACTTTACCAGCTCGATTTCTTTACTCCCATGATCTTGCCGTTTCTGGCCAGTTCGCGGAAACAAATTCTGCACATTTCGAATCTTCTCATATAGCCATTTACTCTTCCGCATAGCTTGCAGCGGTTGTAAACCTTGG
This sequence comes from uncultured Candidatus Peribacteria bacterium, assembly GCA_964480115.1. Taxonomy (GTDB): domain Bacteria; phylum Patescibacteriota; class Gracilibacteria; order UBA1369; family LOWO2-01-FULL-3; genus JACRIB01. The sequence continues at coordinate 2,097 of CAYZOB010000040.1, forward strand.
TGCTGAATTTAGGTTTAAGACCTTTGGCTCGCGCTGCCAGGGCTGCCTTTTTTCTTCGCTCTGTTTTTAATTTTAGTGCTAATCTTGCCATCTGTTGAGTTATTTTAGAGGTTTATTGATGAAGGGAAATCCCAGTGCTTTTAATAGTGCGTGGCCTTCCTGATCGTCTTTGGCACTGGTGGTAATATTTATTTCCAAACCGTGAATTTTCATAACGTCATCCGGACTTATCTCGGGAAATACAACATGTTCTTTAAAACCCACGTTATAATTACCCCTGCCATCGAAAGATCTTGGAGAAATGCCACGAAAATCTCTTACGCGCGGAAACACTATGTTCACCAGCTTATTCAAGAAGTCATACATGCGTTTTCCTCTCAGAGTTACCACTACACCCATTGGTTCGTTTAGCTTGACCTTGAAATTGGAAATAGCTTTTTTAGCTCTCGTCACAATAGGTTTCTGACCGGTGATTTTCATAATATTCTCAACGACGCTTGAATAGTCTTTGTTATGAGTTTTGGTGTAGGTACCAATGCCGGCGTTAATCGTAATCCTGGTAACTCTTGGTACAGCCATAACGTTTTTTATGCCCAAACCTTCTTTCAGCTTTGGCGCGATGTCCTTTTTGAATCTGGTTTGCAGGTCGATTGGTTTAGCCATGATAATTGTGTATGTTGTTTATAATTTTCAATGCACCGGGTCGCCGCTTTGCGGCTCGCTATGCGCTCTGTTTGTCGCAGGACTCCTTGCATTTTTTACAGATGCGTTGATTCTTGCCTTTGGCAGTTTTGTTATAACCTACGCGTGTAGCTTTGCCACAATGCGGGCAGATAAGCATGGCGTTGGAGATATGCATCGGAGCTTCAAATTTAATTCTTTCTCCGGCTTTACTTTGTGTTTTCTTGATGTGCTTGGTACGCATGTTCAACTTTTCCACCACTATTCTTTCTTGTTTAACCAAGACTTTGGTAATTTTACCTTTTTTACCTTTTTCTTTACCGGCAATGACTAGGACTTGATCGTTGAGTTTTAGTTTCATAATACTTCAGTTGCTTGGGAAATAATTTTTTGAAAACCTGTCTCGCGCAGCTCTCTGGCTACCGGACCGAATACACGACTTCCTTTGGGTTGTAAATCTTTATCTACTATTACGCAAGCATTGTCATCGAAACGGATAGATGAGCCATCATTACGATGATATTCTCTAACCTGGCGAACAATTACAGCTCTTTCAACGGATTTTTTTCTGACGATACCACGCGGACTGGCATCCTTGATTGAGACGACAACTACTTGTCCGAGGTGAGCGTAACGAGCTTTACTGGCACCGAGAATCTTAATGCATCTGCATTTCTTTGCACCTGTGTTGTCGACTACTTTCATGTTGGTTCCGAATTGGATCATATGTCAATTGTTGAGATTAGGTGCTTCTAACGTCCATCTCTTTAATCTGCTGAGAGGACGGGTTTCATAAAAAGTTACTTCAGTTCCCAATTCGAATTTTGTATCTTCAGCGTTGTGAACGTGGAATTTCTTGGAAACCAGGTATCTTTTCTTATATTTTGGGTGATTCTTGTAAACAGTAACGCTTACTACCAAGGTTTTGGCCTGTTTGTTGCTGGTTACGATACCTTTTTTGCTTCTCATAATGTTGATTTAAGAATTGTTTGTACTCTGGCAATTTGTCTTTTAGTACCCTTTAATTCATGAGTGTTTTTTGCCTGACCGGTTTTGATTTCAAATTGTAATTTAACCAGGTGACCTTGCAGCATAGCCAATTCTTCCATCAGCTTTTTCGCGTCCATTTTTTTTAGTTCTACTATGTTTATCATATTTTATATTATGGTTGTTCGCTTTGTGACTTTGTCACATGTCGTCGCCGTTAACAAATTTGCATATTACCGGTAGCTTATGGCCGGCCAGCCTCATAGCTTCTTTAGCGGTTTTCAGATCCACTCCTACCATCTCAAAGATAATTCTTCCCGGCTTGATTGGACAGACAAATAATTCCGGCGCGCCTTTTCCCGATCCCATTGGTACTTCCGCCGCTTTTCTCGTGAGTGGTTTGTGTGGGAAAATGTTAATCCAAATCTTGCCTCCGCGTTCTACGTACCTGCTCATGCAGCGACGAGCGGCTTCGATTTGGCGAGAACTGATTTCGCCCGCACTGATGGCTTTTAAACCATAAGTTCCGAAACTGAGCTGTGTCCCGCGATAGGAAATTCCTTTAGTATCGGATCTTCCTCTCTGAGCCTTTCTGTGTTTGAGTTTTTTTGGTTGTAACATGATGGGGGATAATGTGTTTCCGGTAGGCGTAGGGTGACTTTTGATCGGACGGGGGCTTCGCTACGCTCAGCTTTGTTCAATCATTTTAGCTGCCAGATCTTTTTTGAATACATTGCCTTTGTAAATCCAGCACTTGATGCCGATTTTGCCGTAGGCCGTTTGGGCGGCAACAGACGCATAATCTATATCAGCACGGAATGTATGTAAAGGAATTTTGCCTTTGCTGAAAAATTCACCACGAGAAATTTCCACACCATTAAGCCTTCCTCCCAGATAAATTTTGGCTCCGATGGCTCCCGACTCGATACATTTTTCAATGGACATCTTTGCGGCGCGGCGATAGGAAATTCTTTTTTCAACCTGTCTGGCAATGTTTTCCGCTACTATGTGAGCGTCCAACATCGGCTTCTTGATTTCCTTGATATTGATGGCGAAGGTGTCTTTAAAGTTTTTTACCAATTCAGCTTTTAATTTTTCAATAATTTCGCCTCCATGGCCGATAATTACACCGGGCTTTGACGTGTGAATATTCAGAATAACTTTACCCTGGGTGCGAAAAATTTCTATTTTACTGATTCCATCCGGATCAAGAGTTTTGAAAATCAGTTTTTCGATTGCAATATCCTGATGAAGAATTTTGGCAAAAGTGCGTTTTCCGGCATACCACCTGGTATTCCAGTCGTGAGTTATGCCTAGCCTGATTACTTTTGGGTTTACTTTGTGACCCATAGGGTGAAAATTGTTATTTGGATTTAAGCTTCTTGGTTGCTGCTGTGGCGGTTGCTACCGTTCCCTTAGCTCCTCTGGCCTCCAAATTTACCATGATGTGAGCAGTTCTCTTTAGAAGGGGATGACTGCGACCTCTGGAAATGTGTATGCCTCTTTTTAGTGTCGCGCCTTCGGTACAAGTAACTTCTTTTACGAATAAATTGTCCCTATCTTGTTTGAAATTGTTGACGGCGTTTGCCGCGGCTGCTTCAATAACTTTTCTGATAATAAGCGAGGCCTTCTTTGGCGTAAACCTAAGAATATTTATAGCATCCTCAACTTTTTTATTGCGAACCAAGTCAGCAACCAAAGCCGCTTTGCGTGAGGAGATTCTAACTTGTCTGAGAATTGCTTTCATGAGTAGAGTTAATTAATTCAAGCGCTTTTAGGGGCGGAAGGAGCGGGGGCGGCCGATGGAGCGGAAGAAGTGCCTCCACCTGATGAGCCCGGCGTATCAGTACCTTTAGCGAGCTTACCACCATGTCCACGGAATGTTTTTGTAGGAGAGAATTCTCCCAGCTTGTGACCAACCATGTTTTCAGTTACAAATACGGGAATAAATTGTTTACCGTTGTGAACCGCGAAAGTGTGTCCTACGAATTCCGGAGCAATGTCTGAATCTCTGGACCAGGTCTTTATTGGCTTCTTTTGGCCGGCATTATTCATTGCCTCAATTTTCTTGATCAGTTTTGGGTCTAAATATGGGCCTTTTTTTGAGCTTCTCATGTTGTGCTGTTAATTTTTACCTACGACGATCCTTAACGATCATCCTGTTTGTATACTTTCTTTTGCGAGTTTTAAAGCCGAGAGCCGGCATACCCCAGGGAGTTTTAGGATGAATAAGACCGATTGAACAATGTCCTTTACCGCCTCCATGCGGATGATCTTTCGGAATCATGGCCGAGCCCGATACCGTTGGCTTCCAACCCATGTGTCGTCTTCTACCGGCTTTTCCGTATACAATATTATTATGTTCAATATTTCCAACTTGGCCGACGCTGGCATAACACTCTTTACCCGTTAATCTGATTTCCCCTGATGGCATTTGGATTTGAGCATGGTCACCTTCGAGAGAGACTAGTTTTATACTTGCTCCGGCGCCACGACCCATTTGTCCACCTTTGCCCGGATTCAATTCCACGTTATACATGCTGAAGCCGACCGGTATGTGCTTGATCATCATGCGATTTCCGGTTTTTACCTTACCTCTTTCCTTGGCATTTATTTCGTCGCCAACCTTTATGTCCAAAGGAGCGATTTGATACCTCTTTTCTCCATCTTTATAATTCAACAGCATGATGTAGCAAGTGCGATAAGGATCGTATTCGATGGATTGAACCTTAGCTTCCATATTTAATTTGTCAGTACCACCTTTGAAATCGATCATTCTGTAGAATTTTTTTTCACCGGCTCCACGATGTCTTACGGTTATCTGGCCCTGGTTGTTTCTACCGGAGTGCCTTTTTAGAATTTTAATCAGGGATTTTTCCGGTTCAGTCTTGGTAATTTCTTCAAATGAAGCCATGCTCATTTGTCTTCTGCTGGGTGTAACCGGATTAAATTTCTTTAGTGACATATAAGTGTTATTGTTGATTGTTTTTCCATGCCTCACGAAAGCGCTATTGTGTTTTTTGTTCCTTTAGTTTGTTGGGATCTATCGTCTTCTTTCCCTTGAGAGTAATCACCGCTTTTTTATATGAGGGCCTCTTGTTCCAATCGTATTTCCCTTTCAGAACACGTATTTTCTTGGGAGTAACCATTATATTTACACTTGCCACGTCGGCGCCGTATAATTTCTTAATTGCGTTCTTGATGTCAATTTTGGTAGCATCTTTACTCACCACAAAAGTGTATTTGCCGATACTCTGAGCCATTGAACTCTTTTCGGTTACCATTGAGCCTATGATGGGGGATAGCGTCTTCATGTTTTAGGTTGTTCTTTTTTTCTGATAAAAGTCTCCTGCAGTTTTGCGACAGAATCCTTGAAAAGAAGGACTTTTTGGTATTTCTGCAGATCTTGAATATTAATATAGCCGGCAAGTACCATTTTGGCATTAGCCAGGTTGTTTGTTGATTTTTGAATGATTACATTTTTTTTCGGAATTACTATCAGTACATCTTGTTCGATTGGAAGTTTTTTTAATAATTTAGCGAATTCACCGGTTTTTGGCTTGTCTGTTTCATAGCTTTCCAAGCCAATAATCTGATTATTCTTGGCTTTCACGGAAAGAGCTGAGAGTAAGGCCTTTCGACGCTGGGCCTTTGGCATCATTAATTCGAAATTTCGTACATTTCTTGGACCGAAGGCTACACCACCACCTCTCATATGAGGATTTCTGATGGAACCCTGACGAGCCCTGCCCGTTCCTTTTTGAGCATAGGGTTTGCGGCCACCACCACGAATTTCACCCTTGCTTTTTGCGTGGGCAATCGCGATGCGTCCATTGGCAAGCTGTCTTACCAAGGCCTGATGAATAAGATCTTTATTGAAAGGGACTTCAAATATTTCTTTTGGCAGCTCTAAGGTTCCGCTTTTGGTTCCCGCCTGATTGTATAGGTCGATTTTCATAATTGTATTGTTTTTACTTGCAGATGCTTATCAATCCTCCATTTGGGCCCGGAAGCGCGCCTTTGATGCAAATAATATTTTTATCCTTATCGATTGTGACAATATCTTTCTTCTGAGTTACACGATCCATGCCTTGTCGGCCGGGATATTTCTTGCCTTTTTGCACTCTGCCCGGTTTAGCACGGCAACCTGATGAACCGGGTTCCCTGTGATGTAACGAACCGTGTCCTCCCGGGCCGCCATGGAATCCCCAGCGGCGGATTACGCCCTGGAAACCTTTTCCTTTGGAATAGCCGGTTACGCTTACTTCTTCTACTCCTTCCAGATTTGCAACAGTGACCATGTCTCCTTTCTTATAATTGGCAACTTCCGCTGCGGAAATCTTGAATTCTCTTGAATGTGCGAATTTTTGAGTTTTTGTAGGCTTTTTTAACTTGGAAAAACCTAGGACTAACGCCGGATATCCATCTTTTTCAACTGTTTTCACCTGTGTGATTTCGTTTGGTTCACACTGGACGACAGTTACCGGGATCACGCGGCCGTCATCTTGAAAGATGCGGGTCATGCCTAATTTTTTACCGAGAATACCTGACATATTTTGTAGAGGTTAAATCCCATGAGGGGATGATTCAAGCAGATTTTTGATAAACCCGTTTGAATGCGATTAACTTGACTTTGGCTTGCTGGAATATACAGAACGAAGTTTGGGTAGTCAATAGATTTTTTACTGATTATTTTCTAAAGAGTGGCGCGTATTTTTCCCAGTTGTACCAGGCGAGAAAAATTTCGAGGAGGTATAAAATTGCAACTATAACCAAGCCCATTGAAGATGGGTCCAGGAAAATGCCGTAAAATAAGATGTTTATCAGGATAGGAGCTAGAATAATTAGCGCAAGGGGTACCCACCTTTTGAAGAAAAGCATAAATCCCGCGACGGTTTCCGTAGCTTTAAGTAATGGAAAAAAATATTTTGTCGCCGTGAGTGCCAGAAAGAAATCTTTTGCTGCCGTCGGCATCATGTCGGTAGGCGCTTCTTTCATGAAAAAATAGGAAATTCCTCCCGCGAAAAATACGAATCCGAGTAGGATTCTTGCCGTAATTGCAGTATAGCGCAAACTTTTGCCGTCTTTGTTCATGGAATGTTTTTTTAATGTTAATTTGTGGCGGCATTATTTCAGGATGCCGGCCAGTTTGTCAAATTTGACCCTTGACATAATTGGAATTGTGGTTACTCTGTGGGGGATATTTTTTAACTAAATCTTTTATGAATGATGGAGTAAGGTGGAATGATGTTGATGTTCCGGATGAGGAGGGTGCTGATTTGAAAAATAAGTTGGATTCCACTAAGACAGGAGAATTATTTGACAAATTAGCTGGTTTTAGGCAGGGAATTGAATTGGCTGAATCAGTGCTTGAGACCAGAGTGCAGGCTTTTTTGCAGAGAAAAATTGGTCGATGTAGAGATAATGGTGGTGATTGGAATTTGAAGATGACTAGAGAAGCCCTGCAGTCCGGAGTTGACAATAGTCCAATGCAGCTTTTGGATCGGATTGTTGCGGTAAAGGGTGTTTCTGTCTATCAGTATGGTGGTCGTTATGTTGAAGAGGGGAGACATTCCGGTTTAGCGGACTTATTGTTTAGTAATGGGGTAAGTTTTCAGAAAGGGGATGAGGGGGTTCCCAGCGGTTGTCCTTGGTTAAGCATATTTATTCTGGTTGATGAATTAAATGCCGGTTTGAGTGAAACTATTGATAGTCAACGTGGTAAGGTTTCTGCGGCTTGTGAAGGGTGTGGTGATTGGGAGGATTAGTCTTGTAATTTTTTAATCTAAAGTTTTATGGCAAGCGGTGAAGACGGTAAAAAAGGCTTAATTGAAGAAATAGCGTGGCACTGTGTTGAAGCTGTTGAAAATGGTGAGAATCGGGACGAGTTCTTGCAGGGTTTAGTTGATGGTGTAAGGAGACAAATTGACCAGACCGTAGATCGACCAAGAGATACAGGTCTGTATACAATGAAAAATTGTGAAGATGAAGGTCATCGTAGCGTATGGAGGTGTACGATACCGACAAATGTTCGAGGTAGAAATGTTGGGCTTGAGCTTAAGTTTGCCTTAGAATCTGATGGATTCCAGCTTGCGCATAGAATTAATACTAATAATAGTTCTCGAAGAGAGCCATTTTTGGTTAAAAGAAATATTCGTATGGTGTTTTCTGATACAACCGGTCAAAAGCTGGGTGAGCAAGAATTTGAAATTCATCCCGACGCCAATGATTCGGACGGATATCACGAGTGGGAATATACAGTGCTGGTAGAAAAATTTTTGGGATTGGAAGATGATCAGTATAAATCTCTTCAGGTGCAGGTGAAGTTTTTGGATTCATGGATGGCTGTTGATACTAGCCCTGCATCATCTTGATTTCAATTTCCACACCGGCGGGAAGGCTTAGGTTTGAAAGGATTTCGATGGTATGGGGCGTGCTTTCGGTGATGTCGATTAGACGGGAGTGAGTGCGCATCTCGAATTGTTCACGGGCGTTTTTGTGGACGAACGTGGATTTGAGTACAGTGAATCTGTCGATTTTAGTTGGAAGGGGAATCGGGCCGGCTACGATGGCGCCGGATCTTACGGCATTATCAATGATTAGTTTGGAAGTTTCGTCGATGACCTTGTGATCGAAGGATTTGATTTTGATGCGGATTTTTTGCTTGGTAGCCATTTGATGGGGGTTAGGTTGTGAAATAAAAAAATCGAGCATTGATAGCTCGATCAGAAGTTTAATACCTGATCCACGTGGTAGGTAAAATCTTGAGCTGTCCCGGGAATGTCCCGAGTGATTCTCTAAAAGCAGAAAATCAATTTTGTGTAGGATTTATATATAACCGTGTACTGAAAGTCAAGTTTTTGGGAGTTCGGCGGTGATTAATGAGGGGCTTTCAAATCCGATGCCAACGGCTTGGGCTTTCAGCTGTTTGGGAATTTTCAGATTGTCTAACGTGGTTTTTGTAATAGCCAGCCTGGTTCTCATGCCAACCATTTGCTCAAGTTTTTCATCCGATAGTTTTTGTCTGCCGTGTTTTTTGCGGTGACGTTTGATGCGGCTGATCTTGATGCTATTCGTTTCCATGCCGGTGCCGGTATTGTTTTCCAAAATTTCCTTTGATCTTGAGATTACAGTGTCAAACAATTGAGACAGGTTATTTATTGTTAATTTTTCCAGGTCAATGATCTCGTAGTGGCCGGTGTCTGCGGCTACCATGACGATGCTTTTAAATTTCTTGTAATTTTTGTCGTGGAGGGTTTCAAATAAAGTATTGAAAAGCTCGCGATAGGTCGCTTCATCAAGCAGTGAATCCGTGGCGACAATGATATTGCGTTTTGCAAATTCGGTTTCACGGCTGTGACGATATCTTTTTACCACTAAGTGGCTTGTTCTGGAGGAAGTGCGCCAATCCAGGTGACGCAGGTCATCGCCGGCATTGTAATTATCATGTCCATCAAAATCGCCGGCGTCGGGAGCTTTTATATCTTTACCGTTTACAATTTCTGGCCCGTGGGCGTCGCTCTGTTTTGGTTCCAAATGTGCGGCCTTTTTGCTTCTGCCAAAGGGATCCGGAGGAATGAATGGAGTTTTTTTGCGTAGATTTTCACTGGCTTCTTCGATGAGTAGTTGTCCGGGAAGTTTTGCCGCAAGTCCCGTGAGGATGCTGATTTTCTCTTGTTTGGTTAAGGGTTTTTCAGCTTTTGTTTCTTCCGCCACACCGGAAAATTGAAGGCCGAAACTTTTGCAGAGTCCTTCGATTACTTTTGTCGCGCGGGTGTCCGTATCCGGTGTTTCCGGGTATTCCCCCCGGCCGGCTGCTACCGGCCTAAATAGTTCGTTGATGCCGTGTTTCACAAGAAGACTTGTAGGTGACGGATCCTTGATAAAGGGCGTGCCGTCCGGAGCCTGTCCAATATGCAAAGCTAAATTTTGGTCATACGACAGGTTCGATGTCCCGTCATCGAAAGTAACCAGGCTGTAATTTTCTGTGAAATTGAAAATGTAGATTTGGCCGATTTTGTAGGCTTTTTTGAGTTTGCAATTTTTCGTTAGAACGTAGGTGGTGTCTGTTGTAGAGTCGGGGCTGACGGTGATAGTTTCATCGAGTTTTGGAATAAAAATCGGTGGTGCTGCTCTTGTCAGCATACTGCTCCTGGGCATATAGCTGAAGCCATTGTTGTCGATTTTAAATTCCATTTCGTCGGCGTTGTTGAAAATGCCTTTTGCTGTCCGGCGCTTTATTTCTTCCACTTCGTGCATGTTCATGCTTACGTATTTGATCCTGTCTTGGATAAGAGGATTATTCAGATCAAGTTCCATAATCAAATGTCCCAGTTCCGCGGCTGCGATCGGTTCGCCGTTTTTGTCTGCCGATAGGGTGAAACTTGGAGTGTCGGGATTATCTTCGCGCGGCTTTTTTTCATGAATTCTGGTGGTCTCTCCCGTAGTCTTGTCTACAAATACAAATTCAAATTTCATGATGTCAAATTTTGTAAGGTCATAGCGGTCAATGTGGAAAAATTTCGGAGCGATTTTACCTTCGTAAAAAGGGCCGGGGAGCACTCTGAAGCGTGGGCCATATCTTCCTTTTTGCTTAATTTCCATCAAATAGAGATTGTTGCTGAATTCAAAATAGCCGTCTATCTTTTCATCTTCTTTCAGTTCGACGTCAATTTTCAGATTATCAAAGCGGTCAGGTTTATCTCGACAGGCCGATTCCTCAAGCTTGACTTTAGCCTGCGCTTCTTCGTCCAGGGTTATCATGGTTATGGATGTTACACCGGTGGTGGTATCTATGGAGGTGACCATAAATATGCCCGGAGTTTCTTCCCTGTATCTTATGGCTTTGAGGTTTTTATTTTTTGGAGCGCTTTCGAAAATTTTGAATACAAGCGGTTGGGGATCTGACGGGTTGGATGTGGCGGCGGCGTGGATGGTTTCAGTGGGGCGGGATTCGGGGATATTGCGGCCTAATTCTCTTAGTTCTCCCGTCGCCAGAGTGAATTCCCCGAGCTGAGCAAGATGACCGTATTCTTTGGCATATAGCCATCTTAAAGATTGCAATGCTGTCGTGTTCAAAATAACTCCGGTGAGGTTGTATAAATCAAAATAGATCAGGTACAGGGCGATTCCGGTAAAAACGGTATATGCCAGGCCTTTGCTTAATAATGCATTGCTGATTTTATATTCCAGCTGGCTTTCGAGGGTTGTGATTATTTGTAAATCCTCTTCGAACATGGATGAATTTTTCTGCTGCCTGCGTGGAGAAAGTTGTGATAAAAATAGAGCCTGGTTGAAGCGGCGATTTTTGCTGATTGAAGCTATTTGGAATAAGGATTCTTCGTCAATCAACTCCGTGCTTAATTTTTCGCGGCGGCCGATTTTCTTCAGAGTGAAAAATGCCAATAGAAGAGCTAATAATATTTCCACGGATTTTTTAAAGGCCGGGCTACCCAGTAAAGAGTGATCGTCAATATCGGGAATTATGTTGTGTGCAAGATTATTTGCTTCCTGATTCATAGCTTCCATGGCGGCAATTTCTTCTTTGCTTAGGGGTTCCAGGTATTGCTTGAAATAATCCGGCAATATTTCAACGCGGCCGGTCTTTGCATATTGATCTTTAACTTCGGCCCGGGCATCCATAAAAGCTTTTGAGGTGTTTTCTTCTGTAAACAGGGGAGGGTTTTCTTCTAGCATAAGCTCCAGTGTTTTATGTACGTCCAAACCTTTATGAGTAGCCAGTATTGCCGTGATGAATGACATTCTGTTTTCTTCCGTGCAGCTCAGAAAGCTGGGTGGTAATGAACGAAGGCGCTGTTCGAGTGTATGTTTGGCATTGAAAATAACCTCTCCCAGATCATCCTCGCCTTCCAGGAAACTTTGCCACGTTTTAAGGTCATTGAGGCCAATGAAATTGTAAAAACTTTGTTGTAATTCGGCACCGCTATTTTTGTCAGCTGTTGAACCGGAGTAAAGGAGATTTAAGTTTTTTGCGTCCATAAGTTCAAGTAAAAAGGCGCGATAGGTTAATTTTTCATAGGCGTTTGAGGGGATATTTGTTATTTGGCGGGCTTTTAATTCGGTCACGCCTTCCCTGAGGACACGGCTTTCGGGAAAGGCGGATCTCTGAATTTCACTGTGTAAAAATTCATGCATGAGTACCGAGAGCAGATATTCCATGCTGTCGATGTTGGCATTTAAAATAATTAAATTTCCATCCGCATATCTATCAAAACCGGGGATGTAGACATTTCCATAGGCCAGCCCGGCGGCTTTTGCCATTTTAGCAACGGCTATTCGCGGCAGGGCGTTTATTAACATTTTTTCCAGAACTTGCCTGACTTCCGGATCGACAATGTTTTTACGGGAATAGTGATAGTGTAAGGATTTCAAAAAATTTTCCGCTTCTTGATCGCCAAAAACTTGTAAATGTTTTTTTATGGGGTAATTGTCGGGGAGGCTTTCTACGCAGGCCGCAATCATTTCCAGCAAGGCTGCTTTTAAAATTGGCAGATTTTTGATGAATTCGTCTTCCGGCTGTTTCGTAGAGTCAAATTCAGAGTGGTTGGGAATTGAGTCAGGTATGGGGTGAGGTAAGACCTCTATTTCATCCTTGATGTTTTTATGTTCAAGGTAAGCTGCTGCTGTGCCTGTCAGACCGGCCAGACCCACAAAAACTGGAAAACCAAAGCGGTTAAGGCCTTTTTTTATGGCTACGAGGACACGGTTTTTTGTGGTTTGGCGGATAGGGGTGAGGGATTCTGTCGATTCCGTGGATTCGTTCGGGGAGGGTTGGAAGTTGTTGTTGGTTGTTTCTGATTGAGTGTTTGCCGGATCCGGGTCCTTAGGTAAAGATGCCAAGATTTCGCTGACCATATTATTGAATGGATCCCGCAAGGTGTGTAGAAACCCGGGGTTTGCTCTGGCTGCAGAGGTATAAGCGCGAAGATCCCTGGTAAGAAGTGGCGTAAAGGGTCCCTGGGCGGGTGATATTGCTGCCGCAATATAGCCTTCTACGGCCGCCTGTATCAGATCGTTTTCCGGCTTTGGTTCTTCGTGTAAAGGCATTTTTTGATGCTAAAAAACAGTCCGGAATTGTAAACTGAAATGGTAGACTTGTCAATCTCGAAGACCTAAGAATGCCCCAGTTTTTGTGAAAATGCGCGACTTGACAAAATATATCGCGTGAAAAGCACAAACAGGTTTCAACCTGTAATTTCCGGGATATCCCGCCGACGTAATCTGTTGAATTACACCATGGGCTTGACAGTAAATTTTGAGTGGTGTGTATTTTAAGCAGTAGAATTAACAGATCAGTGTAAAAACAGGGGTCTTTTTAGCGAAGACCTCGTTTTTTGCAAAAACGGGAGCCTTGACGGAAAATATTATCCGTAAAGCCTCTGCCGCAGCATAAGCTTTGATAAATGCGCTTGGTTATGATTATATAATTATATGAGTACTGTGGAATTTGCAGAATCCGTGCAGGCTGTGCCTACCGCTGAGCTTTTGCAAGAATTGCTGGTGGCCAGGCGTACTGTTCGATTGAACGAAGAAATTTTGAAAGATAGAGTGGAGAAATATTTGCAGGCCAGGCTTGGTAATGGCAGACAATGGGTGCAGGCGCAGATGATCGTGGGAGTTGACGGAGAAAATTTAGTGCTTGGTTATGTGCCTTTGGCGCTGGCGGAAAGATTCAGCAATGCCGGCTTGGTTATCAGGAAATTTAGTCCGGAGGCTCATATCATTGAAGTTTTAATTCCGGTGGGTGAACTGGATGGGGGTTCGCAGCGGGTGGAGAGTTTTGTGGCTGAGGAATCTTGTGAGCTTGTAGATCAACACGAGTTGATTATTGGTTTGGTGTCTGGTTTGAGTCGTATGCGTGCGGAGGATGAGGAAGATGATGAGGAAGTGGGGTAGATTTAAAACTTTCATAATTATATGCGAGAAGAACCGAAGGATCAGGATAGAGATTCTGTGATGGTGAAGTGGGCGGCGGATCAAATTCGCAATTTTGGTAGTGAAGTGGCAAATTCTGATCGTGAGGTGGAAGCCGTGACTCAATCCGTGGTAATTGGGTTGAAAAAATTGACCGAAGCGGAAAAACTTCGTAAGGTTTGTTTGAAAGCGCTCGGGGTTGCTGAAGATCTACGTGGTATGTTCAAAAAATTCATGGAGATATATTTTAGCTTATTGTTGCCTGATTCCGATGGTGATAGTCTTCTGGTCAGTGGTCTAAATCTGAAGCAATTTACTGCCAACGGGACAAGCCTGGCTAATACTTTACGGCAAAGAGGTGCTGAATTACTTGCCGAAGCTGATGATTTTTCTTCAACTTTTGTTTTTGATGTTGATTTTGTACATGAGACTCTTCGTAGAGAGAGCTTGGATTGCGAGGGTTTGGATTTGGCTATTGAGGTGGCAAAAAATTTGGTAATTGAAGTACGAAAAATTAGACTGAAATGGGCAGAATTGTTTATGCAAGATGTGGAAATGGTCTTGGTATCACTGATTGGGCAGACTGAATTTACTTGTCATGCCCTGGTGAATAAAAAAAGTGGTGATATTGAGGTCAATTTGTGTATTACCGGTGAAATAGTGGATACCGATGAGACGCGAGGCATGACTCGTGATGAAAAATTGGATTGGGTTGAACGACAACCACCGCTCCAAAATTCGCGTTGGAATCCCGGTGAAAAGTCGCAAATCACTACGAAGGTTAATCTTTTGAAGTGATTTGTTAACGGTGGGAGGTTTTGGATGGCCCGGATGGCCTGCGCGCTTCCTTACATTCCAGCAGTGCGGCTATCTATTCCAGGCGAAGTAGCCTGTACATAACATAGTGTTCTCCAGTAGCTCTAGGAAGCCTTGTTCAGATCAGAATCCGCAAAGGCTTTACGGATAATATTTTCCATCAAGTCTCCAGTTTTTGCAAAAACCGGGGTCTTTTTAGTTGTATCTTTTTAGTTGTAAGCCATTGACGGATTGACGAAATATAGTTATAATGGTGATGACTAACTTTTCAACCTGAAATTTATGAAAAACACTCCGAAAGATGATGACAGGAACGCTTTAGAAAATGCACTTGGTGCGATCAACAGAACTCCAAAACAAGAAAAACTTCCTAAAGTTGCAACTGATGTTCATGATCCTGAAGCAGTCTCTGTCCTTCGTGATCTAGTGCACGGTGATTTTGAGAGATTGGATACTTCGACTCAAAAAGAAAAAGTTGTAGCACCTGAACGGAAACATTTACTTTTAGCAACATTGAAAGGTCGTTTTGAAAGTAATCCAGAACGTTTCTGCCAAGACATTAACCCAGTAGATGTTACGAAAGCACTCGAAGCCGCAACCGAGGAACAATGGTATGGGCTTAGTATGATGGAACAAAATGGCCACCAAGTCCGTGTAGTGAGAGCGAAAAATAAAGACGGTAAAAAAGGATTCCGTTTTGACAGCTGTTCTGATGAATCACCAGCAGGCGTCAGGAACATAAGTGCCTACAAAGCAAAAGCAATTGCCCAAGAATGGGGCATCGATTTACAAGAAGGAAAAGTGTTTGATGCAATGGGAAAAAGATTCGGATTTAACAAAGCAACATCGGATCATCTTTTTACAGATGATAAAACTCTAGAAACTGATTACTCGGTCTATGGCATCTCCTATGGTAACAACGTAAGCTTCAATGCGCTTCATCGCGCTCCTAAAGGGGGTTTCCGTGGCTCGCTATGGATCTCGGAAGCTTAGTATTTAATGCTTGAACTTCCTTAAGCCCCGCCTCGTGCGGGGCTTTCTTTGCGAATAATCACAATCAGAATGGGGGTTTCCGTTTTAGGCTGAGCGCTAAAAAGACCCCAGTTTTTCCAACGATCTGTTGAATGTTCCAAATTTGACAAATTTTAGTTTAGCTCATTGACTTGTCCACGTGGACAGTTTTACAGATCATATTTTGACAAATGGAGCTAATATTCATATATGAAAAACCTATCTACGACTAACAAATCAAAGAAAACTGGGGCCTTTGTCAATTCTCGGACTTGACTAAATTAAAATAGTCGGTATTGTTTGTTTCAAAATTAACTTTAAATATATGGCAAAAGGTGCAGATGGTCAGGATAGAGATGAGCATGCAGCTACGGAGCGGCATGTAGATACGGGGGTTCTTGAAGATCTGAATCCGGCGGAGGAGGCTGCTGTACAGAGCTTGTTGAGAGATCAGATAACTACGGCGGATACTGCGGATTGGTGTTTAGACGGAGTTACGGTGGCTTTGTGTGGTGATGGAGTGAAGATAGATTTGTTGAATAAGTTTCAGCAGGGTAACGGTAAGACCTTGGCTCAATGTTTTGACGAGAAAGGATTGGTTTATTCTCATAATCCAGATGGTTGTACTTTATCGGTGACTATTCCTTTGATAAACGTGGAGAGATGGCATTATGGGGAATTAACGGATTTGTTTAATTGTCATAGGCTGGAGGGATTGATGTCGGATTGGGATCAGGCCGGTGCGGAGCGGTTTTGCAGTAAAGAAGGAAAAACATTTACCGGGAAGCTTGAACTATTCTTGGTTAATACTGTTCGTTGTGCTTTGAGATTGTTTGTTGCTGATCATCGAGGAGTTGTGAAGGGGGACGAGGTTTTGCGTCCTCTGGCTAACCACATGATGTGGGTCTTGAAAGATCAGGGTATGGTAGAGCTAGGCAAATGGAGAGAATTTATTAGAGAGATTTATGGGGTGGAAGTGGAAGGTGAGGAGGGGGGTGAGGAGGTGGCTTTGGGGCAGAGTGAAGTGCATTTGCGGGTGGAGGATGCTGTAGAAGCACGAATGGAATTAGATCGAGCTCAGCACGTCCATTGGTATGATGAGGTTGATCCTTTGCGGGATGATGGCGTAGAGTTGAAGTGATTTGTTAACGGTGGGAGGTTTTGGATGGCCCGGATGGCCTGCGCGCTTCCTTATATTCCTTAAGTGCGGCGGCGCATTCTTGTAGATCTTTCATGCAGGTATGAACTTCTGTCCTGACGACTTCTTCACAGTCACTGCTAACTGTACAATTACCAGCTTCCTTCAGTCTTTGCTCGGTTATTTTGCCTAATTCTGTAGTTTCCTCTACTAATGCCATGCCTGCATTTAGATCGGACATAAGTCTGGCTCGTATTTGATTTGTTGACTTCACTAAGTCTACGCTTTCACGCACGTAAACTATTAGTTTTTGGTTTAAGGTAATGGATTGTGTAAGCGCATGATTACTTTTGGCAATTTGTTCCACGTCGTCTTTTATTCTATCAGCTTGACACTTGGTTAACGAAAGGGCTCTATAGGCAATGTCGCTAGCCATAGCGGTTATTAATACCAGGATAAGGATTCGAGGATTTTTATAGTCGATATGTTTTGAATGGTCGAGTGGGTCGAATTTTTCCATGGGTTTATGGCTGAATTAACTTGGTGGCGGATTATAAGTGGTAAATCCGGACTTGTCAACCCGCGGACTTGACATGCCATCGCGAGATGGTAATATTCAGTCGAGGTCTATGACGCTTTTACGCTGATTTATTAATTATAATTTATATGGCAAATGTTACTGAAGCAGGTGAGGAGATGGAGCCAGATGTAGCGAGTGGAGAGGGAGTGGTGCAAAAATTGTTGCGGAATTTGATAGGGGCAAGGATGGCTACCGAGTCTGGTGATTGGGATCTTTCCGGGGTAAAGATTGAGTTTGAAGGTGGTAAGTTAAGCATGAAGGGTTTGAATCTAAATCAGTGCGGGCAGATCAGGGATGGTGTGCCACAAAATATCCTACAGCTTTTGATGGCTAAAAATGTGGATATTCTTGTATTTGCTGATCGTCGTGGTGATTTATTTGATGAATATGAAGTCGCGTCTTTAATTTTTGATGCTGAGGA
Source organism: uncultured Candidatus Peribacteria bacterium (assembly GCA_964480115.1). Taxonomy (GTDB): domain Bacteria; phylum Patescibacteriota; class Gracilibacteria; order UBA1369; family LOWO2-01-FULL-3; genus JACRIB01. Next base: position 19,665 of record CAYZOB010000040.1, read on the forward strand.
TTTGAGTTTTTTGAGTGAGGCCGATTTGGTTGTTCTGGTTGGTGGGGAAATAGCAGAAATCCCTGCCAGTCGTGAAGCGGGAAGTGTTGTCGGTGATGTTTCTGAGGCGGTTGATGGTGTGATTAGTGAACCTGTTTCGAAAAATGGGCCCGGTTTGGCTGAACTTTTCGACAGGTATCTTCAGGTTAAGGCCGGTCTGGAAGCTAAGGGGATTCAGCTGTTAATGCAAAGAAAGGTGGAAGAATATTTGCGTGCTGTTTTGGGTCAATCAAGTGTTGGGCTGTATAATGATGCCGATAATGCTGTTGATGAGGCGGCTGAATTTGGGAGTTGGGATTTGAGTGACGCGAAAATTGTGGTTGAGGAAGGTAGGGTTGTGGTAAGCGAAATAAGTTTGAATCAATATACTTTTAACAATGTGAGGTTTGACAGGGCGTTAATTGCAAAGGGTTTTGATTCGGTGACTTATAATGTCGCTTATTGTACTTTTTCTTTTGATCTTGAAGATGTAGAGAGGCGTTTGGCGAAGGATTAGGCTTTAAAAAAATCCCCGTGCCTTGCGGGACAGGGATTTTTGATAAGCTTTTGCGTGTGTGTTATTTCAATATTTTTGCTACAACTCCGGCTCCCACCGTTCTGCCTCCTTCACGGATAGCAAAGCGTGTACCCTGATCCAGGGCTACAGGCACGCCGAGAGTGACTACCATTTTCACATTATCACCGGGCATTACCATTTCTACATCAGCCGGTAATTCAACAGCACCGGTCACGTCAGTTGTACGAATGTAAAATTGTGGCTTGTAGCCTTTGAAAAATGGTGTATGGCGACCACCTTCATCCTTAGTCAAAACGTAAATTTCAGCGTCGAATTGTGTATGCGGAGTGATGTAGCCCGGTTTAGCGATAACCTGACCTCTTTCGATATCCTCTCTTTCAATACCACGGAGGAGAAGGCCTACATTATCACCGGCCTGACCTTGGTCAAGCAGTTTGCGGAACATTTCAACACCGGTAACCACAACTTTCTTTGTTGGGCGGATACCGACGATTTCCACTTCCTCATTGATTTTAACGATACCCTGATCGATTCTTCCCGTAGCTACAGTACCACGACCCTTGATAGAAAATACGTCTTCTACGGACATTAAGAATGGTTTGTCGAGAACACGAACCGGATCAGGAATAAAGCTATCCAAAGTTTCCAAAAGTTCTACGATTGGTTTGCGAGCCGCTTCGTCGTCAGGATTCTCCAAAGCTTTAAGAGCCGAACCGCGGATAATTGGAGTTTTGTCTCCGGGATAGCCGTATTTAGTCAAAAGTTCACGAACTTCCATTTCTGAAAGATCGGCAATTTCCGGATCGGCAATATCAATTTTATTCAAGAAAACAACAATGTATGGAACGTTTACCTGACGAGCCAGTAGGATATGTTCACGAGTCTGGGGCATAGGACCATCGGCAGCTGAACAAACGAGAATCGCGCCGTCCATCTGAGCGGCACCGGTAATCATGTTTTTTACATAATCCGCATGTCCTGGACAATCCACGTGGGCGTAATGACGTTTAGCGGTTGTATACTCCTGATGAGAAGTGGCAATAGTAATACCCCTGGCCTTTTCTTCAGGTGCGTTATCGATTTGGTCGAAGGCGATAGCTTTATTTCCACCTCCGAATACTTTTGCAGCAACTGTTGTAATTGCAGCGGTTAAAGTGGTTTTACCATGATCTACGTGGCCGATTGTGCCCACATTGACGTGGACTTTACTTCTGTCAAATTGTTCTGTTGCCATACTTATTGTTGTTAGTGATGTGTTTAAATGTATAGTCATCCTACGAGCGCGAGCTCATAAGCGGAGGCATAGTATATTAAGAATTTATCGTTGTCAAATGGGATTTTTGTGAGTGTGTAGGAGAGATTACGTTAAGTATCTAGCTGCGGCTTGTTCGAAGGCTGCGTGGTAGTTTTTCAACACCGCTTCTTCACTGGAATCTTCCAAAAATCGCCCAAGATCCTTCATGATTTCATCGATGCTTACGGTGGAGATTTTTGTTTCGAGATTTTTGATCACCTCTTCGTTGTTTTTAAATTGCATTTTAATGTTGGCTTGTTTCATCGCGTTATTCAGATAAGAAAGGTTGATTTTTTCTTTTCTGTTTAGATACCATAAAAGATCATAAAAATCTCTTGCCTTTACGTATTGGCGATTAAATACTGCGCATAATTTTCCTGCAAATAAAGTGTCGTCACTGTGTTTCAAAATTGGAAACATTTCGTTGAATTTTGTGACGAAAAACGTTTCGATATCTGCGGATAAAATTTTAACCGGATTGGTATCAACTTCCAGTTTAACGTGAATTTTCTGACTTTTTAAGGCGCTAACACCAAATAAGTGGAGAATTTTGCCAACACGAATGAATGATTTTTGTACGATTTTATCTTCGCTAATTTTGGAATCGACTTCAAAATCCGTATTTTTCAAAAAAGTGATAATCGTTTGGTTTAAATCTTGAAATGAGTATTGAGGAATTTTGTTGTCCAATGCAAAGTCTAGATCTTCGGAATATCGCTTCAAATCATGGCAAATTCGCAAACAGGTTCCACCCATAAAACTTAAATTTCTGCCATATTTGGACAGATAAATCGCTTTTAAGATTAAAATTTGAAGGTATTCTCGAATAATATTGAGAATTCCCTGGCTATTTACGCCCTTGCTTTTCGCTTCATTAATAATTTTGGCGAGATTTTGCATAAGAATGAAAACTATTAAGTAATACTTCTAACTTTTTTGATTTGAATAATTTCGCGTAGTCTAGGGCTCTTTTGAAATTAATTTTTGTTAGGCCGGCTTCAAGTCTTGATGATTCCCAGAATGAGTCTGATGTCTGGAGTTTGTTGCTATTGAGATAGAAGTAGTCAACCAGAGCTTTTTCTTTTTCCGCCATCAAAGTTTCGGGATCAAAACCCGTGAAGCCTTCTTTTTTTATTTTGTGATAGATGAATGTTCCGGCAGACGTTTTAAATCGTCGCGTGACCTTGGTGCTGACCAGAGTGTATTCAAAAACTGTTTCGGTCATAATGCCGTAAAAATTTAAGGCGTATTCCAGGCTGAAATAGCATGGATAGTAGAGGTTGCGGGCCACTTCGTGAATCTCCTGTTTCATGTCTGGAAACATGTATAGTCCACGTTTCAGGGAAACCATGTCTCCGCTTTTTGTCCACTGATGGAGCTGCTGGTTTAGGACTTTCGGTTTATCTCGAAAGCAGATAATGCGAGCTTCGGCTGTTGAGAAAATAGCCTTTTTCATCTTTTTTCTAAAATCTTTTAGTTTCATTTGATTATATATTTTTATAATCTACTGAAATAATAGCCGATTTGCGGAAATAAGTCAAATTCGAAAAAGCCCCTTAGATTTTGGTTCCGGTTTTTTTTGTGCTTATCGGTTAGCAGGCACAATAAAAATGCTGCGCGTTTTTATTTGTTAGTCCTCTTCGCGATGATGGCATCTGCCACATTCTTGCTCACCTTTTCGTAATGGCCGAATTCCATGGCGTAGTTGCCGCGACCCTGAGTCATTGAGCGAAGTTCAGTAGCGTAACCGAACATGGTGGCAAGCGGCAGATTGCATTTGATGAATTTTATCACTCCGCGATCACCGGTTTCGATGATTTGTCCGCGGCGGGAATTGATATCGCCCATTACATCACCGAAATTGTGTTCGGGACAAGTGACTTCCACTTTCATAATCGGTTCAAGAATAACCGGTTGAGCTTTTTTACAAGCGGCCTGGAAGCAGATAGAGCCGGCGATTTTGAAGGCTATTTCCGAGGAATCCACATCATGATAAGAACCATCGTAGAGTTCGACTTTGATATCAACTAAAGGATAGCCGGCGAGAATACCTCTGGTAAGGGCTTCACGCACACCTTTATCTACGGCCGGGATATATTCCCGAGGAATTCTACCGCCGGTAACGGAATTTTCAAATTCATAACCTTTGCCGGCCTCCTGCGGAAATACACGCATCAGTACGTGTCCGTATTGACCGCGCCCACCGGATTGTTTGGCGTATTTTTCTTCAGCTTGGGCTTCGACGGTAATTGTCTCGCGATAAGCTACCTGTGGAGCGCCGATATTGGCTTCCACTTTGAATTCGCGGCGCATACGATCAACGATAATATCCAGATGTAATTCACCCATACCGGCGATGATGGTTTGACCGGTTTCTTCATCGGTATTCACCCTGAAAGTGGGATCTTCATCGGAAAGTTTCTGCAGGGCGAAGCCCATTTTTTCCTGATCGGCTTTGGATTTCGGTTCTACCGCGATTCTGATAACCGGATCGGGGAAGGTGATTGATTCGAGCAGAATCGGATCATCCGGATCACAGAGAGTGTTGCCGGTAGTGGTTTTCTTTAGGCCTACTATAGCCGCAATATCTCCGGCTTGAACACTTTTTATTTCTTCTCTTTTGTTGGCGTGCATTTGTAGTAAACGGCCGCAGCGTTCTTTATTGCCTGTTGAAGTATTGACAATGTAACTTCCGGCATCGAGTCTGCCCGAGTAAACACGGAAAAAGCAGAGAGTTCCTACGAAAGGATCGGTGGCAATCTTGAAAGCCAGAGCGGAAAACGGTTCATCAACCTTAGAATGCCGGAGTATTTCCGCACCGGTTTTTACGTCATGACCCTTAATGGCCGGAACGTCCATTGGAGATGGCAGGTAAGCGCAAACCGCGTTGAGTACCAGCTGGACACCTTTGTTTTGCAAAGCGGTTCCGCAAAGAACCGGATAAATCTTACTGGTAACGGTAGCGCGGCGGATACCGGCTTTCAGCTCATCGATGTTTATTTCTTGACCATTGATGAATTTTTCCATGATGGCGTCATCATTTTCACCAACTTTTTCTATCAATTTGCCACGGTATTCTTCCATCTTGTCTTTCATGTCGTCCGGAACCGGAATTTCTACGATTATTTCCCCGTTTTTGCCATCAAAAGTGTAAGCTTTGCGTTCGATAATGTCGATCATTCCCTTGAAGCCGTTTTCTTCACCGATAGGCAGTTGAATGGCTACGGCATTTGGATTAAGCCTGGTGTGGATACTTTTCATGCACATATAAAAATCACCGCCAACTTTGTCCATTTTATTGACAAAAGCGATGCGGGGAACATTGTATTTATCGGCTTGTCTCCATACAGTTTCAGACTGGGGTTCTACGCCCATCGCGCCGTCGAAAACAGCAACACCGCCGTCAAGTACACGCAAAGAACGTTCCACTTCCACCGTGAAATCCACGTGGCCGGGAGTGTCGATGATATTGATACGATGTGGATCTGTCGTGCCGCTTGGGGTCCAAAAACAGGTTGTACATGCGGAAGTAATAGTGATACCTCTTTCACGTTCTTGTTCCATCCAGTCCATTTGAGTTTCACCCTCATGCACTTCGCCGATTTTGTGAGTTTTGCCGGTGTAAAAAAGTACGCGTTCGGTCACGGTGGTTTTACCGGCATCAATATGTGCAATGATACCAATATTTCGCAGTTTACTTAGGTCGTCGGCCATTGGGTGTTTTTTTTAAGGTTGATGAAATTGGCGTCTGAAAAGGCGCATGTGCATTATAAGAATCGGTTGGGGAAAGTCAAATGGATGATTTTTATAATGACATTATTCAATCCAGTTTTTTTAGTATTTGAAATAAGAATTCTTGGTCGATGCGGAAGCCGATAGCTGGAAGATCGTAGATTAGGTCGCGGGCATGAGTTTTTGTCAGGTCGTGATTTTTGTAAGCCCTGAGAATGATCCAGATAGTTCCGTGAGGTTTGAGGTTTTGAATTTCAGCAAAGGAACGGGCGCGTCTGTCGTCTATCAAAATGTCAGGTATTTCATGTTCAATTGCCAGATTTATGGCTTCCATTTCACCTTTGCCAAGGCTGTTGCTTTGAATTTGATTTTTTTGGGGACTAAAGACGGTGATGTTTTTTTCGCTTAGGAATCTTGTTAATTTATCATTTTCCGCAGAGTCTTTGGCTAAAAGTTCCTGATGGACTGCCGTGGGAATTATAATTTGATCTTTCTCTAACAATTCCAGGAAATTCAATTTAGCCAGGAATATTAGAGGGGAGCTGTTGGAAACCAGTTTCATAATATTTGAGTATCTGATTCGAAATCTTCTTTGCCGTAATTTAAAGTGATTTTTTTATCGCTTAAGAGATTGATGGTGTCCCATTTGTTCATGTTTAATAAATCTCCGAGTTTTCCTAGAGATATTTCGCCCTGCCTGTAGCTTTCGATGGCATCGGTTTGCTCAAATTCCGCTAGACCTTTCAGAAGAACTATCCTGATTAGAGAAGTCTTGTCCAGGTGTGATTTTTTGCTGGCGTTTTCCAGTCTTTTGGCCAGGCTTTCTTCAATGCGGGTGCTTAAAACTTTTGACATATCGGCTTGTTTAATTGACTGTATACATTTTAGCATTTTTGTATACAGGGAGTCAATATATAAAAAAACTCCCCGTTTCCAGGGAGCTTAATGTTTTTCTGTACTATAGTTGTTATTTTACTTTAGCTAAAAATCCTAGGGGATTAGTGGTACGTGAAAGGTCTATAGTTCAGGCGGAATTTTCATCGGGTGTTGGTGGTATTTCAGGTGTGATGTGAGTGGTGGGTTAAGGGGTTAGTGGTTTTTGGCCTATTTCTTTGTGAAGAATTGTGTTGGTAGAGATGAGAGCATCTTCCAGTCCGGTGGCAGGATTTTGGTTTACGCTATATTCAATAGGTTCCTTCGTTGGGTCAACGGTTACTTCAACTATCGTTGCATTGTCAGGAGTCCATGGGTTTTTTTCAAAAGAAATTGTCCAAGTTCTGTCTGGGTTTGTTTTCTTTGTAATGTTAGTTGATATACCTGGTATCCTATTGTACTCTTTAAATAGTTTTATAAATTTGGTTTGGGCATCTCTCAGTTCGATTTCTCTGGGATCTTCCCGCAATTCTGTTGGTTTGAGAGTGGGGGGGGCTGATGGTGAACTTACAGTGCCTATTTCTTTTTCAAGAATGGATTCGGCGGATTTCAGAGCATCGTCCAGGGTGTTTTTGGTTTCTCTGCCTACAAGATATCTGAAGGGCTCATTTTCTGAAAAAATGGTGACCTGGAGGACTGTTCCTCCACGGGTGACCAAGTCGTGTTTTTCGTAATTAATTGTCCAGATATTTGTTCTGTTTAATTCTGTTGTTATCTTCGTCTGTTTGCCAGGAAGTTTATATTTCTCAAATAATTGTTTAAATTTTAATTGGGCGTTTATCAATACGTTTTCCTTTGATTCCGGAGTTTTTGGTTCTTTTGCCAGAGCGGTGAATTGTTCGGAAGATTTGAATTGGCTTTTTTCAATGTAGCCGGTGTAGGTACGGAATCTTTCTTTTGCTCCCGGCTTAGAATAAAGTTTGTGCGTGAGTTTTACTTTTACCATTTCTACACCGCCGATTAATTTCACTCTTGGATTCAAAACTTTGACAGAATCCGTAGCCAGAGCGAGTCCTTTCCAGCCTGCCGTGTTGTGTTTTGAACCTGCTCCTCTCCGGCTGATCAAAATGTAGGTGTCTGCTTTTAGCAGTTTGTCCCCATCGGATTCTTTGGTTTCCAGCGTGAGGTCAGTGGCTTGTTCATGAGCTAAGGCGGTACGATCCTGCTGTATTCCTTCTAAAATTTCCTTGGTAGTTTTGACTCTTTCGGCTTCGTGCTCGGTAGCGGAGATCTGCTTATCTTCTGATTGAGGCGAGATATTTTTTTCCGGTGGCATATCGTCAAAAACCAGGTGATTTGGTTTGAATCCGTTGAGAGTTTTGTAATAGTTTTTCATCTAATGATTTTAGCATAAAAAGACTGTTTTTGCAATGCTTTGTACGGTTCCATAGTTTCAAAGCGAGTCCACCAATGATCCAATCTGTCTGATAAAATGGTGGAAATGACTTCCCAAAATTGATACCCATCTGTCTTTTAAAGAAACTTTTAATAACTGGGCTGTTGAGCCTCATATGCCATTACTTGATTTTCCCATAGTGATGGAGGAAGAATGTAATTTGCCACTTGAAAAACTTGAGTTACTTCCTTGGGTAAATTATCTAGCTTATAGAAAATATAATTTTTGTAAGCTCGCACTGCTTCGGGATTATTTTTGTAGCGCTTATTTGCCGCAGCCAATCTGCCCAATATCTGCCCCTCTAATCTTGCTGCATAGCCATTTATTTCATCATCATTTTTAACTTTTCCTCTTCCGAGCACGGTTTCCATGGCATCACAAACGGCCAGGTCTAAACGGCTAAAATCTTCTTGCTTAATACCAATGTACTCCGCAGTCGCATCAATAACATCTACTTTACCCATGTTTCCTTCATCTCTTGCCCCATCCTTCTCATATCTCAATAAATATTTAAGGTAATCATTAACATCCTTAAGAACAGATCCATCCTTTTTCACGCGCCAGTCCTTGCTATCCAAAGCGATACCCTCGGCAATCCCACTCATTAATTCAAAGGTAGAACCCTCAGAATATTTAATGCCGGTAATTTCGTCCTTCTCTCCGACCACGTCTTCAAAATCCCCCCCGCCATTTTCCAGAACTCCAAAGGAGCCACATGTGTAAATGGATCCTCCCATAACAGCCATAGCAGCACCAGCTTCCGCACCAATCGCCATCCCAATGACTACTCCAGTTCCTCCGGTAACCAAAACTCCCCCAACTATTAAAAGAGGAATAGTGACTTTGGCACTAGGATCGTCATTTAAAACCCCCCTCAGGTATTCTCTTGTTGCCAGTCGCCCTTCATTATCAAGCTGATTCAAGGGGAGGACATCCATTTCCCCAAGCTTCAGTAAAATTTTTCCTTCATGTGATGAAAACCCCCCCCTAGCAGTCATAAACTCTGAGAAAGTTCTGTGATTGAGCGGCACTTTATTGGATAATCCATCTAAGCTGGACATCAATCTACTTCTAAGATTCTCAAGAGCAGTAAGTTCTTCCGGCCTAATCTGATGCCGCTTAAGTCTATACTCCAAACGAGAAATGGCCTCTTTATAATCATTTTCAGCCTCCTTTACAAGTAGAGATATATTTGTCGAACTAGCTAAGGAATGATCTGGTCCATTTTTCAAATCAGCAATAATTTCCGAATTTCTCATCGCAATTTTTTCAATTTCAGCAATAACTTCCGATAGTGCACCATCAGCCCCCTCATCTACTTTTGTCTCCAAACTCCCCACGTCAATTTTTTCCAATTTTTCCATAAATAATATTGATTACAGTGAATTAAGTAAATATTCTCCACTGGATTTGTCATTTTTCCGGGCACGAACCTCATTCAATTCAGCAATCTTCCCCAACAGTTTAGAATTAAGAGCTTTATTTTCATCGTTATACTGTTTTAGGTAGGATATTGTTACCCCAAGGGCTTCATTAAATATTTTGCTGGATAATTCATTTTCCTTCATAAACATTTCAAAAACCGTTTGTTTCAATTCCTCAGGAGCATTAAATAAAAGCCATTTAACCCTACTTGCTTCTTCAGCATGCAAAGTATTTATAAATGTGGAGTTTGAAACTGCCTCAATAAAACTTTTCAGATCAAATTGGTTCAAGGGTTTTGTTTTTATATTCAAGTATATTGTAGCAATAAAATGAGCAAAGGTCAACCATATGTAAATGGATGTAAATGGATGTTCGATTTAGGATGGATGGGGTTGATTTTTGTATTTTAGTTTTCTATTATATTGTCTTACTGCTAACGTATAATAGACATTATGGCTAATTTAGAAGGGACAACTCAGTATCAGGGATATGAGGAGCCAAGTGATGATGAGCTTGGTGAATTGGAGGCGCAGCTCGCTGCGGATGAGAAAAAGGCTGCGGCTAGAGATTCTTCGCTTGTAAAGTTGGGTGCGGCGGGGCTTTATTTCCAGCAGATGGGAAAAACCGCTTTGTTATCCAGGCAGGAAGAATATGACATTGCAGTAAGGGTAAAGGCAAATGGCAGAGATGTCCGTAAAGAGCGTGATCATTTAATCCAGGCGAATCTTCGTTTGGTGGTTTCTATTGCAAAAAAAAACCAGGGTCGCGGACTTGATTTGCTGGATTTGATTCAGGAGGGAAATATTGGACTGATGAAGGGTATTGAAAAATTTGATCCTAGGAGGGGGTATAAGCTTTCAACATATGCAACCTGGTGGATTCGGCAAGCAATAACCCGGGCAATTGCCGATCAGGGTAAAACAATTCGTCAGCCGGTACATTTTATTGAGATAATCAATAGAATTAAGCGAGCTCAAGAAGTTTTGTCTAAAGAGCTGGAAAGGGAAGCGACCCTGGCGGAAGTTGCTGAAAGATTGGAGATGGATGAAAAAATGGTTGCTATGCTTTTAGCTAGACATAATCAGACAGGTCATATTACTTCTCTGCAAACTCAGGTCGGTGATGGTGATAGCGAGTTAGGGGATTTCATCCGGGAGCCAGATTCTGAAGATGCTTATGAAAGCAGTCATAGGGCTCAGGTTCGGGTTCAAATTCGAGAAGCTTTGGCCGCACTTCCAAGCGTTAAACAAAGGTTTGTCCTGGCGCATCGTTTTGGCATAGATCCCAAGGGATTGGGTATTACCGGTATAATCTCAAAAGTTCAAGGTTCCGATGATTTTTCAGAGGTAGTTGGTGAAATTGAAATTCGGCGTTTGGAGCTGGCTGCGGAGCTTGGACGCGAACCTTCCCTGAAAGAGCTTGCTAAAGTGTTGAGCATGACTGTGAACAGGCTTGAGTTTATCTTGAAAACTCATGCTGAAATTACCGCCGGTACTTCCGAAAATGAAATCATGGATGATTATACCCTGGAAGAAGTTGGGGCGGCGATGGGTCTGACGCGTGAGCGTGTTCGGCAGATTGAAGATTTAGGAATAAGAAAGCTCAAGAAAAGAGCTCCCGAGCTTGGAGATTTGGTAGATAAGTGATGGTTTTTTTTAGTATTTTGCCAAGTGGGCGAAGGCTTTGTTGGCTTCTGCCATTCTGATGGTATCGTCTTTTTTCTTGATGGCGGCTCCGGCGTTATTGGCGGCGTCCATCAATTCATTGGCGAGTTTTTGAGCCATGGGAGCGCCTTTTTTGCCGCGAGCACCGCCGATCAACCAGCGGCAAGCCAGGGCCAATTGACGTTCAGGTTTTACTTCACGGGGAATCTGGTAAACCGCTCCACCGATTCTTTTTGGCTTAACTTCAAGAGGAGGTTTTACATTATCCAGAGCTGTTTTGAAAACTTTTTCAGGGTCGCCATTGGTCTTCTTGCTGATGATTTTTAAAGTTTCATTAAATATTCCGCGGGCGATGGATTTTTTACCCTGCATCATGACGTAATTGATAAATTTCTCCTGCATGGGAGAGGAGCCTTCCGGAATTTGTAGATTGCGCTTGTTCATGAGTGATTATTTGAGATTAATTATTTTTTCTTGGCTCCATACTTGGAACGGCTCTTTTTGCGACCTTGGACTCCTTGAGTGTCGAGGAGGCCACGCACAATATGATAACGAATACCAGGTAAATCTTTAACTCTTCCTCCACGAATAATTACCACTGAATGCTCTTGAAGGTTGTGGCCTTCACCCGGGATGTAAGCGTTAACTTCCATGCCGTTGGTAAGTTTTACTTTGGCAATTTTGCGTAGAGCGGAGTTTGGTTTCTTAGGCGTCATTGTAGTCACCTTGGTGCAAACACCGCGCTTGATAGGTGAGTTGAGCTTAATCTGGGTATTCTTAAGATGATTGAAGCCAAAAATCAAAGCGGGAGTTTTACTCTTGTGTTTTGGATTACGTCGCGGCTTTCTGATTAATTGGTTTATTGTTGGCATTGGGTGGGTATTGGCTAGGCCAAAACATTCATTTTGGCTGGCTTGCGTCTGAATTTATATTATGTTTGGTGTTATTGCAAGGGGATTTGGGGGCAGGTGGGATTTCGTTTTTTATATAACAGGCAACCTCTTTTCATTTTCCTTGGCTTCTTCAATGGTCTGGTCGCTGGATTCTTCGTTTTTGCTGGCCACTTTATTGAGTCTGCGGAAAGTTTCGCCGGCCGGAATCAATTTACCGATGATAACATTTTCCTTTAGACCTTCGAGATTGTCGACGCGGTTTGTGGTAGCGGCTTCAACAAGTACGCGAATTGTTTCCTGGAAAGAAGCGGCGGAAAGCCAACTGTCGGTATAAAGAGCGATTCTGGTAAGACCGAGCAGGAGTCTTTCACATTTGGCTTTTTTGCCTTTTTTACTTTTATCGTTGATCTTGTTGAATTTAATAATATCAATTATTTCTCCCGGCAAGAATTCGGTCTCACCGCCATCAATTACTCTCACTTTGGAAAGCATTTGGCGGGCGATAATTTCAATATGTTTATCATTGATACTCTGACCCTGTGAGGCGTAAATGCTTTGCACTTCCGTCATGATGTATTTCTGGACCGTGTATTCATCCGTGAGGAACATCAATTCTTTAAGATCAAGATGTCCGGTGGTCAGGGACTGGCCTTTTTTCACCAAAGTGTTGTCCTTGATCTTGATAGTTCGGGATGGTGGAACAACATAGTTTTTCTTAATTTTGCCGGTCGTACGAATGACGATATGATCATCTTCGATAGTAACAATTTTTCCTTCTTCGTTACATTTTACCGTACCTTTCTGGTTTTCTTCTTTGGCAATTACCTGTTTCGGCTTCACATGTTCGCCAACTTTTACTATAGCTTTCAAATCACCAATCAACGGATAAGCTATTTCTACCGTATCCAGTGAAGTAACGGTGATTTCGGTGATTTTGCCATTTTGTTGAACATGAGCTTTGCCTTCAATTTCGGATAGAACGCCGGCATTTTTTGGGCAACGTGCTTCGAAAAGTTCTTCCACGCGGGTAAGACCCTGGGTAATATCGCCGCCTTCCGCTACACCTCCCATATGGAAAGTACGCATCGTGAGCTGTGTACCAGGCTCACCGATACTTTGAGCGGCAATAATACCGACCGCCGTACCGATTTGAACTTCTTTATTCGTGCCGAGATCTTTGCCGTAACATTTGATACAAATACCATTGAGAGTTTTGCAGGTCATGACGGAACGTACCACTACCGCTTCAATTTTTTCACTTCCGAATAATCTTAAAGTGGCTTTTTCAATAATGGTGCTTTTCTTAGCCAGTACTTTGCCTTTCTTGTCTTTCACGTCTTCAGCAAGAGTACGACCGTAAATTCTGGTTTCAAATTTTTCACCGATTTGTTCCGATTCCAGCTTTGTGATGGTATGAAATTGAGTAGAACCGCAATCCTCTTCACGAATTACCACATCTTGATTTGAATCTACCAAACGACGGGTGAGATAACCGGCTTCGGCGGTTTTTAGAGCGGTATCGGATTTGCCTTTACGTCCTCCGTGAGTGGCGATGAAGTATTCCAAAATCTTGAATCCTTCCTTGAGGTTGGATTTAATCGGCAACT